>JBHHYO010000040.1:0-23964 GCA_046757665.1 Nitrospinales bacterium
CCTGCCGCCGATTATCCTTGCGGTTTCAACGCTTATTCTTGGGTTGTGTATACCTTCTTTCTTGAAGGATATTCTTAACCTTTTTGCGAGCACCCTGGGAGGCGGTTTATGAGCGCGAGCCCGATACTGCTGAAAAACGGTCAGGTGACGCCGCTTGCGGATATTCCCGTGGTCGAATTCGACGACATGCGCTCATACCTTATCGACACGGTAAAAAATGGCGCCAAGGTGTCGAAATTTTTTGGCCACCAGAAGAGTTCCGGCCCCGTCAGGATTTATGCCGTTCTGGGGTTGCACGACAGCCATCAGATAGCGGTTATGGCGGCGGATGTCGGCGATTCTTATGCCTCCCTCACTCCGGAGTGCCCGCAATTTCACTTGTTCGAGCGGGAGGTTTATGAGCAATACGGCGTCAAGCCGGAAGGCCATCCCTGGCTCAAACCGGTCCGGTTTCATAAACCCTATAATGATGCGAAAATCGACACGCCGCAGATAGGTGTTACGGAATTTTTCCGGGTTGAAGGAGAAGAAATCCATGAGGTAAATGTTGGCCCGGTACATGCCGGCGTTATTGAGCCGGGTTGTTTCCGGTTTCAGTGCCACGGCGAAGGAGTTTTTCATCTTGAGATCTCCCTAGGGTACCAGCATCGGGGTATCGAGAGAGCGGTGATGGGGGGTCCGCACAGAATCACTTTGTGGCAAATGGAAACCATAGCGGGCGATATGACCGTCGGCCATACGACAGCCTACTGCGAGGCGCTGGAGGCGCTTTCCGGAACTTTCGTGTCGGAACGGGCGAATGTTATCCGCGCCATCGGCCTGGAAATCGAAAGATTGACTTGTCACAATACCGATCTGGGCGCTCTTGCCCTGGACGTGGGGTATCTTCCCGTTGCCATGTTCTGCGGCAGGCTTCGCGCCGAGCTGTTGAATTCCTCTGCCGAGATTTGCGGCAGTCGGTTCAGCCGCAGTATGGTTGTTCCCGGCGGTGTCGGGTGGGATATCGATCCTCCTTGTCTGGACAGGCTGAGCAAAAAGCTGAAAAATGCCTTTCGGGAAATTTCCGGCGCGGTGGGTTTGATTTGGGACAAGCCGTCGATGCTGACTTGGTTTGAAGGAACGGGCAGGGTGTCGACAGAAGATGCCGTGGGCGTTGGATTGGTCGGGCCGACCGGCCGGGCCGCCGGTATTCCGCGTGATGTCCGAATCGATTACCCAACGGGTGCGTATGTCACCCATCCGATTCCCATTTCCGTGGCCGACAGAAAACCGGGCGACGTTTATTGGCGAGCCATGATCCGATGGATGGAAATGCAACGCTCCTACGATTTTATTATGAAAATGCTGGGTTCACTGCCTTCGGGAGAACTCTGCAATGAGGTGAAAACGCTGGCTCCCAACAGCTTCGTTTGCACGCTGGTGGAGGGATGGCGCGGAGAAACGGTTCATGCCGTTATCACCGACGAGGCGGGGAAATTTGAGCGTTATAAAATAAAGGACCCTTCATTTCACAATTGGCAGGGTCTCAGTCTTGCGCTACGCGGCGAGGAGATTTCTCACTTTCCGATCAACAACAAAAGTCACAATCTATCCTATTGCGGGTATGACTTGTAAGGGATTTTCATGTTAAAAGAACTCTTTGAAAGATTTCGGCAGGGGCACCATACGACGGTTTATCCCGATAAATATCCGGGCGTCTACGAGCGCTACCGGGGTACGCCGAAAATCGACAGTTCAAAATGTGTGGACGATTGCAAGGCCTGTATTGACGCTTGCCCGACAGAAGTGATTTCCAAAGACAACGGTCGGGTGAAAATAGACCTTGGCAACTGCCTGTTCTGCGTAGAGTGTGAAAGAGCTTGCCCTGAGGGCGCCATCCGCTACACCAAGGACCTGTATTGTTGCGCCAGCAAGAAGGAGGACCTGGTTATCAGTGATGAAGGTCTGAAACTTGCTTCCGGTATGGAAGAAAAGCTGGTAAAGCTCTACCAGGGGTCCTTCGGCATTCGCCAGGTCAGCGCCGCGGGTTGCATGGGTTGCGAAGCCGAGGTGAACGCGACGCAAAATATCGTGTTCGACACCACGCGGTTTGGCATTCATGTGGTTGCCTCGCCCCGCCACGCGGACGCAATACTGGTGACCGGCCCGGTTTCGGAGAACATGCGGTTGGCGCTCAAAAAGACCTACGATTCCGTTCCGAAACCGACCATCGTAATTTCCGCCGGCGCTTGCGCCATAGCGGGCGGGCCGTTCCGCGGCAACTCGGAACAGCATAACGGCGCGGATGGCACGGTTCCCGTGGACCTTTACATTCCTGGATGCCCGCCCCATCCGATCACCATTGTCGATGGGCTTCTGAGGTTGTTGGGGTACAAAGTTGCGGCGGGCGAAGCCACGAGGGTTTGAGCCGCCAAGATACCGATTTCCGCCCACCCGGACTTGCCGCCGCAGTGTTTGCGGCGGTTATTTTTTGATCAGAAAAAACATTTCCCCCGTTTCCATGTAGTGTCCCGCCGCCGCGCCGGCTCGGTCGCCGACGCCGAAATACAAGTCCACCCGCCTTGGCCCCTTGATGGCGCTTCCCGTGTCCTGGTTAACCACGAAGCGCGAGAATTTTTTCCACCCCGTGATTTCATCGTTGTCATTGAGCGCCGGTTTTTTGGCCATGATAAAGGCCAGGGCGCCCGGAGGATAAAAAACCGGGTCGGTAGCGATAGACCGTCCGGCAACCACTTCGGCGCCGCTGGAACCGCGCGGTTTGCCGTCGGTTAATTCGAAAAAAATGTAGCGTTTGTTCTGGAAAAGATACTTCTCGATGTCCCAGGGATGATCCTCGAAATATTTCTTGATTCCCTGCATGGAACCTTGTGAGGGTTCAAGGACTCCGTCGCGAAGCATCAGTTTTCCGATAGTCTGGTAGGAATAGCCGTTGGATCCCGCATAGCGGACTCCCTCCCGGGTGCCGTCCAGATATTCGAGGATGCCGGAACCCTGAATGTGGAGGAAATATCTTTCCAGGTCATTTTTCAGCCAGGCGATTTCCAAGTTTTCATTTTGCAAAATCCGGTGGCCGTCAATGTCTTCGCGGGTGAAGTTGGGGTCGTCTTTTTCCAGATATGCGACGGTGTGCGTTTCGTTCGGCAACCACTGTTGATGCATGTATTGGTCCCTGGTCAAGCTTTTCGGCATTTGATAGAGCGGGTAATTGTACTCCTCCCACTTGAAACGGCTGGCGGAAATGATGGGGGTGTAATATCCCGTAAAAACGATTGGGCGGTTTTTGTCCTTGTTCGCGGCGTAAAAGATAAATGACTGTTTCAGCTTTTGGGTGAATTCTCCCGGGGGCAATTTTTGGTTCAGCAGGTCCAAAAACTCTTCGAGGGTGATTTTTAATCGGCCCAGAGTCATGGTGAGGGAGCCCAGGGTTACGGTTTGACGCAGATCCTGGCCGCGCAAAATCGCCAAATAATTTTCGACCGCTTGCGCCAGAGAATTTGTGTCCAAGTCGTCCGTTAAAATTTCCGGCAGTTCCTTGGCATCGTCAGAGGAGTCCAGGGAGGGGAAATTCTGGATTGTTTCGGCGGGCCGGGAATTCGGCTCAGGTTGTTGACGCGCGGATACGGCAGGCGGCGGAGTGAGTAAAACGGGGGCATTGGGCAAAGGGTCCGAGTAAGCGACTTCTGCCTTCTGTGCAGGAAAATGGGATGGAAACAGGACGCAGGAATTTAACGTAAAACATTCCAGGAGTATCAGGTTGGCGAAGACAAACTTTGAAAAGCGTGAAGCTCGAGGGCGTTTGGGAAAAATAGAGAACAACATGCTCCGCATCGGCGGTTCCAAATTCAGAGTGAACTCAGGGCTTGATTGGCCAACTCGTCGCAACGCTCGTTTTCCGGATGTCCGGAATGGCCTTTGATCCAGTGCCAGGAAATCTTGTGTTTTTGATTCAAGCGATGCAGTTCCTGCCAAAGGGACTTGTTTTTCACCGGCTGGCGGGAGGAGTTGACCCAGCCGTTTTTCAGCCAGCCGTGAATCCAACCGGTTATTCCTTTAATGACGTATTGGGAGTCCGTCGTCAGTTCCACTTCGCAAGGTTCTTTCAACTCGCTCAGAGCCTTGATGACGGCCGTCATTTCCATGATATTGTTCGTTGTTTTCTTTTCGGCTCCGGTGAGTTCCCTGACTTTACCATTATGCTTGAGAATACAGCCATATCCCCCAGGGCCGGGGTTTCCCTTGCAACATCCGTCTGTGAAAATCTGGATTTTTTTCATAATAAACCGGCAAAATCTCATTGAAACAACAAGCCGTGTGTTGCTTGGAGCGATTTATCGCTTCTGCTACCTCGCAAGACTTGCAAATTAAATATACCATATTTTCGGCAAAAAAATATTTTTGAAAAAATGCGGCCTGTTACTATGTATAGACGATTTCTTCATGTATAGTAAAAGAGATGCAGGCCTCAAAACTGCCGAACTGTTGGATGAGTGAATCTGCCGATGCGATGTGGAGCGAGCGGATTTGCAAAGCCGGGCAAGTCGGAAGGAAAGGCGATTATGACCGCATCCGAAACAAAACCTCGGATCAATTTTCAGTGCTGTGACGCGATTCAAATCAGTTTGAGCATTGAGAAAGAAGGATTGGCTTTTTACAAGAAAGCCGTCCAAAATGCCAAAAACCAGGATGTGAAAAACCTGTTTGCTCAACTGATCGAGGAAGAGGAAGAACACATCCGAATATTGCGCGTCAAGGAAAAGTGCCTGTTGCCTGCTTTAAAGAGCAAGTCGGATGTGTTTCGGCAGGATCTGGATTTGTTTATCTCGCAGGAATTAAAAGGCAGGATATTCCCCCCCGTCAAGGGAAAGCTGGCGAAGGTTCCCGACGTGGAATACGATTTTGAAGCTTTGGACTTTGGGATTGAGTCGGAGAAGCGCTCCATCGCTGTTTTGAGTGAACTGTTGCATCAGGAAAGAAAAATCGATGTCAGAGTTATCTTCGGCCATCTTGTGGTTGAGGAGAAAAGGCACTTGGCGGCTTTGCGGGAGCTGAGAAAAAAACTGCCGCGCCAATCTGTTTGAATCGATTGTTTTGCTTGCAGAGGTCCTGGATCGGCCGTCGTTTCACCATTCCGTTGCTTAATGAGGTGCAGGAATAATACTTTGCCTTGCCCGATGCGCGGGGGGATCGGACGGTGGAGGATCAAGAGATCAGGGCCGTTAACGATTTATAACCGGAGCCAATGCCTTTCAAACTTGTGCAGGGGCTGTCTTCCGGCTTGACGGGGCAGGCTTGGATCCAATAAGCTTCAGCTTCCTATCTCTTTTTTTGGCCTTTCGAGGGCGCAAAAAATCGAA
Source organism: Nitrospinales bacterium (assembly GCA_046757665.1). Classification (GTDB taxonomy): domain Bacteria; phylum Nitrospinota; class Nitrospinia; order Nitrospinales; family JAJDAT01; genus JBHHYO01. Next base: position 5,355 of record JBHHYO010000040.1, read on the forward strand.
ATTACGTGTCAATTTATAAGATTGTTTTTCCACGGAGCCGGGATTTCCTGGGGGCCTTTGCCCCAGTCAGGAAAAGGTTTGACAGCCCGCAGTTTGGTGGTTTATAGTGATGGCTCCTAACCCTAAGAAAGAAAAGGATTAAAAGCATGAGTCAGTATAAAGTTGTGGCGGGCCCAGAGGCCTACCTCCCGCCCGCAGCGGCGGCGATGGGAATTGTTTTGCCGGATCCGGGCGAAGGGCTTATTGAGGGAAAAGTGGTTTCGGAAGAAGAGGCGGTGGAACATGCCGCAAGAAAGCTGTTGGGAGCAAAAGTGCCCACTATTTTCCCCGGTCCGCTGGTGCTCTGGAGTTGGAACGAGGAAGCAGAGGGATTGGCGACCGCTATCCGCAAGTTGGCCAATGCCGTTCCTGCGCGTCTTATTCCCATGGCGGATTATCGCCCCAAGTACCCCAAGATTGACCCGGCGGTTGAGATTAATCCCAATCATCCCAACCTGACCATTTGGCACAACAACATTGATGTTTGCATGTTCATTGGCGTTCACTGCCACATGTCCAATCTGGCTTTAAAAATTATTCGCGGCGGCACGAATTGCTACACTATTGCGTTCTGCCTCCAGTGCGGACATGAAGATGCCTGCACGACGATGCGCGATGCCACCCCGGAGTCGGTCATGAAACTGGTTGCGGCCGTTGAAAAGCTGAAGAGCCAGGGCGTAAAAAGTCAGGCTTTACCATACACTCAGTTTAAGCACGTCCCCAAATGGAAGCAAACATCGGGGAATGGAAATTGAACGTGGTGTTTTATTGTGTAACTTACCGATTGTCAGTGGGCGTTTGGCCTGCTTGAACTATTTCAGGGAGCGATCATTATGAATAAACCAGTGACTCCTAGTACGCGAAAAATTCTCCAGTCGCCGAATGTGAACATCGGCCAAAAAAACCAGAAGGACCAGACGTTTACCGACCCGAATGACTTTTTCTTCGAAACAGAGAGGAAAAAAAGCTTTTTGACCGGTAGCGAGGTAATCCGGGAAGCCATTCGCATTGCCAGCGTGGATATTTCGGTGGCCTATCCGATCACGCCGCAGAGTGAAGCGGCGGCGCTGATTGGCGAATTGTTCGCCGACGGTTATTTGAAGGATTATTTTCGAGGTGAGAGCGAGTTTGCCGTGATGGGCCAGTGTGCGGGCGCGTCTTTCGGCGGCGCCAGAGTGTTTACCACCACTGCGGGTCCGGGAACCATGCGGGCGTTCGAAAATTTTCCCATGTGGGCCGGGGCGCGTTTGCCCATCCAGGTTTGCGTGACCTGCCGCGGAATCAATTCGCCCTTGAGCATTCAGCCCGATACGCTGGAAATCTATTTCCTGCTGGAAACCGGAATGCTGATTTGGCACGCCGAGACGGCGCAAGACCTTTACGATTATATCCTCAAGGGATTTATCGTTGCGGAGCAACCTGACGTGCATCTGCCCATCGCGGTTTGTTGCGACGGTTTTTTCGTGACTCATACCAAAGATACGGTGGAGTTGATTCCGGAAAATGCTTGTTTGCCTCCGTATGATCCTTACCGGTCTCCGGTTCCGTGCATGGATATGGAAAACCCGCCGGTGCGCATGATGCGGGATCCGTTCGTCATGAAATCCAACTATATCCACTATGCCACCCACTCTTCCTGGCAACAGGAGATTCGAGCCGCCATTCAAAGGTCGCGGAAACACACCATCCCCATGCTGGATGGCCTCATTGATACGGAAAATATCGATCGGGAGATTCTGATCGTGGGTTCCGGCACGGCGGTTTCCCAGGGGCGCGAGGCCATACGCCTTTTGGAGGCCGAGGGAATAAAAGTAGGGTTGGTGAAAATTAAAACTTTGCGGCCGTTCCCCACTCAGGAAATCAGGGAAGCGACCGCCAACGCCAAACACATTTTTATTCCGGAATTCAATATGAGCGGCTGGTTGGGCCGCGAAGTGAAAGCCGTTATCCCGGACAACGACCGGGTTATCCTCGGTCCGCACGTGGCCGGAGGGATGACCTTGCCCTCGGAAGTGATCGTGGAAGAGATCAAAAAGTACCTTGGAATGGAAGCCACCGTCGTGGGCCGTTAGCCTTGTCCGGCGGTGTTTTGGTTCAATCGATTAAACGGTGTTTCGTTTAATATCATAAAAAAAGGATACTCCTAATGAGCAAAGAGAAAATACGCATCTGTGAGGATTTGTACGATATCATGCCTCCGGAATATCAAGACATGGTGGAAAATGCCACTTATGGGAAAGAAGGCCGGGGATGGAAGGATATCGGTTCCAGCAAGGAGCTTATAGAGCCACATTCCTTGTGCGCCGGGTGTCCGGAGTCCATCACCTTTCGATACATTCTGGCCAGTCTGCCCAATCCCGAAGATACCGTTATGGTGGGTTCTACGGGTTGCACCAGTCTGGTGTTCCCGCATGTCGCCATCCAGAACATTCATTCCTTGTTCGGCAATCAAAATGCCGTGGCTTCGGGATTGAAACGGGCCTTGAAGGTGCGGTTTCCCGACAAGGAAAAGGATGTTGTCGTTCTGGCGGGTGATGGCGCCACGGTGGATATCGGCTTGGACATGACGTTGCAGGCGTGGTTCCGCGGCGAAAAATTCACCACCATCTGTTACGACAACGAACTGTACGCCAACACCGGCGGGCAGGAGAGTGGGTTGATGCAAAAAGGTTTCGTCTCCAAAATGGCCCCCGTCGGCAAGCAGTTCGACAAGGTCCGTATGCCGGAGATCGCCCGCGAATCGGGTTGTCAGTATGTGGTGATTATGACGGCGAGCAAACCCAACCGGGTTGAGAAAGCCGTCAGGAACGCCGTGTTTGTTGCCCGCGAGCTGGGGCCGACCTACATTCAAATCTATACGCCCTGTATTCTGGAAATCGGCAAGCAAAGCATGGAAGGCTTGGACGAAATGAAGGATTCGGAAGGCATCGGCGGACGGTTCGCCTACCGGGAATACGTTACCGACGCCGCCAAGGAACTGATCGCGGAAATCGATGCCAAGGAGAAAGCGGCCAAAAAAGCCGCCAGAGAGGCCGCTAAAAAGGCTAAAGAAACGGCCCAGGTTTGAGCCACCATAAAAGGAGATAAAGAGGTTTTTATGAAGAAGAGAATGAATATCCGAATTTCCGGCCTGGGCGGGCAGGGGGCCGTAACGGCCGCACACCTTCTTGCTATGGCCGCCAATAATGAAGGGCTGTATTCCATTTCGAATCCGTTTTTCGGGGCCGAAAAACGCATGGCTCCGGCGGAAAGTTACGCCAGAATCGGGCCGGGAAAAATCTACGATCGCGGTGAGCTGGTTTACCCCGACGTGATTATGGTCTTCCATGCGCAAGTCATCACCATGCAGAAGAGCTACACCGCGCCGTTTTACTCCGGCATCAAGAAGGACGGTTTGATTGTCATCAACGCCAGTGTCGATCTGCTGACGGAGAACGACCACAAGATGCTGGATGATTTGAACGTTGCGGTGTATAACTGTGATGCGACTCACCTGGCCCTGAATATCGGCGGCACGGAACTGTCCACCAACATGGCCATGATCGGCGCATGTGCGGGCATCACCCGCGTTGTCGGTATGGATGCTCTCATCAAGGCATTGAATGAACGTTTTGGCAAAAAGTACGTGGCTTCCGGCGGAACGGCCGTTCTGGATGAGGCCATCAAGAAAAAATACGCCAAAAAAGAGCAGTTGATCCAAAAAAATATCGACACCATGGCCGAGTCTTACCGCTTGGCCGGTAAATGGGCGGAAGATCGTAACTTGGCCATTGCGGTTTAACGCCGCGAGTTTGCTTTTAATAACCGGGGTCTTCCAAAGTCAGTTGCCCTGTAAAATAGAGAGGTTGAAGAGTGTATAACGTTGCTTTTGTAGATGACGATAAATGCGTGGCGGAAAAGGGATGCCGCCTTTGCATCATGTACTGTCCCGAGGCGGACACGATTGTGTTGGATGCTAATAAAATGAAAGCCTTGGTCAGGACTGAGAAGTGCAAGGGTTGTGACCTGTGTGTGGTCGTTTGCTCCACCCATAAAGCCATATCCATGCATCCGGTCAATGAAGCCACCGGTGAAATATGCTTGGATGAGGAGCAAAAAGAATCCGCCGGCTTGGGCCAGGCTTACCAAGGTTGACTTTTCACTCGCACGGAACGATACCAAGCGACCCATGGCGCCAACGCCATGGGTCGCTTCCTTTTATCCTTACCCCGCCAATGAAACGCTCCGTACGCCGACATCACAAAAGACTTCTTGCGTTGGTTCTGTTGTTTGTCTTGCCGGCGACAAGCTTGAGTTTTTTGATGTTGCCCATGGCCCGTGCCGGGTCTGTGGATCGCCTTGGAAGCCGAATTCTCCTTGCCAAGCACAAGGGGGTTCCGCATGGACTGCTTCACAGTCTGGGCCGGAAAGGTTCCGGAATTTGCCCGCAAACCCGATCGACGGCAAATGCTCCGGATGAATTTTACGTTAAAAAAAATCCTCTGCCGGCTACCCTGGAAAATATAGACGTCGGCCGCGCCCTTTACCAGGTGGATGCCCAGCCGACGGCCTGTAAAATTTGCCATGGCGCCGATGGCAATGGTTTTGGAATGATGGCGCAGGGTTTGATTCCCATGCCGAGAAACTTCACTTGCGCGGAAACGATGCAAGAGATTCCCGACGGCCAGATATTTTGGATCATCAAGAACGGCTCGCCCGGGACCGGGATGCCGCCCTATACCGGCCTGTCGGATGAGCAGATTTGGCAACTGGTGCTCTACCTGCGGCAGTTTGCCAAATAGTACAGTTCTTGGGCTGGCCTGTTTCTCGTAATCAGTTCGAAGTTAATGGATCGTCAGCTTTTTGTATTTGGAGCGGCGGTTCTCTTCCTTGCCCCCCAGCTCCCGCTTGCGAACTTCCCGGTAGTCTTCAAAATTACCTTCGAACCAGCGGACTTTTCTATCGCCCTCAAACACCAGCAGGTGGGTGCAAATCCGGTTCAGAAAAAACCGGTCATGGCTGATCACCAGAACACAACCGTTGAACTCCAGAAGGGCATTCTCGAGGGAACGCAGGGTGGCGACATCCAGATCGTTCGTGGGCTCATCCAGCAACAGGACGTTGCCGCCGCGCCGTAAAAGTTTTGCCAGGTGAACCCGATTCCTTTCGCCACCGGAGAGGTTGGCCAATTTCTTTTGTTGATCCGTTCCCTTGAAGTTAAAGCTGGCGGCATAGGAACGGGCGTTGACGGTGGCTCCGGCGATTTCCAGGAAATCACCTCCGCCACCGATTTCCTCGAACACCGTTTTTTCGTCATCCAAATGGTCGCGGTGCTGGTCCACATAAGACAGCCTCACCGTTTTTCCCAGGGTGACGGTTCCCTGGTCCGATTTGTCGTCGCCGACGATTAGCCGGAACAGCGTGGTCTTCCCCGTTCCATTGGGTCCGATCAGCCCGACGATGGCGCCGCGCGGGATATCAAGTTCCAGGTTTTCAAACAAGAGATTTTCTCCGTAGCCTTTGGTCAAGCCCCGGATTTCCATGACGGACTCGCCAAGAGCCGGGCCGGGAGCGATCTGGATTTCCCTGGGATTTTCCTGCATCACGATTTTTTGCGAAGCGAGTTTTTCATATTCCCGGACGCGGGACTTGTTCTTTTTGTTGCGGGCGCTGGGGTTGGAGCGAATCCACTCCAGTTCCCGGTCGAGCGTTTTGCTCAGTTTGGAAGCGGTTTTCTCGTGTTGTCGAAGCTGGTTGGCTTTTTGCTCCAGCCAGGCGGAGTAATTTCCTTCAAACGGGATTCCCCTGCCGCCGTCCAGTTCCAAGATCCACTGGGTAATGTTATCCAGGAAATAACGGTCATGGGTGGAGATGATCACGTTGCCTGGGAAGTCCCGTAGCGTTTCTTCCAGCCATTGCACCGTTTCCGCATCCAGATGGTTGGTGGGTTCGTCCAGCAACATGAGGTCCGGTTTTTCGAGCAACAACCGGCACAAGGCGACGCGCCGGGCCTCGCCGCCGGAAAGGGTGGATACTTCCTGGTCGTCCGGCGGCAAGACCAGCGCATCCATGGCCACGCTCACCTGCCGGCCCAGTTCCCATCCGTCCGCGGCGTCGATTTCATCCTGGAGCCGGGCCATTTTATCCAGCGCCTTTTGCATTTCTTCATCGGACATCGGGTTGGCCATGCTGGCGCTGACTTCGTTGAATTCATCAATCGATTTCCGGATACCGGCAAAAGCTTCCTCAACAACTTCGCGGACGGTTTTTCCCGGTTCCAGGCGGGGCTCCTGGGGGAGGTAGCCGATGCGCGTTCCCTTGAGAGGTTTGGCCTGGCCTTCAAAATTGTCGTCCTCCTGGGCCATGATGCGGAGTAGCGTCGATTTTCCCGATCCGTTTTTGCCGACGATGCCGATTTTGGCGCCATGGTAAAACGACAGGTGAATGTCCTTTAATATGACTTTGTGTCCGTAGGACTTGCCCAAGCCGCTCATGGTAAAGATGTATTCTCCGGCCATGGTTCTCCCTATAGATGAAAGGTTAGTAAGTGTTGCGGAGGATTTTCCGGGAAGCGGTGCCAAGCGGCAACAGGGCGTGTTTGCAACCGCCTCGCCGGTTTGTCGAAGTATCTCGATCAGGAATTATACAACTTCCCGGTCAAAAAATTCTCGCCGGGGCAGACCGTCCATGTAGTTTCGAATATCGTTTTTATAGGAGACGAACGGGTCCACCATCAGGAAGGGCTCTTCGTTGTCGAGGCGGAAACCGAACCAATCGATAATATAAGCGGGTTTTCCATACTTCGACTGTCGTTCGATAAGGGTTTTGACGAGTTCGCCGCGGCCGTCGGCGCGGGTGCCTTTGGGTGGGACGCTTTTGGCGCGTTCGATAGCGGCATCGCTGGTCTTTCGGTAGGCGTCGCCGTTTTCCTCCAGTCCCCAGTACAGCCCCTGTTCCTTGTTCAGGTTGTGAAATTCCAGGTCCAGGCTTTTGAGCCACGGGTCGTGCCAGTCCAGGTTTTCTTCGTTACGGAATTCGTTCAGCATCCAATACTTTCCGGCCCAGTCCACGCGGCCGAGAACCGCCTCCGGCCCCTTGGCGAGGTCTTGTAAAACCGACTCCCAGGCCCGGATAATCCAATCCGTTTCCAGGCTTGTTCCCGAGAGATGTTTTTTGGCGGCCTCCATGATTTCCATTTGCAGTTCCAAGGCGGTGGTGTGGCGTCCGTTTCCCAGGATGATGGGCCACTTGAACTCTTGATCGCGGGAAATTTCCCGCATGGTTGAAACGGAGTCGATGAGAATCCAACTGGGATCGCAGGCGCCCATTTCGATAAGGTCCATCATGAGCGAGGTGGTTCCCATTTTCATGGCGACGGCAAACTCGCTCATATTGGAATCGCCGACCAGCAGGTGGACCCGGCGGAACTTGTGGGGGTCGGCCAGGGGTTCGTCGCGGGTGTTGACGATGGCGCGGTTGTATTGCACCCATCGGTAAGCCTCGTTGGGAACGTGGTCGGCGCGCTGGGAAATTTGGAAATCGATTTTTTCGTATTCCGGGCCGGTTCGCGTCAATCCGTCCCAATCCTTGAACGGATGCGGGTTGCAGGCGCCGATCCGCCCCGCGCCGCACAGAATCTGGCGGGTGACCAAAAAGGAAGCCAGCAGTTTGATGCTTTTCTGGTTGTCGAACGGGTAGGAGCGGTTTCTCAGGTAATTTTCATGGCATCCAAACGTGGCGTTGGATTCAAGGTCGACGTTGTTCTTGATGATCGCCACCTGGTTGGCCCATCCCAGCTCCTCCAGCGCTTCCTGGATGATCAGGTCTCCGGCGCGGTCGAAGGTGATGAGGTCAACCAGGTTGGAACATTCCGGACTGGCGTATTCCAAGTGGCCCATGTCCAGATAAATTCGTCCGCCGTTGGCCAGAAAACCGCCGTTGTCGGGCGGTTCGTCATTGGCCCGGTAATGTTGGTCCAGCAGGCCGATTTTTTGCGTGTTGAAAATATATTCCTTGATGCAAATGGCGACCTCGACGGGTCCCAGCTTGAAATCGTCGTTCTTGATGAGCATCCCGTACTCGGTTTCAATGCCAAAAATGCGTTTTCTCATGATGACAAACAAGCCGCCTTCAATTGTTCTATTTCCTGGCCGGACAGGGGCCGGTAGATGGATTTCCGTGGAGCCGTGTGGCAAAGCACGGCGCCCTCAAGAATCCACTTGTCGAAAGCTTCCTTGAGGGCGGTGGGGGAGTCGTCGTCCTCGTCATTAATTTGCTGTCTTCCTTTCTCCCAAAGCTTGCAGGCCTCCAGCAGAGCGCGGTCGAGCGAAAAATCGGCGAAGGGTTTTTCGGTAATTTGTTGATCGAGCCAGTCGGCCATTTTTTTGTTGCCACAAACCACGGCGCCTTTTTTAAAGGTTTCCCAGTAGCCGTCGTAATTCAGGTGGAAAAAATGAGGTGCGCCATCCAGGTCGATTTCGACCAGCACCAACTGAACCAGGTACGGTGCGCGCTGAACCTCCTCGAAATTTTGTTTCAAGGCGGGAGCAAGACCGAACTGGAGCAGGCGGGTCAGCGTCACATCCCGCGCTGACCGGTTGAATCCTTCCACGTGGGCCATGTCGAGCAGGATCATGCGCAGTTTTTCTACGTCGGCGGGATGCCCCATGCCGCCGATGGCGATGCGGTCATAAATTTCGTAAATTTTCCCCGGCTGGGGACAAAACCCCAGCAACAAGGCCCCGTCCTTGAACGGGACGGCCAGCACGGGCTGTCCCTTCTTGAGTTTCCCCTGGACGTAACCGTGTCGCGTCGCAATGGCCTCGGTCCAGCGAAACGGCTCGTCAAACATGTTTATTCCCCTGCATGGATTTTTTGAACAAATCGGCCATCTCGTCTTCCGGGATGAAATGGTAGCCGTCCCGGGTGATGCTGGCGATGATGGGGAAGATATTTTCCTCGGGCCGGGCCTGGCCGGTTGCGCTGTCGAACAGGGCCGCGGTATGCAACAGGCGGATGGCGAGCATTGCGGCTTCCCGCCGGTTGCGCCGCTCCAACGGTTTTGCTCCCCAGAGGTTTTCGTGTTCGAGGATGCCGCGGATCATGGGCGACCCGGAGCCGGTGGCGGTGTGAGTTAAGATTTGAAACTGCGCGCCCATCATGTCGTAAAAATAAATTGCGGGCTTGTTTTTCTGAACGTCGAACAGGGCGAGAATGGGACTCACCGCGCCGATGCCCTGCATGGCCATTCCCACGTTTTCCTTAAGCAGTCTGGACAGGGCGCGGATTTTGCCTTCCGCGCTCAGGGACTGGAGTTGGGAGCGGCGGTAGTATTCGAAGTTGTGCGACATGATGCGGGCCATTTCAAAAGCGGTTGCCGGCACTCCGGCAATGGCCATCAGGGAATAATCGTCAATCGGGATCACCTTGTCGCAACGTTCGTACATGATGTTGGTGCCGGCCGAGGCCCGCCGGTCGCCGGCTACGATGACGCCGTCCTTGAAATGAAACGCCAGAACGGTAGTGCCCTGGGTTACGCTGGAGGTCTCCGGGCCCGGCAAATGCTTCGACACCGCCTGCCACCGGTAACCGGAACGTTGCAGAAGGTCGAAAAAATCGCCGGTAGTTGAGTTTTCCAATGCGCTTGTTTTCATTGGCCCGTTCGTTGTCGATATTTTTCCGACTGTTTTGGGTCGACTTTTTTCATGCGCTTCAAAATACTGTCACGTCCGGGCCGGGAAACGTCTGGCCGGGACGGGCCGATTTCCTTGTGGTCGGGTGCGGGGTCCTTTTTTTCCTCGCGTCTTAAGGGATCATTTAAGTCCATGCGAACGACTCCTTTTGGTAAGTGACTTTTTTTAAATCGGTGGCGGAGGTTTTCCAACCCGCGTATAAGCAAACGGGAAAGCTCGCCGCTTAAGTCAAGCCACTATTTTATTAAAGTTTTTAACCCGGTTGCAAAATGTTTTTAGATATGTCCTTAAGCATGTTTTCAACTTCGCCGGGTTCAATGACGCCGCTCAAGTCGAGGGCGCTTTCGTTTTTGAATTCAATGCCGGTCCAATGAATGGATTTTATTTCCTCGGCGCGAGATGCGACGGCCTGCCCGCGGATCATGGCCCGGGTGCCCTCGGGCGGATGATGAACGGCATCTTCCACTTCCCTGTCGGTGCACAGCCGGGTTACGCTACCTTCCTCTTCCAGGCCGCGGTACAACCCGCGTTCGGCGTCGAGATTATGATATTCCAAATCGAGGCTTTGCATCCAGGGGTCGCGCCAATCAAGGTTCTCGGATTCCAGGAAGCGGTTGAACAGTTTGTCCTTGATCGCCCAGTCGATCCGGTCGGCCAGGTTTTCGGATTGATGACGCAGATCGTGCAAGGTGCGGCCCCACTCCCGGATCACCCAGTCCCAGTCCTGGCGTCGGCCTTCATAGTGCCGCGTGGCTTCCGAGAGATACCAGTCCTGGATTTCCAGGGGGGAAATGGTCCGGCCCGTTTCCCGCTTGAGCAAAACGGAACCTGTTTTGTCCCGCGATACCTGTTTGATATCGGCGACGGGGTCGGCCAGCACGGGAGGGGCGGAAATTTTTTCCTCGCCGATCAAGGTCAGGACCATCTGCGTGGTTCCCACTTTCAACGCCGTGGCGTACGGCGACATGTTGGCGTCGCCGAGAATCAGGTGAAGCCTGCGGTACTCTTCGCCCGGAGCATGTGGCTCGTCGCGGGTATTGACGATGGGTCTCCGGGTCATGGTTTCGATGCTCAGCAGGGTCTCGATGAAATCGGATCGCTGGGAGAGTTGCAGTCCCGTGAACGGTTCCGTTTGTTTTGTTTCGGAGCCGACTTTCCCCGCCCCGGCGTAAAGTTGCCGGGTGACCAAAAACGGCGTCAGCCGCTCCACCCAATATTCAAACGGCAGTTTGCGGGGGATCAGGTAATTATCGTGCGTGCCGTAGCTATGGCCGCTGTAATCGGTATTATTTTTGTATAACTGGACGGCGTTTTCTCCGATCTCCCGGTTTCTCAGGCGGGCGCATTCGGCGAGAATCCTTTCTCCGGCGCGGTCCTGGGCAACCAGTTGGAAAATGTTCCGGCACTCGGCGGTGCTGTATTCGGGGTGGGTATGGTCGTTGTAAAACCGGGCTCCATTGGTCAGCACCCGGTCGCTTTTCATTTCCCAATAGGAATAGGGCCGCTTGCGGTCCTGTTTGCAAAACTCGTCCTCTTCCTGGTCCTGGGCGAGCTGGGCGACGGAAAACCCGCGCTGGTCGAGGTGGCTACGCTCCCGGGAATAGGCCCAGATGCCGAATACGCTTTTTATCGGACAGCATTTCAGCAGGGCCATGGATTCATCGACCGGGTCCGAGACTTCGACATTTTCCCGGATGATGCCGTATTCCGTTTCGATCCCCATCAAGGGCACAATGTTGCTCATATCATGGACCGCTTGAAGGTCATCGCCGCGTCACTGTCGGAATCCCGCGGACGCCTGACCCGAACCACATCCTGGGGGTCGATGTCCAGCAGTTGCAACCAATCCTCCAGATTGGGCTGGGCGGGCAACAAACTGCCTTCGGTGAATTCGGTTTCCAGGGATCGGGACAGGTCGTCGGCCTTGAGCACCAGTTCCCCGCCGGCGATGGCTCGTTCGATGGCCAATTCCTTCGCCCGTTGCACTACGCCCTCGATGATGGCGCCGGAAATGAAATTTTTCCAATAGAGGGATTTGGTTTCTCCCGTCTTCAAGGTCAGGATCAGGACTTCCTGCTTGGGCGATTTGGTGAAGAGTTTGTCCAGAAAGGGCGCGGTCATTTTCTGTATGTCCGCATGTTCCAGTTTGCCGTCGAGATAAATTTTCAGGATGTCGCTACATCCTTCGCGGTTAGGCCTGCCGATCTTGATTTTACGGTCGATCCTGCCCGGCCGCAGTATGGCGGGGTCGATCAGGTCGGGCCGGTTGGTGGCCAGGATGACGACCGTTTCCTTGAGGGATTGAATGCCGTCCATTTCCGCGCAGAACATGGGCACCAGGGTGTTGGTGATATTGTTGGTCCGCCAGGCTTGGCGGGTGCCCAGGATGGATTCCGCCTCGTCGATAAAAATAAAGGGGAGTTGTTCTTTTTCCCGGTATTCCCGGGCTTTTTTGAAAATTTCGCGTATTTTTCTTTCCGATTCACCCAGCCACATGTTCAGGATTTCCGGTCCCTTGACGTGGATAAACCGGCCTTCGACATTTCTTTTTTTATCGCCGCTCAGTTTTTTGACGATATCGGTCAGGATTGCCCTGCCGACCAGGGTTTTCCCACATCCGGGCGGGCCATAAAACAGGAACCCTTTCGGCAGTTGGTAATTCATTTCCTGGAGGATGTCGGAATGCAGTACCGGGTATTCGATGACCTTGCGGACTTGTTCGATGACTTTTTCCTGACCGCCGACGCGGTTCCAGTCGACGGGGACAAAATCGTCTTCGACAAAGGTTTTGCTTTCTCTCTTCGGCAGTTTGCCGAGGATGATTTTTTGACTGGGATCGAGCACCACCTCATCGCCTTCCTTGAAGGTCGATGGGTCCAGGTCCTGGCTTAGCATGGCCATGGACTCGGTGTTGGCGGTTGTGCCCGTGACCAGCCATTGGCCGTCGGCCAGGCGCGTGATGATCCTGGCCATCGGGCCCTGTTGTGGCGGCGGCAGTTTGTAGATGGCGGTGAATCCCTCGTTCAGGGCGACCTGGTCACCGACATTGAGGGGCTCCTGGATTTCCGGCGAGACCGCCACCTGGTATTCCTGGCCGCCGCAGGACAAGCGGTACAGGCTGTCTTTGCCGGGACCCAGGATGGTGCCGATACGGTGAGCCGGGGATTTTAACTTGCCGATCGTTTCCTCGAGGGTTTTTATCTTCAGGGAAAATTGCCGGGCCTCCTGTTGCGCCTGCAACAGGGCATCCCGCAGGTCGTAAATTTTCTCCTGCAACTTGGGTCGATCGGCGGTCTCGTCAAGTATCTGGTCAATCAACTCTATAATGTGAGTGGGGTCGCCCATGGATAAAATCCATTGAAATTAATCGGTTTAGTTTATTGTAAGGCGAAAAAAAAAATTCCGTCAAGTTATTTGTCGCAGGCTTGGGCCTGCGGCGGTTTGGGTTATAATGGAGAGAAGTTTTTTCTGTTAACACGCGGATTTTAAACACCATGCTCTTAGTTCAAAATAAACCGTATATCGACAAGTGCATAGTCAGTTTCAGCCATAACCGGTATTCGACTCGCCGGGCGGCGGACAAAGCCAGCCTGAAAAAAGCCCGGCGGGAAATCGCCGCCGGTAAAAGAGGTATCAGTCATCTTATCCTGCGTGCCGACGATGACCGGATCGACCGGTTGAAATTTCTCTTCCTCATTCACGGCATCCCCATCGTTTGTTACACGATGGCCAACCTTCTCCATTCCAGCTTGAAGGAAATCGTGGTGGTCGGCTCGCCGGAGGTCAAGCGCGTACTGGACGCTTTTCTGGAGATCGCCGGCGACAATGGGAAAACCGCGCATTTTGTTCTCGAAGACCCTGAGTATCTGAGCCTCATGAACACGATGAACCTGGGGCGCAACAAATTGTCGCTGGATACCACGGAGCTGGTTTTGTTCCAGCCGGGCGACTTGCCTTTCATGTACGACCTGGAGAAAGTTCTGCGGGACGAGGCAATTGCGACCCACAACCTGATTTTGTGGCTGAATGCGCGCGCGAAAATGTTTCCACGTTTCGAGGAGGACCCGGAAAGCGAATTCGTGAAGAGGAATTACCATTACCGGACGATCGACGAAAAAGCCGACGAGGTGCTCGATGTCAAGGAGCCGAATATTTACCCGATCAACTTGTCGGCTATGGAGCCGGATATTATCGAACTGCTACACCAAACCCGCAAGGACGGGCAGATTTTCAGGGCGGCGATCACCAAGGCCCTGAGGCATCCGTCGCGTTTCCTGCGTCTGCTCCCCGTGTTCACCCATCAACTGTTGCATTTCCGGGCCGACATGGAGCGGTTCCGGAAGCATGACGATTTTCAGTTTGGAATGCACAAGAAAAATTTTGATTACGGGGTTTCCGTGCTTTTAAACACGGCGTTTACCACCAGGATACACAACGACCCGGCCTTCGTCGCCGACGTGGACGCCCTGGAGGATTGGGAGGATTATGAAGCGCTGACCGATTATGCCCGGCGGCAAGGCGGCGAGGATGGCCTGGTTGCCATTCACCCTTACGGCGGGAAACTTCTTGAGTTCAAGAAAAAAGCCATGCCGGGCCTGAAAAAAAACATGCCGATGTATGCCGATTTTTGCGGCTACATGAACGACATTTACCGGACCCTGCAAATGCCATATGTTCCTTTTGACGGCAACGGGAACTACATCAATCCCCGCCCTCACAATAAAGAGGTCGGAAATGCCTTCCGATGGTACAATCAAAAAACCCAAGGCCAATGCTGAATTGCTGAAACGGCCGGAAGATGGGACGCAAGCCAAGAGATATTAAACTCAAACCATGACAACTTATTATTTTCCCAAGAGACTGCATCCGCATTTGGAAAAAGCGATTTTGCTGTCTTTGCTACTCCATATTCTGGCGTTTATCCTGCATGGTTTGACGCCGCGGACCATGCCTGTGACGCCGCGGCTCGAACCGATCAAGGTAAAGTTCATTGAAACTCCCAAGGAGAAGGTTCCGGATCGCGGCACGCTGATCGATGCTCCCAAACCGCGGCGGATCGAGAAACCGCGCACCGCCAAGTTGCTGGCGAAATTCGACAGCCGGGCTCATTCCAACGTGAAAAAGAACAAGGCTTCCGATTACCGGCACCGCAAGCTTGTGGCGCCCAAGTTACGGGGCCGGCACCCGGCCATAAAAAAGAGGAAGGTGGTTCCTCCCAGGAAGAAACGGGTTGTCAAGCCGCGGCCGGGGACCATACAAAAAACGCCGCTCCGGCCGCCGTCCAACAAGGGTTTGCAACTCGGCATCAACCCGCGGGTAAAAAAACCGGCGCCCGCCGAGGAACAGCAAACGCCGCGTTCACTGTTCGCCCTGCTGGACGGGTTCGATGCAAGCCCCTATGCCGAAACCGACACCGGCGCCCAGGAAGACTTTGATGATGGCGAAACGATTTCCCTGGATACCAAGGAAACTCTGTACGCCGATTACTTCGCCCGCATCAAACATCAAATCGAAAGGGTCTGGGGGTATCCGGAGTCTGCGGCGCGGCGCGGCATCAGCGGGCAATTGACGTTGCGGTTTCAGATTTCCAAGGAGGGTAATTTGCTGAGGGTGCATGTCACCCAGGCCTCTGGAGCGGAAATCCTGGACCGCGCCGCCGTCAAGGCCGTGAAAATGGCGGCGCCGTATTATCCTTTCCCCGCGACCATCAAAAAAGAAAAACTGGCCATTCTGGCTACCTTCATTTACAGCCCTTCTTACGGCAGGTCCTATCAGTACCAGACGTACCGTTGAGGAAACGGTTTGGTCGAATAAACCGGTTCAGTCTTTCGGGGGTTTGATCCCGTCGTGCAGGAACTTCCGCACCTCGGCGATTTCCTTGACCACCCGGCAGTCGGGCAGGGAGGCGATGAACCGGCGGCCGTAACCGCGGTTCGTCAGCCGCGGGTCGAGGATCGAGACGATCCCCGTGTCGGTTTTTTTGCGGATCAGCCTGCCGAAACCCTGCTTCAACTGGATGATCGCCCGCGGCAGTTGGTAATGCTTGAAGGGGTTGACCGACTGCGCGCGCAGGTGTTCCAGCCGCGCCTCGGTGAGCGGTTCGTTGGGAACGTCAAACGGCAGTTTGGTGATGATGACGCTTGTCAAGGCTTCGCCGGGAATGTCGATCCCCTGCCAGAAGGAATTGGTGCCGAAGATCACCGACGGGGTTTGTTTGAATTTTTCGATCATTCGTCCGGTGGAAATTTCTCCTTGTTTGAGGAAAGGGTATTTGTGCGACAACGGCCCGAGTTCCTCGTGCACCCGATTGAGCGTGTCGTAACTGGTGAATAGAACGAAGGTCCGGCCTTTTGCGGCTTCCACGAGGTCTTTTATTCTTTGGGACAGGGCCTGGATATAGCGCCCGGTTTTTTCCGAAGGTTCGGGCAGGTCGGCGGGGATGTACAGCAAGGCTTGCGTGCGAAAATCGAACGGTGAGTCGAGGATCAGGTCTTCCTTTGGTTCGCAACCGATACGTTTTTTGACAAAGTCGAAACTGTGATCGGTGGTGAGGGTTGCCGAGGTGAGTACCGCCCGCGGGGTTCTGTCGAACACTTGCTCTTTCAGCGGTCCGCTGACGTCGATGGGGACGCCGCGCAGGATGGCGCGGAGAAACCGGCGGCCCTTGCCCAACTCCAGCCAGTAAACGTAGTCGTCCACTTTCTGATTCAACAGGGCGTTCAGGGTGTTGTTGAACTCGGCACAACGGATGGCGGCGGCGGACACTTCCAGTTGATCGTCCTCGGACGGCAACTGGCCTTCAAAAGTTTTCAGGGATTCCTGGAGGACCCGCAAGGGACCGGTGATGGCGTTTTCGATCGGCGGCGGTTTGTAAAACCGCAGGACCCGGGCCTGCCTGCCGTACTCTTCGAATATCCGGTCAAAGAAGGTGTCCACCGCGCGGCGCGCGTCCAGGACTTTTTTCTGCAACGGCAGGATGGGGCTGTCGGTCTCCAGGCGACTCAGGATGCCTTTTTGGGTTCTGCGGTTGAACAGGCGGTCGAGGAAATAAATCAGCGCGGTGTTGGAGAGTTCCAGTCCCAGGAAATGGGTGGCGACTTCCTCCACGTTCTGCGCTTCATCAAAAATGACGGCGTCGTATCGCGGCAGTACGCCCCCGCCGCTGGCAATGTTGGCGAAGAAGAGGTGGTGGTTGACCACCAGCAGGTGAGAGCCGAACCATTTTTTGCGTTCTTTGAAGTAGAAGCAGGCGTTATAGGTTTCGCAACGTTTGCCGAGGCACAGTTCTTTTTGCCGTCCGACATCCTCCCAGACGGCGGGCAGGACCTCGAAGGGCAGTTCGCCGCGCACCCCGGTTTCCGTTGTGCCCGCCCAATCGGCAACGGCCTGCAACTGGCGCGAGGATTCGGAATCGGTGAACAACCCCGTCTGGTGAGCGCGTTTCAAGCGCCGCAGGGAAAGGTAGTTCCCATGGCCGACGCACAGTGAATAGCGGAAGGACAGGCCGAGTTTGTCGCGCAGAAATGGAATGTCCGTATGCAGGATTTGCTGTTGCAACGCCTTGGAATAGGTTGAAACCACAATCTTGCGGTTGTTTTTCACCGCCCACAAAACGGCGGGAATGAGATAGGCCAGGCTTTTCCCCGTGCCGGTCCCGGCTTCCACCATCAGGTGGTGGCCGTCGGCGAGCGAACGGGTCACGGCCTCGGCCATGGTCACCTGTTGCCGGCGGAACTCGAAGGCGTTCATATGCCGCGCCACCCGGCCCTGGTTTCCCAGGTATTCGTTTATGGTTTCATGATTCATGACGGATCCCTGCAATCGATTCTATTTGATCCTTGCGTAGATTGCGAAGGAAAACAAGCGGATTGACCCCGCCCGCCGATTTCTTTATAGTATTTTTGATTTGGAAGCCTTCCTGAATTTGCGTTCCATCTGTTGCCGAGGAGTTTTTTATGAGCATCCTTAATCTTTCCCGCGTGGTTGTACGGTTTGTCATCTTGGGTGTCGCCGGGGTTTTGTTGTTTTCGTCGCTGGTCTGGGCCGGGGCCGAGGAACGCAGGAAACTGCTTCGGGATTCCATCTCGGTTCTCGAGGAGATCATGGAAACTCCGGAAAAAGGCATTCCCTTCGAGGCGCTGGCCAAGGCTAAAGGTGTCATTATTTTTCCCACTATGGTGAAGGGCGGATTTATTCTGGGCGTCCGATACGGAAAGGGCGTTGCTTCGGTGCGCTTGCCGGAAACCGGCACCTGGAGCCCGCCAGCTTTTCTGACGACGGTGGGAGGGAGCCTGGGTTTTCAGGCCGGCGCCGAGGCGATCGACTTGATCCTGCTGGTTATGAACCAGCGTGGCGTCGAAAGTTTGCTCAAGGATGAGTTCACTCTGGGCGGCGACGTGGGAATCGCCGCCGGGCCGGTGGGGCGGCACGCCGAGGCGGGAGCCGACCTGCGCATGAAAGGCGAAATCTATTCCTATTCCCGGAGCAAGGGCCTGTTCGCCGGAATTTCCCTCAAGGGCACGTCCATCCACGCGGACAACGACGCCAACGAGTTGTACTACAGGATGGAACTTTCCCCGGAAGACATCCTCATTCTCCACAAGGCTCCCAAACTGCCGGAGTCGGCCAACCGCTTCATCCAGTCTCTGAACCGGCTTGCCCCGCCGCCGGAGAAATCGAAGTAAGTCAAACGGTGTAAACCCTCGCGGATCATTCGGCTAGTACTTCGTTGCAAAAGTTCGCGCAATTTGCACGCTTCGACAAGCTCAGCGTGACAGCAAATTTGTCGCTGAGCCTGTCAAAGGGCGGTCATTTCCCTACGCTTATTTTTGCAACGAAGTACTAGTACTTAATTGCGTAATTTAGAGTATTTTTTATAAAGTTGTTTTTGAGTAATGCTT
>JBHHYO010000041.1:0-23462 GCA_046757665.1 Nitrospinales bacterium
ATGAGAAACTGCCATCCTAACAACTTCCAACGAAGTTTGGGACAGTCTCTTTAAAAAAGCCCAAGGATTGAAAGTTTCCTCTCAAAAAGACTTTTATTCACAGGAGGAGGGGTAAATGTTATAATCTGGGTCGAATCCAAACAAAATTTTAGGTCTCAAAAGACGGTTTACTCAATCAAGGGTAAATTTCAAAGAATTTTGATGCTCATATGGGAAATCTCGGGTACAATAAAGCCTGTTTTGGCTGACACTACTGAACCTTCTTTTTAATTTTGCGGAGGGAATCATGAAACAGACAAACAAAACAAGCGCCGTGTTGCTTGGAGCGGGGTTGATCCTGCTTCTCGTCTTTACGTTCGCCGGACGGGCGGCGGCGCAAACGGCGCCGACACTTGCAAGCGTCAATTTCTTCGGAGGAAGCGGCGACCAGGGCGGAGCCCACTGGGCTCGCGGGACCAGAATTGACATTAACAACGGCAACATCTTGCTGACGGGCACTATTCTGCCTATAAAAGGAAATGGCGGCAATGCCGCGATTGTCGTCAAATACGCGGCACCCACGACCTCGACCTCATCGCCGGTGTGGTCAGGGACCTGGCCGTTGGGCAACCTTTTTGGAGTCACCTCAACCAATAACGCCATGTACGCTGGAGGCTGGAGTCATCCGAGTTCCGGCTTGACCATCGATAACGTCGGCGGCCAGGAAGTCAAGAGTGTATTGGTGAAGTTTCCAACGAACGGTTTTACCGGGGCCGGCCCCGGCGGTTCCACATGGGTAGCGACGCCCAACCTGCGACTGCCCAACTCGTCCGGTTTCTTTTCCTTCGCCGGTTGGGAAGAACACATAGGCCTCACTACGGCGGTGGAAGGCGGCAATACCTTTATTTACGCCATCGGCGGGGGCCAACCCTGTAGCCACTTCGGCCAGATCATCGCCAAGTACGATACCCTGGGCAATCTCGTAGCCGCGGCCCCGGATACGGCGGCCGGACATGTTTTCAATAGCTGTTCCTTCCCAGCTGCTTCCAGTAGCAATGGAGCGGAGATAACGATCCTCAACGGCAACAACTACTCAGTCGGCGTTGCAGAAACAAGTGTGGACGGCGCGGCCCCTACCATATGGAAGCGCGATCCGAACTTGAACCTGATCTGGAGGAAGCGAGACGCAAGCTTGAGTGGGGACTTTCTTGGAGTAACGGCGTCCGGAGGCGCTCTCTACGCCGTCGGCGTCACACGCGGAACACCACAAAACTACATCATCCAGAAATACGATGAGGCCGGCAACCAATTGTGGAGCACGGTATCCAGCGGGGCGGGAGACGATCTCCTCCTCGGCATCGTCGAGGTCGGCGGCCGCCTCTTTGCCGTGGGTCACACCAATAGCCAGGGCGCGGGGGGAACGGATGTCATTATCCTGGAGGTCGACCCCAACAACGGCGCGATTTTGTCGCAGACTCTTTTTGGCGACGCCCAGGACGACAGGGCATTTGACGCGGCGACCGATGGGACCGACCTGTATGTCGTGGGAGATTCCAGGAGCTTTGCCTCCGCCGACGGCAACGTGGTCGGACAAAGCGATTTGATGCTTCTGCGGTATACTCTCGGACCTTCCGCCCCATCCCTGGCAAACATCACTCTCGACATCACCAAGGCCAAGGTCAAGCTGGGCAAGAAGGCCGGCAAGGACAAGTTTGAGGTCAAGGGCAGTCTAACCTTGGACGCCGACAGCGACGGCATCGACATTCTCAACGAGGACGTCACCGTAACGCTGGACGGGTTCAGCGAAACCATCCCCGCCGGATCGTTTTTCCAGAAGCACAACAAGTTCAAATTTCATAGCGGCTCCGCCTCCGGCATCAAGGAAATCGAAATCCGGAGCGACGGCCGGTTTAAGGTCGAGGCCAAGCGGCTGGACCTGGGGGCGATCGATTTCTCCGCGCCGGTGCCGTTCTCGTTGCAAATCGGCAACGACCTCGGCGAAACGGACCTTCTCCTCGACCACAAAGGCAAGTTGAGCGAGCCTGAGGATGACGATGAGGATGAACATGAAGACGAGCATGAAGACGACGGAGATGACGATTAAGTCATCGCCGCGCCGTCTCATGGAGGGCGGCCCCTTCGGAGGCCGCCCTTGTGCCCTCCGCATTTCTTATTTTTTCGAAGACTTTTTTTCCCGGCGCGCCGGTTTTTTGGCAGGGTAAGTCACCTCGACGAGGCAGAGGCCGAGCGGCGGGGCGGTGGGGCCGGCGCGGATGCGGTCGCGGGAATCCAAGATATCCTTCACCTGTTTGGCGCTCATCCTGCCTCGACCCACTTCCACCAGGGTGCCGACCACGATCCGCACCATGTGTTTCAGAAAGCCACTGCCTTCCAGGGTCAGGTGAATGAAGTCGCCATCCTTCTTTAAATCAATCCGGAACAGCTCGCGCACCGCGTTGCGGTTGCTTGTGTTTGCGGCGCGGAACGCGGAGAAGTCATGCTCGCCAAGCAGATGCCTGGCGGCCCGCCGCATGGCGGCCAGGTTCAGGGCATGGGGAATGAACCAGACGCGGCCGCGGTGCAGGGCCGAGGGATAATCGCGGTTGAGGATGGTGTAGCGGTACCGCTTGCGCGCCGCCGACCGGCGGGCGTTGAAGTCCTCTGCCACTTCCTCCACCTGCCGGACGGTGATGTCGCCCGGCAAAAGGCTGTTCAAGGCTTTCAAAAACTGCCGCCCGGTCATGGCGGACGAGGTGGTGAAATGAGCCGTCTGCGCCTCGGCGTGCACTCCGGCGTCGGTTCTCCCGGAACCGACCACGGCCGTTTTTTTTCCGGTGATGGTGCGCAGGCGCTGTTCCAGGACTTCCTGAATGGTCGTGCCGTTGGGCTGGCGTTGCCAGCCGCTGTATGCGGAGCCGTCGTATTCAAGAACGATTTTGATTTTGCGCATCGACAGCCGCGCCTCCAGGCAAATAACAAAAAACGCGCTGGACCGATCCAACGCGCTTTTTCTCTTTTTTACGGCCGCGGATATTCCGGCGGACCATTCATACTTCAGGTATGAATTTCAATGTG
Organism: Nitrospinales bacterium; assembly: GCA_046757665.1. Lineage (GTDB taxonomy): Bacteria > Nitrospinota > Nitrospinia > Nitrospinales > JAJDAT01 > JBHHYO01. The sequence goes on from JBHHYO010000041.1 coordinate 3,055, forward strand.
CTCATGGTACTGCAACTTCCTGGAAAGGTGGACTCAAGCTCCTATCAGCCTCCATGATTTGTTGATCCTGAGCTTTAATATATTCCTTCTTCGCAATTCCGCAAGTGGTGAACGGCATTTTTGCCGCATTTTTTTCGGCAAGGAAGTTAACCTTTCAATGAATCGTTTTTTCTTATATCATAAAACCAAGATAACGGACAATCGAACCAATTTTTTTCTGTGGAGTTTCCATCCATGAAAACCTATCAGGACCTGGCAACCGACGGGGGTTCCCAGATCATCGAGCAGGTCACGTATCAGTTAAACAAACTGCGAAAACGGCTGGACCGGATCAAGCACAAGGTGGCGTTGATGAGCGGCAAGGGCGGCGTGGGCAAAAGTTCCATCACCGCGAACATCGCCGCGTGCCTGGCGGACCGCGGACTGCGGGTGGGCATTCTCGACGCCGACCTCAACGGCCCCAGCATCGGCAGTCTGCTGGGCGTCGGCAACGACCGCAAACTGGCCGTCGACGAAAACGGCGTCAACGCCGGCGAGGGCGCCATGGGAATCAAAATCATGTCCATGGACATGCTCCTGCCCAACCCCGACTCGCCCGTCATGTGGACCCACGGAAGCGGCGAAACCGCGTCCTGGGTGAGCATGTTCGAATCGACGGCCCTGCGGGAACTGCTGGCCGACACCCATTGGGGCGACCTGGATTACCTGCTCCTCGACATGCCGCCGGGTAGCGACCGCATCGACAACATCAAGGAGTTGATCCCGGAACTCGCCGGCGTGGTGGAGATCACCATTCCCGCGCAACTCTCCCAGCACATCGTTTCCAAGTCCATTTCCAAAAATAACAAGATGCAGGTCCCCATCATCGGCCTGGTGGAAAATATGGCCTCCTACGTCTGCCCGCATTGCGACAAGGAAGGCCGACTGTTCGACGGCGGCGACGTCCGCGAACTGGCGCAACGCAAGGGCATCCCCCTGTTGGGCAGTATTCCCTTCGATTCCCGATTGTCGCAAAAAACGGATTCGCTGTTTTACGCCGAACACAAAGATTCCCTCGCCGGCAAGGCGATCGAATCGATTGCGGACAAAATCATCAATTTTGCTAATGAAAAATCCCAAAAGGAGAGTCAATGAAATTCCTTTGTATCCCTTGCGACGAGCAAATGAAAACGCAAACGGACGGCATCATGCCTTCCGACAGCAAAAACTTGGCGCTGAAGTTCAAGTGCGAAAAATGCGGCCACGAGATCGCCATGCTGACCAACCAGTTTGAAACCGAATTCGTCAGCAAGATCGGCGTGGAACTGGGGGGCCAGTCGGCGGAGGCCAAGGGGCCGTTCACCATGGTCGGCTCCAACCTGGACGAGGCCAAGGAAGAACTCGCCAAAAGCAAACCCAAGGACGAATTCGCCTGGACCGAGGAAGCGATGGAGCGGCTCAACCGCGTACCCTTCTTCGTCCGCAACATGGCGAAGAAAACCATCCTCGACTTCGCCCGCCAGAAAGGCGTCTCCCTCATCGACGCCAAGCTGATGGACGAAGTGCGGCAAAAGGTGGGGATGTAGGGATCAGGCATGCCTGATCCCTACAAATAGGATGCCCGAAGGCCGATGAAACAGAGTAAACTTCCCCCGGGCTGGGACCCGGAGCGCGTGAAACGGGCGCCGGCTCATTATGAATCGCAGTCCGAGGAAGAAGCGCTGGCCAAGGACGAGGCGGAACTCGAAGCGCCGGGCCAAACGGTCATGCAAATCTCCACGGACCTCGTTCCAGCGGTCCGCGAACTCATCGCAAAGCACACAGCCGCATGAAAGCGGCAAGCGGGGAGTGTCGAAATAGCTTCACACTTCGACAAGCTCACACTTCGACAAGCTCAGTGTGACACAGAGGTATTTGCGTTGCCTTCGGTGCCGGCTTGCCCGAAGTGCTCCGGATGATAATGGGTCAATGGGAAGATCACGGCGTGGATTGAAAGTCTACGTGCCGGGCGTCGGTTACGCGGCGGGAGGCGTCTAAAATTTCCATGGACACCAGGTCTCCCCGGTCGTCATAGTCCAGAATGACTCCCGGCTTGTCCTCGTCGCTTTCGGCCACCGCCGCCTTATCCTTTAAAATAAGGCTTAACGTATCGGTTTTGGAATCATAGGTGATTTTCATACTCTTTTCCCCAGTATTTTGAAATTTTCCTTGTTCGATATGCCGTAACTACTTCCGGAGGGTCTCGATCCGTATCTACAAATACCCGGATCAAGTACGCCTTTTGTGAAGGTGTCGTTCTGGATTGGAACACCATTCTGCCGGGTCGTATTTCAAATTTTTGCTCAGGCTTGGCTAAAACAGAATGAACTGCTTTCTCGTCCAAGCCTCTTCGTTTTATCTGATATGCCACATGAGAAGTAATGACATATCTCGTTTTCCGCTCTTCCATAAGACGCTTTATTGTAACACCAACCCGCCATGCACATCAAGAACGGCATTGAAGAACCGAGCTTGTCGAGGTATCTTCCTTTGCCGATGCACTCCGGGCTAAGTCAGCGAGATTTTTCTTGAACGCAGGTACTCCGCCGGCGGCAGGACGCGGATACCCGCCATGGTTTTCCCGTACCAGGCCCCGAAGTGGGCGATGTCTCCGGTCAGCAGGTGAGTGGTCCCGCCGGAAATCGCATCCGCAAGGATCGGCATGTCCTTTGCCGGAAGTTTAATCCCCCGAGGCGGCGGGGCTTGCGTTGCCTCCACCACGGCCATTTTCCGAACCAGCTTTTCCAGATCGTTTATTTGTCGGGGCTTTTCAAGGTTTCGCAGAACTTCCGTCAAAACATAGGAGGAGGTCAGGAGCACGATGTTTTTGACTTTCCACAACCGGCGAAACTTTGAATCTCTACGCCAGGCGGTGGAAAAAAGAACGTTCGAGTCTAAAAACACCCGGTCCACGAGTCAGGTTTTGGTGCAATTGTAGTGGCGGATTTTATCGGGGTCGAGACCCATTTTGCGAACCTCCTTGGCCGCCGCGGCGTAGTCTTCCTTGTCTACGGCATTGGAAAGCAAAAACGTCGCTATGCGCTCCGGGGTGTAAACTTCGACGGGCAAGGTGCAGGCGGGGCGAATCAAAACGCCGTCTTCCGTCTCCTCGACGAGCACCTCGGCCCCTTCCTCAAGGCGGAACTGTTTGCGCAGGGCGGCGGGAATCACGAGGGTCCCTCGTTTGCCGATTTTTGTGGCCTTGGTGAACATGAGCGCAAAATCTCCGAATATCTGAATTTCCGATCTTCTGACATCATAGGATTCCGCGAGCGGGAAGTCAATCCGTGTGGTGGGGAGTGGCGGCTCAGCCGACGAAACAATCCAGAAAGGACCCATTCCACCGGGCGTGGCCCGGCTGGATCGCCACGCCGCCGGTGGCGGCTCGCGACGACACCGGAGGAGCGAGGAATCTCGGTTATGCAAAGCTCTCTTTGTGAAAATTCGGCGCTGTGTTTACGGCTTGCACTGCTTGCACTCGCAGAGTTCGCGCAACAACTGGTAGGTGTAGAGTCCGGTGCTGTGACCGTCGCTCCACTCGAACTGAATGGCGTAACGACCCACGGACTTGAGGTTCAGCGGCTTGATGGTGTCGGGGATGGAGCCCGGCGCGAGGCGTTTTTCGCCGGTCCATTCGTCAATGCAGTTGGCGCAGGGGCATTTTTCCCGCAACATTTTCACGGCATACACGGAATGGTGCCCGTCCACCCAGTCGATGCCCAGGGTCTTTTCATCGACTTGCCGGACTTTTTGCGGCAGGAGTCCGGTCTGGTTGTTTTGTGAATCGTCGTTCATCGGTTTTTCATTGAAAGCGCCGTCACTGGGCTTGTCGTTTGTCTCCCTGAGCTTGTCGAAGGGTGACGCCATGCTTCGACAAGCTCAGCATGACAATTTGAGCCGAGGAAAATACAATCTGTTTTCCTTATCAACTTTTCCAGGCGAGTTCGAAGGTGGTTTCGGCTTTTTCACCGGCGGCCTGGGCGATGCTCAACTGCGCCGCCATTTTCCCGGCCAGCTCCTTGTAGGCCTTGCCGACGAGCGAGTCCGGGTTGCTCATGACAATGGGGCATCCGTCGTCGCCGCTTTCGACTACTTGCGGCGCCAGCGGCACTTCCCCGAGAAAGGGCACGCCGGACTGTTCCGCCAGGGTTTTGCCGCCGCCGCTTTTGAAGATCGTATGTTTTTTGTCGCATCCGTCGCAGACGAAGTAACTCATGTTCTCGACGATTCCCAATACCGGCACTTTCACCTGGAAGAACATCTTGACGCCCTTTTCGGCGTCAATGAGGCTGACTTCCTGCGGCGTGGTGACGACCACCGCGCCTGAAAGCGGCGCCCGCTGGGTGAGGGTCATCTGCACGTCGCCGGTGCCCGGCGGCAGGTCGATGATGAGGTAATCGAGTTCGCCCCAATCGACGTTTTGCAGGAACTGCTGGATGATGCCGCCCAGCATGGGGCCGCGCAACATCAACGGCTGTCCCTCCTTGGCGAGGAAAGCGGCGGAGATGACTTTCATGCCGTATTTTTCCAGCGGATAAATTTTGTTGTCGGGGCCGCCCTTGGGCGGCGTGATGGGGATGCCCAGCATCCGCGGAATACTGGGGCCATAAATGTCGGCATCCATCAAGCCGACCTGGGCGCCGGTCATTTGCAGGGCCAGGGCCAGGTTGGCGCTGACCGTCGATTTGCCGACGCCGCCCTTGCCGCTGGCCACGGCAACAATGTTCTTGACGCCGGGCAGGACGGGTTTGTTGCTCTCGGACGGGCGCACCACCGCCGTCATGTTGACGTCCACACGCTCCACTCCGTCTATCGCCCGCACCTTGGACAGGCACTCGTTCCGTAACTGCTCTTTGACGGGACAGGCGGGAGTGGTCAATTCGACATCAAACCGCACCGCGCCGCCTTCTATGGTTATGTTTTTTACGAATCCCAGACTGACGATGTCTTTGTGCAAATCCGGGTCTTGAACGGTTTTCAAAGCCGCTATGATTTTTTCGCGCAATGCTTGCTCGGACATGGTTTTTGGCTATCCTCTATAATTTACGTTAACTGTTGGATGCGTATTCGGCAAAAAGGATTTCAACCGGCAGAAGGAATTTTTAACTCCCGCAACCGTTAGTATAGCGGTTTATTTTCTCCGGGGAAAAACAATTTCAACCTTCAGGCCGGGATGATTGTCGTGCAATCGTATTTCGCCGTCATGCAGTTTGACAACGGCGGCGACCAGGCTGAGCCCCAGACCGCTTCCGGCGACGTCCGGAGTTTCCTCCAGCCGGGCGAAACGCTGAAACACCCGGCCCCTCGCGTGGGCGGGGATTCCCTTGCCGGTATCGGCGATGACCACGCGGACGCCGTCGGCATCGCGGTCAAGCGCCACGCGGATTTTGCCGTCTCCGGGCGTATACTTCGCGGCATTGTCGAGAAGATTGGCAAACGCCTGGAAGAGCAGGTCCCGGTCGCCGAGGACGGTCAAATCCCCCCGCAAATCCACCTCAAGGCTTTGGCCCTTCTCGGTCATCAGCGGCTCGTAAAGCTCGACGACATCCAGGATCACGGTTTTCAGTTCCACGCCGGCGAACCCGGCGCGGCGGCCGCCGGCCTCGACGCGGGCGATTCGTAACAGCGCGTTGAACGTCGCCAGAAGATTGTCGGCTTCCTTGACAATTTTGTCGACGATGGGCCGGTTGGCGTCGGGGCCGGCCAATTGGCCCTGCCAGAAGTCCAGATGACCGCGCAAACGGGTCAGGGACCCCCTGAGGTCGTGGGCGATATTATCGGAGACTTGCCGTATGCCGTCCATGAGCGTCTGCATTTGGTCCAGCATGTTGTTCAGGTTTTGCGCCAGCTGGTCAAATTCATCGCCCGAGCCGCTCAGAGGCATTCTTCTGGAAAGGTCGCCGGTCATGATCCGGCGGCTGGTTTCATTGATGGTTTCAATGCGGCGGAGCATACCGGCGCTGATGACGAATCCTCCGGCCAACCCCAGAACCACGGTCAGGGCAAACGCCCAGGCGAGAGCCTGGAGGATGATCGCCCGTTTTTCTTCCAGCTCATGGATATCCCGTCCGACAAGCAAATACAGTGCGTCGGACAGCCGCGTGGTGTAAACCAGAGCAAAATGCCTGTCTTCCTCGCCGTCGTCTTCTTCCGCGTCGTAATCGTCGATTTCGATCGTCACCCATTGGCCGGGCACGAGTTTCGCCACCGGCAAGCTCTCCAGATTTCCGCTCAGGGTCTTGCCGGAGCGGTCCGCCAGTACATAAACTTTTTCCTGCCCGCGGGTCTGGCTCACGCGCTGTGCGATCAACTGTTTGAGGGCCTCCTCACCGTTCAAGTGAAACCGGTCGGCCAAGCCGGCGGCATCGGTTTCGATGACGACCCTGGTCTGCCGCTCAAGGTACCCGGCGGTGGCCCAATAAATAAATCCGAACAGGATCAGAACGGACGTTCCAAACAACGCCATGTATATGGCGGCAAAGCGGACGGCGGAACTCAGAAACAATTTATTCAGGCGCATGAAGCATGTACCCCGCGCCACGCACGGTGGTCAAAAGCTGAAGTTGGAACCCCTTGTCGATTTTCTGCCGCAACCGGCTGATGTGCACGTCGATGACGTTGGTCTGCGGGTCGAAATGGTAATCCCAGACGCTTTCCAGCAACATGGTGCGCGTCACCACCTGGCCGGCATGTTTCATCAAATATTCCAGCAACCGGAACTCCCTCGGCTGGAGGTCGATGGTTCGCCCGGCGCGGGTCACTTTATGAGTCAACAGGTTGATTTCCAGGTCCGCCACTTCCAGGGAAGTCTGCGGCGCGCCGCTCGAGCCGCGGCGGCAAATGGCGTCCAGGCGCGCCAGCAGTTCGGAAAACGCGAACGGTTTGACGAGATAATCATCGCCGCCGGCCTTCAGGCCTTGCACGCGGTCATCGACCTCGCCCAGGGCGCTTAAAACCAGGACGGGATTCCGGTTGCCGGCGGCGCGGAGTTTTTGAATCACGGAAAGTCCGTCCAACCGGGGAATCATGCGGTCCACGATGAGGGCATCGAAACTTTCGCTGGTCGCCAGGTACAAGCCGTCTTCGCCGTCGGCGGCATGAACAACGTTATGCCCGGCCTCTTTCAGGCCTTTCTTCAGGTAAGCGGCAACCTCGGGGTCGTCTTCTATAACCAAAATTCGCATACGTCGCCTGAGTCACAGGGTTTTTTAATTATGAGCTTTTTGCGTCCAGGGGCTCATTGGCCGCCGATTTCATGTAAATCGTATAGGCGAACAAGCCCAAGGAGGCCACGCCCGCCACAAAAAACGATCCGGCGGATAGCTGTGCCAAAAGGGACAGCGCTTCCTTTGAGGCATCAGTTGATCCCATGCCGGGAGCCAACATTCCCGAGCCCCACCAGAAAACACCGTAACCCAGACTGCCAAAGCCACCCAATAGCGAAATCCCCAATTGGTACTTGGGCCGGAACCGAAGCCCCACGGCAACCAGGGAAAATACAATGCTGATGACGCCCATGGTTTGCGCATGGAAATGCGCTCGTAGCAAATATTCCCAGGACTTGTCAACCACTTTGTCCGCGGCTTCCGCATCTCCGTTATACTTTTCAGCCAGCACCGGCTGGGATTGGCCTTTCAAAAACCCTATAATGTCATCCTCGCAACAGCCGAAGGAAAGCCCCAGCAGTCCTCCGAAAAGAATCGCTATCAACGACAAGCTTACTCCGTATTTGATGGAAGAGAAATCAGTCATTGGTCTGCTCCTTTTTTAGGTGAAGTAAATTCATTTTAATTCCAGCACGAGAACCTGCTTCAAGCCCCGTCCCGGCCGCCATACAGGCGATGAGGACAGAGGCTCCCCCGGCGCCGCCGCTTTCGCGTTTGACGCCGGGAGAAATCGGCGGATCACCTCAGTCTTTTTCCATATGTTCATGTTCCGACTCGTGGTCGTCCTCTTCTTTCTCGCTGGACAACACCTTGCCGGTTGTCGGGTCGATGACAAGCTCAAACTCCTCACCATTCCTGACGACTTCAACCTCATAAAATATTTTGCCTCCCTCGGTTTCCAACTCGGCTTCATAAGCCTTGCCGCCGACATGGTTTTCGGCGATGGCGATGGCCGCCTGAATTCCCAGGCTGGCTTCACCGAGAGCCTTGGCATCCTTCGAAGCATCGGAGGCGAATGCCGTTCCCAATCCAAAAATCGAGGCGATGAAAGTTGCAACCGTCAACAGACTTATTTTTTTCATAATGAATCTCCTTTAAAAAAGCACACACGATTAAGTTGTTTCATGATTGCAATATACATTCGCCATCCTTACCGCAACATTGCTGGAACATTATAATTCGGTAATGTTAAAGAAGAAAGACAACAACATATTGTATGTGGTTGATTTTTTTATACAATATAAGGTATGGTAATCGACGTTACTTCTGTCGGCGGCATCCGCCGCGAAAATCAAGGCCGTTAATCGGAAAGTTTATCATGGCAAATATCAGCACATCCGACATCCAGTCCGAGCTGGAAAACCGGTTTTTGACCTACGCGCTATCGACCATTGTTTCGCGTTCCCTGCCGGACGTGCGCGACGGACTGAAACCCATCCACCGGCGAATCCTGTTCGCCATGAACAGCATGGGGGTAAGCGCCGCGGCCAAGCACGTGAAATCCGCGAAAATCATCGGCGAGGTGTTGGGCAAGTACCATCCCCATGGCGACGCATCGACCTATGAATCCATGGCGCGGATGGCGCAGGATTTTTCGTTGCGCTATCCGCTGGTGGACGGCAAGGGCAATTTCGGTTCCATCGACGGCGACCCGCCCGCCGCCTACCGCTACACGGAAGGCCGGCTGACCCCCATTTCCGCCTTTCTGCTGAACGACCTGAAAAAAAACACCGTCGATTTTCAAGCCAACTACGACAACACCATCCGGGAGCCGTCGGTTCTGCCGGCGCGCCTGCCGAATCTGCTGATCAACGGCGCGTCGGGAATCGCCGTCGGCATGGCCTGCTCCTTTCCCTCGCACAACCTGCGGGAAGTCATCGGCGCGTTGACCGCGCTGATTGAGACGCCGGACCTGCCGGTTGCCAAATTGATGAAATATATCAAGGGGCCGGATTTCCCCTCCAGCGGGATTATCCTCAACTCCAAAAAAGAGTTGTGCAAGGCCTACGAGGAAGGGTCGGGATCCGTCAAAATCCGCGGCGAATGGCTTACCGAACTGCGCCCGCGGGGAAAGATTCATGTCATCATCACCGCCCTGCCCTACGGGATCAACAAGGCCCGGCTGATCGAAAAAATCGCCGAGATCATCATTGCCAAAAAAGTTCCGGCGTTGACGGACGTGCGCGACGAAAGCGACGAGAACATCCGCGTGGTCCTGGAAATCAAAAGCGGCGGCGATCCGGAAAAAATCATGGCCTACCTTTTCAAAAACACCGACCTGGAATCCAACTTTCAGATCAATTTCACCTGCCTGACGCCGAGCGGCGAACCGGCGCGCCTGTCGCTCACGGAAATCTGCCGCTATTTTCTGGATTTCCGCAAGCAGGTGGTCACCCGCAGATTGCGTTACGAGTTGGAACTCATTCTGAAACGGTTGCACCTGCTGGACGGCTTCGCCGTTATTTTCAACAATCTCGACAAAGCCCTCAAACTGATCCGCGCCAGCAAGTCGCGCCCGGAGGCTCACGGGAAACTGATAAAAGCCTTCAAGCTGGACGACGAGCAAGTCGGCGCCATCCTGGAAATTCCCCTCTACCGCCTGGTGTCGATGGAAATTTCCAAAATCATCGACGAGAAAAAAGAAAAGACCCGGGAAAAAAATAAAATTCAATCCATTTTGAAATCCTCGGCGAAAATCTGGAGCATCGTCAGGGAAGAACTGGAAACGATCCAGCAAGCGCACGCCGACAAGCGCCGAACCAAAATCAAAAGCGTCGAGACCGTGGAGATCAGCGAGGCGGATTTTATCGAGGACGAGGAAGCGTTCATCGTCCTCAGCCGCAACGGCTGGATCCGGAAATTCAAAAACGCCGTCGATCCGGCGTCGCTCAAATTCAAGGAAAACGACGGCCTGCTGGCGATGGTGAAAGCCAACACCCGGGAATCGATCGCCCTGTTCACATCCTTCGGCATGGTTTACGTGCCGCGGGTGTTCAACCTGCCCTACACCCGCGCCGGGTTCGGCGACCCCATTCAAAACCTGTTCAAGTTCAAGGACGGAGAAAAAGTGATCCGCCTGCTTTCGCTCGACCCCAGGGAGCTGGAGGCGGCTTTCGGGTTCGCGGCGGATGGCAGCGGCAAGGGCAAACGGCAAACGTCCCTCGACTTTTCCTCCAACAAGGAAAGCGCCTGGCAGGGGATCGTTGCCGGCAGTACGGGCTACGGGTTCCGGTTCCCCCTGGCGAACCTCACGGAAACCAGCAAGGCGGGCAAAAAACTCATGTCGCTCAAGGAAGATGAAACCCTGCTGGCGGTGGAACCGCTGACCGCGCCGCTCATCGTCCTGGTCTCCGAGAAAGGCAAGGGCGTCGTCATCCCGGCGGAGCAGGTATCCGTGCTCACCGGCGCCGGACGAGGCGTCAAACTCATGGGCCTGGCCGACGGCAAACTGGCCGGATTGAAACCGGTCAACTTGAAGGATAAAATCACCCTGGAGTTCGAGGACGGCGGCAGTAAGGAAATCACCGTAAAAAAAATCCCCGTCTATAACCGCGGTAGCCAAGGCGTCATCCTGTCGAAACGGAGACGAGTCGCAGGTATCGAAACGTCATGACCACTTATCAGGCAAAAGACATACAAGTGCTCGAGGGGCTGGAGCCGGTGCGGCGGCGGCCGGGAATGTATATCGGCTCGACGTCATCGACCGGACTCCACCACCTGGTCTGGGAGATTCTCGACAACGCCGTGGACGAGGCCCTCAACGGCCATTGCGACACCATCAACATCGTCATCGACCCCAAACTGGGAATCACCATTGCCGACAACGGCCGCGGCATCCCCGTCGATGCGTTCAAAAACACCAAAAAAAGCGCCATGGAAATTCTGTTCACCACCCTGCACTCCGGCGGCAAGTTCGACGAGCGCTCCTACAAGGTGTCGGGCGGACTGCACGGCGTCGGCATGGCGGTGGTGTGCGCCCTTTCGGAAACGCTGGTGGCGACGTCGCGGCGCGACGGGTTTGAATGGACGCAAACGTACTCGCGCGGCAAGGCCGTCTCCAAACTGAAAAAAGGCAAACCCATCCGCATCAAGGGCACTACCGTTTTTTTCCGGCCGGACCCGAAGATTTTCCCGAAAGTGCAGTTCAACGCGAAACTGATTCTCGAACAGGCGGAGTCGAAAGCGTTCCTCAACAAGGGCCTGACGATCAACGTCAAGGAAAACGGCCACACGCACCGGTTCCACTTCGCCGAGGGCATCAAGGACTACATCCGCAAAATCACGGCGGGAAGTCCGACGCTGATTCCGGACCCGGTCTATGTGGAAAAGGACGACCGCAGTCTGCGGCTGGAGACGGCGTTTTTGTGGACCACGCGCACGGACACGGTGATCCATTCTTTCGCCAACGCCATCCGCACCGTGGACGGCGGCAGTCACGAAAACGGTTTCCGCAACGGCGTCGCCAGAGCCCTGCGCGCCTATATCGAGCGGCGCGGCCTTCTGCCCAAGGGAATTACCGGCATCACCCACGACGACATCAAGGAAGGCCTGATCGCCATCATCAACGTTTACCTGCGCGGCGACGTGGAGTTCCAGGGGCAAACCAAGGGGCGGTTGAACTCGGACATCACGTCGCAGGTCGAATCCGTCATCATGCACTCCCTGGAACACTACCTGCACGAAAACCAGAGCCAGGGCGACCAGATCGCCAACCGGGTCATCCTGGCGGCGCAGGCCCGAATCGCGTCGCGCCAGGCGAAGGAAGCCGTCAACCGCAAGTCCGCCGTGTCCCACCGGCTGAACCTGCCGGGAAAGCTGTCGGACTGCTCATCCGTGCACCGGGACGAATCGGAGCTTTTCATTTGCGAAGGCGAGTCCGCCGGCGGTTCCAGCAAAATGGCGCGTGACCGCAAGACCCAGGCCATCCTGCCGTTGCGCGGCAAAATCCTCAACGTCGAAACCGCCGTCATGGGGAAAATCCTCGCCAACACCGAAATCCAGAACATGATTTCCGCCATCGGCACGGGGATCGAGCCCAACTTCAATTACGACAAACTGCGCTACGGGAAGATCATCATCATGACCGACGCGGATGTTGACGGCGCGCACATCTGCACCTTGCTACTGACCTTTTTTTACCGCTACATGCCGGAACTGATCCGCAACGGCCATCTGTTCATCGCCCAGCCGCCGCTGTACCGGATTGATGCGGGCAAGCGGGTGTATTACGCCATCGACGACGCGGAGAAGGACAAGATCGTCAAGCAATTGAACGGCGCCGGCCATGAAGTGGGCCGGTTCAAGGGGTTGGGCGAGATGCCCGCCGCCGACCTCAAGGCCACCACCATGGATAAAAACACGCGCTCGCTCATCCGGGTGGAGATTCAGGACGAAACCAGCGCCAGCCTGGCCTTCGACCGGTTGATGGGCAAGGACGCCCGGCCGCGTTTCACGTTCATCAAGGAACGCGCCGCCGTTTTTCAAGACCTGGATGTTTGAATAAAACGCCCATACCTCCCCCTCCCTGTCTTTCAACCCGCCGGATCAAAAGGGTTCCCGCCAGTGCATACCTGCATTCCACGCTATATATAAGGGCAGTTGTCTGTTGACGGTTGGCGGAAAAACCGGGAACCGAAAAGGCGCGGGCGCAAAGAAAAGCAAAAAAGTTGAACCACCGATGCACACGGATGGACACAGATGGACACAGAGAAAAGCCCTCTTCAATGAAGACCTTTGCATAAGTCGAGATTCTTCACCGTACCCGCTGTCATCGCGAGCCGCCACTGGCGGCGTGGCGATCCAGCCGAGCCACGCCCGGTGGGAATGGCTCATTTCTGGATTGCTTCGGCTACCGCCTCGCAATGACAATCGAACAAGTGCGCTTATGCGAGGGTCTCCCTTGAAGGAGGTTTTTCTGTTTCATCCGTGTGTATCGGTGGTTAGATTTTTCTTTTCTTTGCGTTCTTGGCGGCTTTGCGGTGATTTCGGTATTGTAAATTTTAATCTTCAAAACGCGGGGTTCGGCATGGGAAAATATGTAACAAAAATATCTTTTAATACTAATAAGTTAAGTATAAATACTTAAACCTTTTTCAAGCATGGTTTTTCCGCGAAATTCGTTGATTTTTTACCTGACGGGAGCGCAAAAAAACCGGTTGTGGGACAAGGGGTTAGCGGTTTTACAGGCTGACATTTAGACTATTTCGTTCCTCGTTTTTCAAAAATTTTTTTTTCATAAAAACGGGCTCCGGTCAGGGTCCGGCCCAAGGCCGGGGTGAGTGGGCTGGTCTGTATCACGCGATTAACCGGGATCAAGCGCAATCGGGCGTACGGCGGGTGTGGGCGGGGTCGGTCAGGGGAGCGGCGACGGCGGTTTTACGGCTTTAAAATTTCCCGGACGATCTGGCTGGCCAGTTTGCCGTCGTATTCGCCCGGATGCTTCTCCTTCAACTCCGCCATAACCGCGCCCATGGATTTCATCGACTTTTCATGGCCGGCGGCGATTTCCAACAGGATGTTTTTTAACTGGTCCGCGGACAATTGTTGGGGAAGGTACCTGGCGATGGCCGATTTTTCCTCGCGCAAGTCCGCAGAGTTGGGATGGTCCTCGCTGAGGGCTTTCAAGGTTTCGTCGATATTTTTTATGAAACCGCGGATTTTCCCCACTACCTCGGCGTCGGTGGTTTCCCGGTTTCCGTCGTTTTTGCCGATCATCATTGATTCGGCGTACAATGTGCTGAGGATACCGGTCAATTTCTGGTCCTTGGCTTTGCGGGCTCGGAGAAGGTCTTCCTTGATGCGATTCAATAAACTCATGATGGCGGCGTTCCTTTCAAGTCGTCAAAACGGCGGCGCGGCTTTTCGACCCGGCAAACCCGGGCGGCAAACGAAAAGTCGGCATCGCAAAATTTTAAAAGTCATTAGACCACAAATCCCGCGCCATGTTAACGTCTTTCCGGGTCGGCGGGATTTGACATCTTTGGGAAATTTTATCAAACTAATTATTTAACAGGTGTTCACCATGTGGACAGGAAAAACAAACCGTCTCTTTTTTGGCTTGGCGGTCGTAGCAATCTGCGTTTTTTCCCTGGGCAACAGCCCGCCGGCATTGACCGATGCCGACAGGTCCGCCATCCGGGATGTGATTCAGCGTCAGTTAACCGCGTTTCGGGAAAATGACGGCGTCAAGGCATTTTCCTACGCGGCGCCGGGCATAAAGGTTATCTTCCAAACGCCCGCAATATTCATGAAGATGGTTCGCGCCAGCTACAAGGCGCTGATCCATCCGCGGCGGGTTGTTTTTGCCGAATTGACCAACAACCAGGGACAAGTTCATCAAAGGGTGATGATTTTTTACGAGGGCGAATGGCTCGCCGCCGTTTATCCCATGCAAAAGCAACTCGACGGCCGATGGCTGATCGCCGGATGCACGTTAAAAAAAACGCCGGACAAGCTGGCCTGGCAAAGCCGGTAAATTTGGTCGCGGAAGATAATCAAACATGGCTCCCAGAACGACTTTAATCATTTTTTTCATTTATTTCTCGTGTCTTGCCGGCCTGGGTTGCGGCAACAGCAGGGGGCGGGTTGGAATCACGACCCCTAACGTGAGTATCAGTAGCGATTCTCAGGGAACCCAGGCAGTAGTGAAGCTCCCCGGCGGTAAAAGCAAAATCGTGCTGAACGGCGGCGCGGCGGCAAACCCAGCCGTGCCATGAGACGCAAGCCATGGCTCGTATTTCTCTCATTTTTTATTACTTTAAACACGTTGTTCTTTTACGGTTTCGTCCGTGACGGTACATGGCTGGTCATCGCTCTTTTGCTCATACCCGTTTATTACCGTGTCGGTTACGTTAATTTTTTTATCGGTTCCCTGGCCTTTCTGGGAATCACTCTGGCGCTGATTTTGGTTTTCCGGCTGGGATTCCATGACAAAATTTATTCGCAGGCCCAGCAAATGCTCCTCACATCTGACAGTGACGGGCGGCTGATTTACAAAAAAAATTCACGTGTCGAGTTGATGCGCCGTCACGGCGACCTCAAGGGTCTTGCGGATGAGGATGACAAATTCGATGCCCAGCCGCACCGGGTGAAATTTCGCGTGGATTCGTTTGGGTTCCGCAACGATACGGACTACAACAATGAAAAATACGTTCTCGTCGGCGACTCCTTTATTGCCGGGGCCAACAACAGCCAGGAAGATATTTTCAGCTCGCAGATCAGAAGAAAATACCGGGTCAAGGCATACAATCTGGCGATCCAGGGGGACATTCCGGACTATGTTTACAACGTCAAAAAATTCGAGCGAAAATACGGCGGCAACTTCAAAGTCCTGTTGTTCGTGTTCGAGGGGAACGATTTCGAGTCCGTCAAAAAGCAAAGCGCCTACGGCTCCGTAAGAAACTTCAAACGGTTCTACAAAAAGTATCTGAGAATTTATAAACGTTTTTTCAAGGAAACGGATCTTTACCGCTATACGTTTATCGCTTACAAATCGCTGACGAAAAAGAAAAAGGAGGCCAACCGCGTCACGGAACTGAAAATTAAAAATCATCGCATCGCGGTATTCAACGATTATCTTCGGGTGACGCAGAGGCGGGCTCACCCGTTTCCGGAAGATGGCCTTGCGGAGAGCATCCGCTCCATCCGCCCGCGGCTTGCGGCCATCATTTTTATTCCGGCGAAATACCGGGTGTATTACGGCCTGATGGAACCGCGGCCCGTTCTTCCATTGCCCCACGCCCAATGGGAGCACATCCGGAGCATCGCCGAAAGGCTGGCCGTCCGGGCCGTAGATTTGACGCAACCGCTGGCGCAGGAATCGAAGCGACTGCTCATTGAAAAGAATGAATTGACCTATTGGGCGGACGACACTCACTGGAATGCCAACGGCATTTCCGTCGCCGTCGATGAAGTTTGCCGGGCGCTGAAGGAGCTGAAATGCTCGCCGCTGGATGCCCCTCCTGCGAATCGAGCGACTCCGCTTATGAACGGTTAAAAAACTTTTACTATTGCTGATTTTATGGTAGAAAAGCAGAGCTGTGCGTTGCGCAACGGGCAGTTCAGGGATGTCCCCGCGTGAAGATCAACTCCCTGAGAAAAGGAGGTGATCCCCTATGTCTAATGGATGTATTAAGGGAGCTTCCGGAGCAACTTGTTAACGCCAGGTAAACCGAAGCTCCTTTAGCACCGAAAAGGCTCCACGACAGTGGAGCCTTTTTTGCTAAACCCGGATGCGCCGCTCGAAGTCCGGCTTGACTTGACGGCGCAAATTCATCAAACTTTAATCCACCATCAATAACCTGTACTTGCCTTTCGCCAATGGAATTTGAAACTTTCGATTTTGTCAAGGACTATCCCCTGCTCACCGGAGCCTGCGCAACCCTTTATCTGTGGCTTATTTACAGTATCAATAAAAAACGCGCCGAGGCACGAAAATCCAATCCCGAACTGGAAGCAAAGCTGGACAAGGCCAACCGGTTGCTGGAGAGCAATTCCGTACGCGACGCGCTGGGCAAATACCATGAACTGCTGAAATGCCTTTCGCGAGACGAGGAACCGGACCTCTACGGCAAAATCAAAAACAACATGGGTGTCGCCTACTTTTATCTGTCACTGGAAAGCAACAAGAAACTCAACCTCAACAAAGCGCTGGACGCCTACATGGAAGCGTTGCAAGCGAGGAAATCCGACAAGATGCCCGTTGACCATGCGATGACCCAAAACAACATCGGCACCACCTACCGGGCGCTCTCCGACGTGGGAAACCGGGAGAGAAATCTCGAACGATCCATCGCCGCACATAATGACGCCTTAAAAATTTTCCGAAAGAAAAAATTTCCCATTGCCCACGCCACAACCAAAAACTACCTTGGGCTGTCCTACGCCAGCCTGTCGGAGATTCGCGATCCGGAAGAGTACCTGGACAAAGCCGTTACGGTGCATAAAGAGGCCTTGAAAATATTTGAAAAGGAAAAGCAGTTCGAAGAATGTGAAAACGTGAAAATCAATTTAGAGAAAGTCAGTCAGACCCTTTCGGCAACCCGGGAGAAAAAAGCCGTCCCGTAAACCGGATTTTTCTCAAGGCGTTCTCCGTCACCGGTCGCCCGCAGGGTTAACTCGGGAGCGGCTATCGATCAACCCGGCCCGTGAGGCCTGCAACTGAGAAAACGGACTCAAGATGAAACCTTTTTTTTTTTACAATAGCGATTCTTCTGGGCTTGCATGCCGGCCTTCCGGCTTTTTCAAGCGCCGGTACAGATATCAAGAAATATGAACAAGCCGTCCGTAACCATCCCGGCAACGCCAAATCGCACCTCGCCCTGTCCCGCGCTTATCGAAAAGTCGGACGATACCAGGAATCCCTTTCGGAACTGATACAAGCGTTACGGATCAGTCCGAAACAAGAGATCGCCGCGCGCGAGCGGGCAGTTAAAAAAAGTCCCAAAAGCGTCAAGGCCCACACCGCACTGGGCGCCGCTTATCTGGGTCTTAAGGAATATAAAAAGGCTATACGATCCCTGGAGGCCGCCTTAAAACTCAAGCCGAAAAATATTGAAGCGCGCCTGTACCTCGGAATAACCTATCGCAAACTCAAGCAATACACAAAAGCCATCAACGAATTCAAAACCGCCATAAAAATCGATCCCGACAATACCGAGTCGCATTATATCCTCGGGCTTTCCTACCGCCTGCTCAAACGTCACAAGGAATCTATCCGGGAACTGAAGGAGGTTCTGCGGATCAAGCCCAAGGAGGCCGAAGCTTATTATTATATTGGCAAGGCATACCAGAAACTCGAACAATACAAAAAAGCCGTCGCGCCATTAAAAAAAGCCACAGAACTCCGGAAAGGATTTGTCGACGCGCACTATGCGCTGGGAATCATCTATCGGAAACTCGGAAAGGACAAGGAGTCCGCCGACGAATTTGAAAAGGCCATGCTTGCGATTGCCGACTGACATCAAGTGTTGAACTTTTTTCACAACGCGAATGGCCAGGGTGGACGTTACTTTTTCCCAGGTTGAGCATAAAACGCTCCCGTTGGAGTTTTAAGAAAAGTGTCCAGGGGAATTTCTTCCTGCTTGATAAACCCGCGCCCCGGTAGATGACCCGCGGCAACCATATCCAGAACGGCGCAAACGGAAGCCGCGGTTGTCCATGAAATCGCTTTCCACATGCGGCCCTTGATCCGCAAGGGGTAATAACTGCGGACAAATTCTTCCCGGCACAGGGTGTTCCGTTGCCACCCTTCCACCGCCGCGTGAACATAAACCACATCCTCATTGACCGGCGGCTTGGCATTGACGAGAATTTTCCCCGCCTGCTTGCGGTCGTTTTTCATGAGGAGTTCATTGAAAAAAAACCGCATCAACTGGCAATGACCCGGGTAACGAATGGTTTTGTAATTCAGCTTGGTCACTTTTCCCGAGAAAGTTTCGCACATGGTTCCCAAGCCGCCGGAGGTCGTAAACGCCTCCAGTTGCACCCCGTCAATGACAATGGTCTCCAATCCTTCCATTGAAGTGACCTTGGCGACTTTACCGTCCTTGATCACTTCACAGTCATTCAGGTACTCATTCACCACACCCTCGGGAGACCAGTTGAAGGCGTAGCCCAGCAAACCGCGCGGATGTTGCGGCAAAGCCCCTACGCGCAACTCGATACTACGCAGTTTGTCAAATCGTTTCGCCGGGTCAGCGCCGGCAATCCCGATAAAGCCGGGTGCCAGGCCGCACTGCGGCGCCATGACCCCCTTCGCGGTTTTTGCCAGTTTGAGAACCGCCTTGGTAGTGGCGACATCCTCGGTAAGATCAAAATAATGCCGTCCCGCATCATGCGCCGCCCGGGCAATGCCCAGGTTCAAATGATAAGGAAGACAAGTCACCACCGCGTCATGATCTTTAATGGCGGACCGGACGACTTTCGTATCGCTCACATCGCCGGTCACCAATTTAAACGGCGTATCTCTTTCCGTCCGCGCCATCGCGGTTACGCGGAACTTATTGTTGTGTAAAAGTGCGGCAACGAGTCCACCCACTTTGCCCAGACCAACCACCAGAACCGATTTGATTTTTTTCTTGCTCATCATCAATCCATCAAAACGTTTGCGGCAGGGAAAAAGCAGGAGAAACGACCCAAAAGGAAGGTGTGGGGCTTGCGAAAGAAT
The DNA here is from genome assembly GCA_046757665.1 of Nitrospinales bacterium. Lineage (GTDB taxonomy): Bacteria > Nitrospinota > Nitrospinia > Nitrospinales > JAJDAT01 > JBHHYO01. The sequence continues at coordinate 22,405 of JBHHYO010000041.1, forward strand.
CTAAAACCACGATGTCACCCGAGCCCTTCAACGGGTTCAGGACAGGCTCTGTCGAAGCACGAACCCTATCCAAAGAGTTCGCCACCCTTTGACAAACTCGGGGTGACGAGCCATGACACTCAAAAGACTTTTTCAGCAATCCGTCAGTTGTAATTTTGCCGGATCAAATACTCCGGCAAAGTCCATTCCACCGTATCAGTGTCGATATTGTAATGACCCAAGGCGCCACAATATGAGCAATGCTCAATGCCGTTGTCATAATCAATGGTCACCGACCCGCTTTTATGGTCGCAAAATTTTCTCTTTTTTTCAGCTGGGTCATCCTCGTTATACCAGCCCTTGGGTCTCGGCAAGTCTTTCATGAGCGATCTCCTTTACTCAGCGATGAAAGAAAACTTTAAATTTGATCTGAGTTGGAAGCTATTAAACCCACCCTTTATTATCAAATCGGACCGCAGGCAAGTCAAGTTGAATGAGCAATCGCCGCACCGGCAAACATCATTAAGAAGAATTTCCGTCGCGTTGATAAAACCTTTGGGAGCAATTTTCTCTATTTCGTGGAGTTGCGCTGATAGCACTTGACTTCCCGGTGTAATTTTATCAAAGTAGAGAATCAGAACCCATACATAAATCAGGATCTAACTTTGCAAAACATCATTTCATGAGCCCCGAAACGAGCAACCCCGTAAAATTTATTATAATCGCGCTACTTGCAATCGTTGTTATTTGGCCGGGCCATGCAAGCATTGCGCTGGGCGCCTCTTCCGAAACCATCCGGACGATTGACCTGCAAGCCCAAAACAAGGTTTTGTCCCCCACAGTAGAATCAGTGCCGTTTGTTCAAGTATCCGACCCAAATTCGAGCCAATCAACGAAAGTCTCCGATAAAAAGCAAGTAAAAGCCTGCAAAAAGAGCTGTAAGCAAAAAGGTAAAAAATGCGAACGGCGATGCTTTACGACCACTGTTATGAGGGGATTTTGCATGGAAACTTGCAAAAATGATCGGCGAATTTGCATGGAAAAATGCGAATAAACCGATAACATCACAACAAACTTTT
>JBHHYO010000042.1:0-23287 GCA_046757665.1 Nitrospinales bacterium
TTACTGGTGAAGTGTTCATTCGCCGCTTGCCATTCCGGCAAATCAGGCAAAATCATTGTTTATCATTTTCCGCCCAAAAAAAGGATTTTAAGTCAAAACGGAAAAATTAGTCATCTCTTTTTTGGCTGTCCAGCAAAATGAACGACTCCAGCAAATCCAGGGAATTTTTTTTCTCCAATGTGAGTTTGTTTTGCTCGTAATGTTCTTCTGTGGGTTGCAGGTCGAAACCTTCCGGAAGCTCTTCCTTCTCAGGAACCGTCTCTGCTTCTTTACCCGGTGGGGGAATTTGCATTTTTTGCAATTGTTTCTCGAGATTTTTCTGAAAATTTACAAGATGGTTGATTTTCCGGTGAGTTTTTTTCGGGTCGAGCCGTGGTTTCTTTTCGATTGAGGGTTCGGGTTCCCGTTCAACGGTTAATTGCAGGTCGTCCGCGGCAGTTTCTTCTTGTGGCGGCAAAGCGGGGGGCAAGGTTTTCTCGATTTTTTCATTGTGGACTGTGGCCGAAGGCTCTTGGTCAACAGCAAGCTCGAACGGTTCCTGTTCTGCCGTTAGCGGGTCTGTTTTCGCGAGTTCTTCCATCGCGGGATGGTCGGCCAATGTTTCTTCGTTTTCCTCTATAAATTGTTCTGAAAGCTCCTGGATCGTTTGCTCCATGTCTTCCTGAAAATCCACCAGGGAGTCGTCCATCTCTTCGGCTTCTTCCGGTTCTCCGTCTTCCTCCGGCACTGTTATGGGAGTTTCCTCGTTTTCAAGAATTTCTTTTTCCATTACGGCAAGAGGATCGTACTCATCGGCGCCGGCATCGGAATCTTGCTCGTGGTCAAGAGAAGAAGCAAGTTTTGACGAATTTTCTTTGGCGGGAATTTCTTCGCCGGCTTCTTCCCGAGGAGTATCGACGTCTTGAAATTCATTTTCCAATCGTACAAATTCTTCTTCCAGTTTTTGCAGGATTTTTCCGTCCTTGACTGCTTCGTCGGGAGAATCAACGGCAGGTTCTTGTTCTTGTGCTTTTAGTGCATCGTCTTGTTTGTGATCAGGTTCCGATACATCCTCCGATTCATAAGGTTCCGCGGTCAGGGTGGAGTCGGTAATGAATGAGTCGTCGTTTTCTATGGTCAGAGTTTTTTCATACTTAGCCCGTTCATCAGACAACAAGGGTTTTGCCTCACCGTTGTCCAAGCCCTCCTCGCTTGTGCCTGGACTGGGGGACAGAGGCTGTTCCTCTTCTTCATACTCGTCTTCCTCCAGGGATTTCTTTAAATCCTCAAGCATTTGTTTCCGTTCGGTTTTGATTTTTCTGTAACGGACAACGGCAAGCGAAAGACCGGCAATCAGCAGAATGATACTGGCCAATACTAACGGCTGATCTTTGATGGTTTTAAAAAAAGTATTGAAGGCTCCCCCCGCCTGGGACCCCATCAGGCCTTTTAATGTGGCCCAGATGAATTGCAGGGTTTCGAAGGATTTTTGCAGAATGGTTTCCGTGAAATCGTTCAGGGAGGATGTTATAACGGGGCCGTCAGGAGAAAGTTTGCTTGGATTTAAAAAAAATTTATCGAAGGCCGGACTTGAGGCCGGGAGCAAAACGCCGAATTTGATTTTCCGGCGTCGGTGTTTTTTAACCCAGGGTCGTTTCATGAAAAGCCAAAACCCGCGTAAGATTAATTCAGGCTGTTTTTCATCAACGCTATCTTCGTGTTAAAATTCCAGCCATTGAAGCGCGATGGCAGGGATTTCGTTCAACAGAAGCCGGCAATTCATTGTAAAGTTGAGGTAAACTTCCTCTACTTTGTTTAAAGTGTATACAATACATCCGAGTCATGCTACCACATTCTGTAAAGAGTGAGGGGGTTAAATCGGCGGGTTTTTGTCGGTGATTGTGAGTTGGGAGGAATGACAATGTCTGGGGATACCTTTCCCGCAGGGTAATATTCATATCCGAATTGTTCATCGAAAGCGGCGTTGTGGAAAAAATTTCTGTAACCATTATCACCTTGAATGAAGAACAAAATATAGAAAGATGTCTGGACAGCGTGAAATGGGCGGATGAAATTGTCGTCCTTGATGCGTTCAGCCGGGACCGGACTGTCGAGTTGTGTCGTCGTTTCACGGATAAGGTTTACCAGGAAAGCTGGCAGGGTTATGGAAAACAGAAAAATCTGTGCGCCGCGAAAGCCAGCCACCGATGGATATTGAATCTGGATGCCGACGAGGTTGTCAGCCCGGCCTGCGCGGAGGATATTCGCCGGAAACTGGATGAAGACTCCAGCCACCCCATTTACCTCATTCCGCGAAAAAATTTCTTTGGTGGCCGGTGGGTTCGGTTTGGCGGTTGGTACCCGGACCGCATTGCCCGCCTGTATGATAAAACGCGCGCGGCATTTACGGAGGCGGCGGTCCATGAGGAGCTTTTGCCGAACGCGGATGCCGGGGTGATCGGCCAGCCGCTGGAACATTATTCCTACCGCGACATGGCGGATTACATTGCCCGGCAAAATCATTATTCGACCTTGGCGGCGGAGGAGATGGTGCGGGATGGAAAAGTCGGTTCGTGGTGGGATTTGTGTTTTCGCCCCCCGTGGGCGTTTGTGAAATTCTATTTTCTGCGGCAAGGATTTCGTGAGGGATTTTTAGGTTTTTTCCTGGCCGTTGCCGCCGGGTTTTATACCTTCCTGAAATATGCCAAGACTCGCCCGGTTTAAAAAATTATGGAAAAGCCGGGATGTACGCTAAAATTGTCCTGGATGCAGTACCGGTTTGCCGGATACACGTGCTTCCGGGGTAGCTCGCCGATTCGATCAGCGCCAAACTTCGCCCGCAACGGCACGACACGGCGCTATTTTGAAAATGTATTCCAGAGGTTCGATTGAGTTTTGACGAAAGCGCAGTTATTGGTATTGATGACCCCCGTTATTTTGTTTTCCCTGACGATCCATGAATACTCTCATGGGAAAGTGGCGTATTTGCTGGGCGATGCCACGGCCAAGAGCCTCGGGCGGCTGACTTTTAATCCGTTGAAACATCTGGACCCTCTTGGGGTGATCGTGTTTTATTTTTTGGGATTTGGCTGGGCAAAGCCCGTTCCCGTGGATTGGCGGAACTTTGTGAATCCCCGGAAAGATTTAATGTACGTCTCCCTCGCCGGGCCATTATCCAATGTTGCCCTGGCGGTGATTTGCGGGTTTTTCATACGAGTGATTGCTCCCGAGCAAAACTGGATGTTGTTTTGCTTGTTATCCTTTGGGGTATACATTAACGTTGCGCTGGCCATCTTTAATATGTTGCCGATTTATCCCCTGGACGGGTCCGGCATCTTAAAGGGGCTGGTTTCACCTGGAATCGCGGCGCGATTAAGCTCGTTGGACCGGGTGGTGGGTTTTCTGCTCTTGGGAATTTTTCTTTTGGATCATTTCATGCACACCGGTATACTTTGGAATGTGATTGGTCTGCCCATTCTGTTTGTGGTAAGTTTTCTGACCCAGGAAGCTTTTCCTCTGTTGCAACAAGTCCTGATAATGAGTTTCGGTTGATTCCAAATTAATATTTAAGCGGGAAGTCATGGCAAAAAAGCGGGTGCTTAGCGGCATGCAGCCCACGGGGGCCTTGCATTTGGGGAATTATTTCGGCGCGCTTGAAAACTGGGTCAAGTTGCAGGCGGAATTTGAATGTTTTTATTTCATAGCCGACTGGCACGCCCTGACCACCTTGTATGAAGACCCCCGCCTTATCAAACAGAATACTTTTGAGGTGGCCGTCGATTGGCTGAGTTCGGGAATCGACCCGGAGAAAAGCGTTTTGTTTGTGCAATCGCAAATCCCCGAGCACGCGGAACTTCATTTGATGCTATCCATGATCGTTCCCGTTCCCTGGCTGGAGCGCAACCCGACGTACAAGGAAAAACAAACGGAAATAAAAAACGTCGATATGAGTTCTTACGGGTTTCTGGGATACCCCGTGTTGCAAACCGCCGACATTGTTTTGTACAAGGCCGATTTTGTCCCGGTGGGAGTGGACCAGTTGCCGCACCTTGAGTTGTCGCGTGAGATTGTCCGCCGGTTCAACAAACTTTACCGGACAAAAGTTTTCATCGAACCGGCTTCCAGGGTTTCTGAAATGCCCAAACTCAGCGGCCTTGACGGCAGGAAAATGAGCAAGAGTTATGACAACGCGATTTATCTTTCCGATTCGGAAAAAAAAATAACCAAGAAAGTCCGATCCATGTTTACCGACCCGCAAAGAGGCCGCCGCGAAGACCCGGGCGATCCGGACGTTTGCAACCTGTACCCGTTTCACAAGATTTATTCGCCGGAAGCGATGCAGAAGGAAATCGACGCCGATTGCCGAACGGCCAGGATCGGTTGCGGCGACTGCAAGGGGATGCTGGTCGAAACCATGCTGGCGGGCATGAGGCCGCAAATGGAGAAGCGCCGGGAAATTTCCGCCAAGCCGAAACAAGTTTACGAAATTCTCGAGGAAGGAAACAAAAAAGCCCGCAAGGTGGCCAAAGCCACCCTGGACGAAGCCAAGGCGGCTATGGGACTGTGAGCCTGCGAAGAGAAAACGAAATATGGAAATTGACCAAATCCTGACCGAAAAACGCGAGGAAATATTGGAAGCCGCGGCCAGACATGGCGCCGGCAATGTTCGGGTTTTCGGTTCCGTTGTCCATGGCAACGCTGGGCCGCAAAGCGACGTGGACCTGTTGGTGAAGATGAAGCCGGGAAGGAGCCTGCTCGATCTGATCGGCTTTTGGCAAGACGTGGAGGAGCTTCTCGGACGCAGGGTGGACGTCATTACCGACGGTGGAATCAGCCCCTATCTCAAGGACCGGATCTATTCGGAGGCCGTGCAGTTGCGAAAGATGACCGCGTTTATCTTTTACATATCCGCGATGCGGTGGATCGCATCATGGATTATACCCGCAACGGGGAAGAGAAGTTCTTTGAAGACACGAAAACACAGGACGCGGTTGTTCGCAATCTTGAGGTTATCGGCGAGGCTGTGAAAAACCTGTCATCTGACCTCAAGTCGGCGGAGCCCGCCATCCATGGCCTGCTGGGGAAAAAATGAGGAAACATAAGGACTGGTTTCGAGGAACTCTTTCTATCAAAATTCATGGACTATAAAGACACATTAAATTTGCCGGAAACCGATTTCCCGATGAAGGGCAACCTCACCAAAAGGGAGCCGGAGCAGTTGCGCCTTTGGGAAGACATGGACCTTTATGGAAAAATCCGCGAACAATCCAGCGGCAAACCCAAATTCGTATTCCACGACGGGCCCCCTTATGCCAACGGGCATATCCATATGGGTCATGCGTTGAACAAAATCCTCAAGGATTTTATTGTAAAAATCCGTACCATGAAGGGCTTTGACGCCACTTTCATTCCCGGCTGGGATTGTCATGGCTTGCCCATCGAGCACCAGGTCGGCAAGGAACTGGGCAAGAAGAAAAAAGACACCGATAACCGGCAAATCAGAAAACTTTGCAGAGAGTATGCCGATAAATTCGTCGGCATTCAGCGGGAAGAGTTTAAACGCCTGGGGGTGCTGGCGGATTGGGAGCGGCCCTACCTGACCATGGATCATTCCTATGAAGCCGCCATCGTCCGCGAATTCGGGAAGTTTGTGCGCGCCGGCATGGTTTACCGGGGATTGAAACCCGTTCACTGGTGTACCCAGTGCCGCACCGCACTGGCGGAGGCGGAAGTGGAGTATGCGGATCATACTTCGCCATCCATTTATGTCAAGTTTCCCATAAAATCCGGCCTTTCCGATCTGCTCAAGGAAACGGAGGACGCAAAAAGTTATTTCGTCATTTGGACCACCACTCCGTGGACCATTCCCGCGAACCTGGCCGTGTGTTTGCATCCGGACTTCAAATACGTCGGCGTTCGCGTCAATGGCGAAAACCTGATCGTTGCCCGTGAACTGCTTTCTAATTTGTTGGAGGAGTGGGGCGTCGAGAAACACGAGATTTTGCGCGAATGGACTGGCGCGGAACTGGAAGGCGTTGTTTGCCGTCATCCCTTCATCGACCGTGATTCGAAAGTCATTTTAGGCGATCACGTCACTTTGGAACAAGGCACGGGATGCGTCCATACCGCGCCGGGACACGGCCAGGAGGACTATGTCGTCGGATGCAAATATGGCCTGGATGTTTACAATCCGGTGGACGACGGTGGCGTGTTCAAACCGGACGTGGAGCATTTCGCGGGCGAGTTCGTCACCAGGGCCAACCCCGCCATCATCGAAAAAATCCGCGAGAACGAGTGTTTGATCCGCGAATCTTCCATTAGTCATTCCTATCCGCATTGCTGGCGGTGTCGCAAGCCGATCATCTTCCGCGCCACGTCCCAGTGGTTTATCGCCATGGACAAAGCGCAACTGCGGCAAAAGGCCATGGATGCGATCCGGCAGACTCAATGGATTCCGCCCTGGGGCGAGGAGCGGATTTTCAGCATGGTGCAAAACCGTCCTGATTGGTGCATTTCCCGGCAGAGGGCCTGGGGAGTTCCCATCACTTTATTTTCCTGCCGGAGTTGTGACACCTTTGTACAGTCCCAGGAGTTTTTTGACCGGGTTGCGGGGCTGGTCGAAAAAAACGGCGCGGACTACTGGTTTGAAAAAGATGCGCCTGAACTGCTACCGCCGGGAACAAAATGCGAAAAATGCGGCTCGGCGGATTTTCGCAAGGAAAACGACATCCTCGATGTCTGGTTCGACTCGGGCGTCAGCCACGCCGCCGTGCTGGAAAATGATCCTGCCTTGGCCTGGCCGGCGGACCTGTATCTGGAGGGAAGCGACCAGCATCGCGGCTGGTTCCACAGTTCGTTGCTGGAATCCATCGGCACCCGCGGCAAAGCGCCGTACAAAACCGTTCTCACTCACGGTTACGTGGTGGACGGAAAAGGGAAGAAAATGTCCAAGTCCGCCGGCAACGTCATCGCTCCGCAAAAAATCATCAGCCAAAACGGAGCCGAGATACTCCGGCTGTGGGTGGCCTCGGAAAATTATCGGGAAGACATCCGGGTTTCCCAGGAGATACTGAGGCGATTGACGGATGCTTACCGGAAAATTCGCAACACATTCCGGTTTTTATTGGGCAATCTGAGCGATTTTGATCCGCAAAAGGATAGCGTGGCCGACGATCAATTATTCGAAATCGACCGTTTTATTCTGTATCGCTTCAATGAAGTGGCGAACAAAATATTAAACGCCTTCGATAACTATGAATTTCATGTGTTTTACCATGCCTTTTACAATTTTTGCAGTGTCGACCTGAGCGCCTTTTATCTGGATATCGTAAAGGACCGGGTTTACACCTACCCGCAGGACTCCCGGGACCGGCGGGCCGGGCAAACGACGATGTTTCGTTTATTGAACGGCATGGCCCGATTGATGGCTCCTGTTTTGAGTTTTACGGCCGATGAGGTATGGGATCATTTGCCCAAGGGCAGTGTCGAGGAGGCGAGCGTTCATTTGGCGCCTTTCCCGGAAGTTGCCGGAGAGTATCTGGATAAGGCTCTGGTCTGTAAGTGGGATCGGATAATCCAGCTGAAAGGCGAGGCAAGCAAGGCGCTCGAAATTTGCCGCAAGGAAAAGATGATCGGCCATTCGCTGGATGCCTTGATAAAAATGGTTTTGCCTGATGAATTCGAAATGCTCCGCAAAGAGGATCTGGACAATTTGAAATATCTGTTTATTGTTTCCGATGTCGAGATCGTCGATCATTTGGATGGGGACAAGGTTTATAGCAGTGAGGCCATCGGCGGTCTGCGAATACTTGTTGACCGGGCGCCCGGGCAAAAATGTGAACGTTGCTGGAACTACTTTGTCGAACAGGAAAAAAATTCCGAACAGCCCACTATCTGTCCGCGATGCGTGGAAAACCTTTCGGCGATGAAGGCGTAGAATCTTTTGAGGAATAAATATTTACACCTGCTTTTGATTTCCAATATTCTGATCATCCTCGATCAACTTACAAAATTTCTCGTGATCGTCAACATTCCTCTCCATTACTCGATAAGGGTTGTGGATGGATTTTTCAACCTCACGCACATTCGAAATTCCGGAGTAGCCTTTGGATTATTCGCCAGGCACAGCTCGGAGTATAAGGCGCTGTTCTTCGTAATGATTTCATCCGTCGCCGTGGTGGCCATACTGGCTTTTTTTCATCAAACTCCGAATGACAAGAAATGGGTGCAGACCGGTTTGATCCTGATTTTCAGCGGTGCGATCGGCAACATGATCGACCGGTTGGTGCACAAGGAAGTTATCGATTTTCTGGACTTTTTTTACAGGGATTTTCATTGGCCGGCGTTCAACGTGGCGGATTCGTGCATTACCATTGGAGTGGGAATGATGATTCTCGATGCGCTTTTGAAAAACCCGGCTCGCCATGCGGCTCCACCCGGTGGTAAAATTGATGAGTGAGGTCTTGTCTGACGTCAAGCCGTTTGGTCTTATTAACGTAGCGTATTGAATTTTAGCCCATGCATCCCGTCCTGGTGGAATTCGGATTTTTCAAAATATTTACCTATGGGCTTCTTGTGGCCTCGGGATTTTTTATCGGCATCCTGTTGGCGGCCCATCAAGGCAAGAAGGAGGGGTTCGATCCGCAAGCGATTCTTGACCTTTGTTTTTATATTCTGCTTTCGGCGGTACTGGGGGCGCGTATTCTATACGTGATTGTCGAGTACAAATATTTTCTCGACTCACCGCTGGATATTTTTAAAGTCTGGAAGGGAGGCCTGGTTTATTACGGCGGGTTGATCCTGGCGGGCGCTTTTACATTGCTCTTTTTAAGGAAGAAGCAAATGCCCGTATGGAAAGTGGCCGATATTCTCGCGCCTTCCCTGGCCCTGGGGCAGGCGGTTGGCCGCTGGGGCTGTTTTTTCGCCGGTTGTTGTTATGGAATCAAGACGGATCTTCCGTGGGGCATTACGTTTACCGACCCGCTGTCCCTGGCCCCGTTGAATATTCCTTTGCATCCTACGCAGATTTATCTTTCGCTGAACGCGCTGTTCATTTTCGGGATTTTGATTTGGTTGCGTAAGCGCAAGACCTTCGACGGGCAGTTGATCTGGACCTATGGAATTTTGTATTCCATCGGTCGTTTTATCATTGAATATTTTCGTGGTGACGACCGCGGGTACGTCATGGAAAATATCCTTTCCACGTCACAATTTATCGGGATATTCACACTCACCCTGTCCGTGTTTATGCTGTTAGTCCTGAAGCACAGGCATAACTCGGCATCCCATCAACCGAATCGATAAAAGTATTGGTTAGTACTTCGTTGCAAAAATAAGCAACCGGGAAATGTCGCCCCTCGACAGGCTCAGGACGACAACCAAGCTGTCACGCTGAGCTTGTCGAAGCGTGACGAAACGGTTATGAACTTTTGCAACGAAGCGCTAGGGCGAGGTTTGGCGGGAAGCGGTTTTACCTGTAATTCGTGAAGGTCATGGCGATTTTAAAATCTTCCTCCTTGAGCTTTGTGATGACCGCTTGCAGGTCATCCTTGCTTTTCCCGGTAATCCGTAACTGATTATCCTGAATTTGACTTTGGATTTTTTTGATTCCCAATTCCTTGACGAACTTTGCGATTTCCCGGGCCTTGTGCTGGGGGATGCCCTGTTGGATCACGACAACTTGCCGAACCGTGTCTCCGGCGGATGCTTCGACTTTGCCATAGTCCAGCCCCTTCAGGGGAACTTTGCGTTTGACAAGTTTGCCTTCTAAAATATCGACCACGGACTTCAGTTTGGGTTCGTTGTCCGAGGTGAGGACCAGCTGGTTCTCCTTTTTGTCGAGAGTGATTGAGCTTTTGCTGTTTTTGAAATCAAATCGTTGCCGGATTTCCATCATCGCCTGGTTAACCGCATTCTGCGCTTCCGCCAGGTCAATGATCGAAACAATATCGAATGAAAAACTTTTAGAAGTCATACTTGCCGAATAGATATTTTCTCATTTGTTTAAATCGATTGGCATAGAGCATACCGGAGTTGCCGAAAGTGTCAAGCCATGGGCGGTTTGCGGGAAAGAATTTCCTTAAAACCGATTGTTTTGTTTGTTGCTTTGCGGGGAATTTTTCTTCATAATATTATTCCCTGTTGGATGGCCAAGAGTTATTTTTGGCATAACGATTAACTTCCTTTAACCATACCCTGAGCTTTCCCCTCCATTTTTTAACCGGCCTATTTTGGGAGGTGCGATCAAAGGCGCCTGTTCTCATAGGAAAACGATGGCATGAATTCCTGGCTTCTACGCTGTTACGAGAAAGTTGTTTTGGCGAACCCTTGGGCCACGTTGGTTGTGGTGACGCTGTTCGTCGGATTTTTTGCCTATCAGGTGCCCAACTTCAAGCTTGATGCCTCCGCCGAGTCTCTGGTTTTGGAAAATGATGACGACTTGCGCTATTACCGTAACATCAACAAAATTTACGGTTCCGACGATTTTCTGATTATCACCTATACGCCGTTCGACGACTTGTTGTCGGAAAATTCCCTGGCAGGGATACGGGCTTTGCGTGATGAGCTTTTGAAGTTGAAAAAGGTGAAATCCATTGTCAGTATTTTAGACGTTCCCTTGTTGAACAGCCCCAAGGTAAAAATTTCCGAATTAAACACGAACGTCAGAACATTGGAAACGCCGGGATTGGATAAGGAGCTTGCCCGCAAGGAATTTTTGGAGAGCCCGATCTATCGGAACCGTTTGGTGAGCCTGGACGGTAAGACCACCGCGTTGCAAGTTAATTTCAAACGCGATGAAAAATATTTCTCCCTTTTATATAAACGCAACGACCTTCGCGACAAGCAGTCCTTGTCGGGACTGACCAGTGAGGAATCCAGGGAATTAGAAAAGGTTTCGGAAGAGTTCAGGCAATACCATGATACCACTCTTGACGAACAAAGCCGGTTAATCGAAACCGTTCGCGAGATTATGGACAGGCAACGGGACAAGGCTAAAATGTTTTTGGGCGGCATTCCCATGATCATTTCCGACATGATTGATTTCATCAAGCACGATCTTGAGGTGTTCGGTTTTGGCGTTGCGTTCTTTTTGATTTTGGCTCTCGCTTTTTTCTTTGGGAAACTGCGTTGGGTGCTTCTTCCGATGTTCTGTTGTTCTATCACGGTATTGGTTATGTTGGGCTATGTCAGTTTTCTGGAGTGGCGAGTGACGGTTATTTCATCAAACTTTGTTTCCATCCTGCTCATCATTACCATGTCGCTGACAATTCATTTGATTGTTCGTTATCGGGACTTGAATGCCGAAAACCCTCACTGGGACCAAAGAACGCTGGTTCGGGAAACCGTGCGCCTGATGACCCAGCCTTGTTTTTATACCGCCATTACCACGATCGTTGCTTTTTGTTCGCTTGTGGTCAGCGACATTCGGCCCGTCATTGATTTCGGCTGGATGATGACCATTGGAATCGCTTTGGCGTTTGTGTTGAATTTTGTTTTCTTCCCGGCGGCCTTGATGTTGCTGAAACCGGAGAAAGCATATTCCAGCCAGGATTTCACCAGGTTCTTCACCATGGCCGTTGCCTCCTTCACGAAAAAAAACGGCAACAAGATACTGATCTTCTGCCTGGTTTTGGCGGTTATCAGCGCCGCCGGCGTGTTAAAGCTGGAAGTTGAAAACCGGTTTATCGACAACTTCAAAAGTACTACGGAAATTTACCGGGGGATGGAGGTTATCGATCAAAAACTGGGCGGCACAACGCCCCTGGACATCATCATTGATCCGGATGAAGAATTTTATGCCTCTCTGAAAGAGTCGGCAACACCCGACACCACCTTTGAGGACCCTTTTGCGGACCCCTTCACGGAGGAAGGCGGGGAGACTCAAAAGGAAGAAGACAACTACTGGTTTCATGAGGACATGCTGAGGAAGGTCGAGGCAATTCGTGAACATTTGGAGAGCATGTCGGAAGTCGGCAAGGTGATGTCCATTGCGACCGTAATCAAGGTTTTTACGGACCTGAACGATGGGCAGATGCCTGACGATTTTGACTTGGCTTTGTTGCGAAAGCTGGCGCCGGGAAAAGTCAAGGATGCTCTCGTCTCTCCCTACCTTTCTGATGACGCCAACGAAATTCGCATCAATATGCGCCTGATCGAATCCGATCCCACCTTGAGACGGAAAGCGTTGATCGAGAAAATCCGCCGGTTTTTGGTGGAAGACATGAAATTCTCCGAGGATCAGATAAAATTTACCGGCATGGTGGTGCTTTACAACAATATGCTTCAGAGTCTTTATAAATCGCAGATAACGACGATAGGGCTGGTGTTCGTGGTTATTCTGATTATGTTTATGATTTTGTTTCGAAGCGTCAACCTCGCCACTCTGGCTATTGTTCCCAATATGCTTGCCGCCTGCCTGGTTTTGGGGATCATGGGATGGTTGGGGATTCCCCTGGATATGATGACGATTACCATTGCCGCCATCACCATTGGTATTGCCGTGGACGACACGATTCACTACATTCACCGGTTCAAAAGTGAATTTGAGTTGGACCACGATTATTCGGCGACGCTGGATCGTTGCCATGGCAGTATTGGCCGGGCGATTTATTACACGTCGATTACCGTAACCGCCGGTTTTTCCATTCTGGCGTTATCTGATTTCAGCCCGACGATTTATTTTGGTTTGTTGACGGGGCTGGCGATGCTGGTGGCGCTTCTTTTCAATCTGACTCTGTTGCCCGCCTTGATAGTTCTTTTTAAGCCTTTGGGTTTGCAAAACAATAAAGGGATGCAACCCGATCCCTCGCCGGCAACCACCAATTGACGCTTTTAACGGATTATTTCGAATTCTCCCAAGGTGACGGAATCGCGTTTGCCGTTTCCAAGGGAGGAGTAGGCGGCCTCAAACTCGGCTACGGATTGTTCCTGAAAGCCGACTTCCCGGTAAATTTCCCCCAAACTCCAATGCGCGTCGGAAAATTCCGGATTGATCTTGATGGCCCGTTTCAACGGCGGAATAGCTTTTAAAAACAGCTTGAGTTTCTTGTAGACGTATCCCAGGATATAGTACCCCACCGGGTCTCCTGGTTTGATCCGGATCACTTCCTCGAATTCCGCAATGGCTTCCGGGTATTGTCTCAGCACAAAGTATGTTTTACCGAGTTGCGAGTGTGTCCGGGCTATTTCCGGATCGATTCGCAACGATTGTTTAAATTCCGATATGGCGTTTTCCTTGTCTCGGATTCCCCGGTAAGCCAGCGCGAGTTTGTAATGCGTGTGGGCATTTTCCGGATCGAATTGCACGGCGGTTTTAAATTCGGCAACGGCCTCCGGGTACCGCCTGAGGTCCAGAAAAATTTGCCCCAGTGATATGTTGCCGTTGGGAATGTCCGGGTGGGTTTGCAATGCCTGTTTGGTGTAGGTCAGGCCAAGAGCAATGTGCGCCCCGGGGTCTTCCGGTTTAATCGTCAGCACTTCGTTGAAAGCTGTGATAGCGTCCTGGTATTGGCCGAGCGCCTGGTAAGATTGTCCCAGATTGTAGTTTGCCCAGGCATCGGCGGGGTAGATTTTTAAGGTGTCCCTGAATTTGCCGATGGCTTCCCGGTAACGTCCCAGTTTTTTGTAAACGATTCCAAGATTGTAAAGCGCCTCGTCGGCTTGCGGGTCGAGGCGAAGGACTTCCCGATACTGTTTGATGGCTTCCGGGTACCAGCCTAAAGCGACATAGGAATTTCCAAGGATGTAGTGTGAATTGGGGTCGTTCGGGTTTGCCCGGACGGCTCGTTTTTCATCTTCGATGTAATCCCCGTTGCCGGGGATCCGCAAGCCTTCCTTGACGGGATCATGCGCCTCGCCTTGCAGGTTATAGGACATGCCCAGATAAACGTGGGCGCTACCGTTTTGAGGATCAAGGCGCAAGGCTTGCTTCAGCTCTGCGATGGCTTCCGGATACCATTTAAGCTTGAGATAGGCGATGCCGGCGAGAAGATACATCCCGGCATCCTCGGGATAAATACTTAGGGCCTCCTGGTATGCGTCGATGGCTTGACGGTATTTCCCGAGTTCCAGGTAGGCGTCTCCCAGCAGTCGATGCGCTGTCCCATCGCCCGGGTTTTCAGTGACGATTTTTTTGTATTTGACGACGGCTTCTTCCGGTTTGAAGCGTTGGGGATATTTTCCCTCGCCGCGGCCCAGCAAAACGTAAGTCTCTCCCAAGGCGATTTTTGCCTTGGCGTGGTCCGGCGCTAACCGCAAGACCTCTTGCAATTCCCGAATGGCTTCGGGGTATTGTCCAAGTTGCTGGTAAGCCAGGCCGAGGTTGTAGTGGGTCGAAGCGTCATCGGGGTTTTCGATGACGGCCTTTTGATAAGTTTCGATTGTTATATCGTTGGCTTGGGAACTCGAGGCCGACCAAACAAGCAAAAAGCAAAGGATAAGGAAAATTTTGATTTTCATAGGGCCGCGGTCTTCCGTTTTTAAAACCCCATATAAAATTATACTCCGAAACGGGTTTTAGAAAGAGAAAAACGTCAGGTTTCCGGCAAAGCAAAATCGGGTTTTCAAACGTCTCTTGTTGAGAGAAGGCGGGAGAGAGGGTTTTTCAATGTCGCTACGGGTCCGCGCCGCGTGTTAGCGGATAATTTCGAATTCGCCCACAATAACGGAACTGCGCTCTTTTTCCCTGAGCGCGGAATAAGCGGCCTCAAATGCCGCGTTGGATTGATCCGGCTGGCCGGTTACCCGGTAAATTTCTCCCAGGCTGAAATGGGCGTCGGAAAATTTTGGATCGAGCTTTATCGCTTTTCGCAAAAATTTAATGGCTTCCCGGTACCGGTTGAGCACCTTGTAAGCATGGCCCAGGGTAAAGTAACTGTTGGCATCGTTGGGTTTGATTCTTATGACTTCCTTGAACTCCTCAATGGCTTCGGAGTCCCGGTTCATTGAAAGGTAAGTTTTCCCAAGCTGAGTGTGCGTCAGGGCTGTGTCGGGGGCAAGGCGTAGCGATTTATGAAACTCCAGCAGGGCTTTTTCCTTGTTCCTGGCTTCCTTCACGGGTTTGTCGTAACCCTGCGCCTGCGAGAGCCTCTTCGAACGATTGGAAGTTTGTGAGCCCCCCTCATGTTGGGCTCCCCGGTAAGCCAGCGCGAGCTGGTAATGCGTATCGCTGTTTTTCGGGTCGAATTGCAGTGCCGTTTCAAATTCGGTGACCGCTTCCGAATACCGTCTCAGGTCCAGAAATATTTTTCCCAGGGCAATATTGTCATCGGGGATATCCGGATGAACCCGCATGGCGTACCTTTTGTAAGCCAGCCCAAGTGAGATGTGTATGTTGGGATCCTTGGGTTTGATGGCCAACGCTTTTTCAAATGCCGAGATGGCATCCTGGTGCCTGTCAAGCGCCGCATAGGATTGCCCGATGTTATAATTTGCCCAGGCATCCTTGGGATGAGCTTTCAGGGCATATTCGAATTCTTTAATGGCTTTTTGATATTGCGCAAGTTTTTTGTACACAATACCAAGACGATAGTGCACCACGTCTTTATTCGGATCGAGGCGAAGGACTTCCTGATACTGTTTGATGGCTTTCGGATACCACCCCAAAACCAGGTAGGAATTTCCCAGAGTGTGGTGCGCGTCGGGATCGTTTGGATTTTTCAGGACGGCTCGTTTTTCGTCTTCGGCGTAGTCGCCTTTGACGGATATTCGCAAGCCTTCTTTAACGGGTTTCGGGTCCGCGTCCATTGCCCTGTAGATCAATCCCAAATAAATGTGGGCGCTACCGTTTATATTGAGAGAAAGAGCTTGTTGCAGTTCCGCGATAGCTTCTGCGAACCAATCGATCTTGTAATAGCCGATGCCGAGGTAAAGATACGTTTCGGCATCTTCAGGATTAATTCTCAGGGCTTTCTTGTATGCTTCGATAGCCTGATAGTATTTCCCGAGTTCCAGGTAGGCGTTTCCCAGCAGTCGATGCGCTTCCGCGTCGTTTGGATTTTCAGTGACGATTTTTTTGTATTTAACGACGGCTTCTTCCGGTCTGAAGCGCCGGGGATATTTTTCCTCGCCGCGGCCCAGCAAAACGTAAGTCTTTCCCAGGGCGATTTTTGCCTTGGCGTGGTCCGGCGCTAACCGCAAGACCTCTTGCAATTCCCGAATGGCCTCGGGATATTGTCCAAGTTGCTGGTAAGCCAGGCCGAGCTTGTAGTGTGCTGAAGCGTCATCGGGATTTTCGATGACGGCCTTTTGATAAGTTTCTATCGTTGTGTCGTTGGCTTGGGAGCTTAAAGTCGGCAAAACAAGCAAAAGACAAAGAATGGAAAAAACGGAAGTTTTCATTTTCATAGGGTCGCAACCTTCTGTTTTTAAACCCCCATGTAGAATTATACTCCGAAACGGGTTTCGACAAAGAAAGAAAAACCGGCTGGAATAAAACAGAAAATTATTCGCCGGAAGTGGGGAAAACTCAGAAGCTTTCAGGTTTTATGGGGTCTTGTTTTTTTTTTGGAAAGCGCAGGATGCTCCCGGGTTGTGGGGGAAAATTTCCTTACGATAATGGAATTAACTTTTCTTTTACCGGCGTCTTTGACGGTTAGTCGATAGTCGTTTACAACGACCTGGTCGCCGGGAGAAGGAATCTTTTCCAGCCGGTCGATGACCAGTCCGCCGAGTGTTTCGTAGTCGCCTTTGGGCAGATTGAGGTTCAGGTACTCATTGAGCGTGTCGATTTGCCGGTCGCCTTCGATGAGGTATCCTCCGTCGGCATAGGTTTCGTAAAGTTTTTCCGGTTCGTCGTATTCATCCTCGATTTCTCCGACAATCTCCTCAAGCAAGTCTTCAATGGTGACGATGCCGATACAGCCGCCGTATTCGTCCACCACAATGGCCATGTGCAAGCCGCGTTGCTGGAGCAATTTTAAAAGATCGTCCGTTTTTTTGTTGGGCGGAACGTAGAGCGCCGGGCGGATCAATTCGCTGATGGGCGTGTTGTCGCTGGGTTTGTCCAAAAGGTCGAACGTGTTGAGAATACCGATCAGGTTAAACACCCGTTCATGGAAAACCGGCAGGCGCGAAAACCCCGATTCGTTGGCGATTTTGTGGGCTTCCTCCAGGGTTGCCGTGTCCCGGATGCTGTAAACTTGAACCAGCGGCACCATACACTGCTCCACGGGAGTTTCTCCAAAGTTGAAGATTTTGTGGATCATCTTCTTTTCCGTGGAGTCCAGTTCGGCGGCGCTTTCGGGTTGTATGATTTGCCGGATATGGTCGCGGCTGATAGTGAAACCGTTGGATTTGGTTTTGCCGGCCACCAGTTTCAGGATGGGTTGAGAAAACAGGGCAAAAAATGAAACCACGGGGGCAAACAATTTGTGAAAGAAATGAAGCGGTTTGACCACGGAAAGGATCAGCGTGTCCGCCGCTTGCTGGAAAATAATCTTGGGAACGATTTCGGCGAATAACAAAATTATGGGAGAGAGAATCAGCATGGTCAGCACATCTCCGATTTCCCCGAATTGGCGGATCATATAAGTCGTGAAAATGACGGTGCTGGTAACTACGGCCAGGTTGGTGCCGAACGAGATGGTTGTAAAGATACGGTCCGGAACTTTCAACAACTCAGTAAGCTGTATGCAGGCCTTGTCTCCCTGGTCGGCCTTGTGCTGGATTTTAATGCGATTGGCCGAGATCAGCGCGATATCGGATCCCGAAAAGAAAGCTTCCACGACCAGGCAAAGGGTGACCAGCATGAGTGTGGCGGTTAAGTCCATTAGGCCGATTTTTCCTTAACGGTGACGGGTTCCTTTTTATGTGGCGGTTCGAGGACGGTGAGGTTGAGTTTCATGATGCGTGCGCCTTTCATCTTTTCCACAACGAATTTGAAGTTTTCATGGGAAACGGCTTCCCCGGACCGCGGCACCCGTCCGAGGAGCCCGAACACCATGCCGCCTACGGTGTCGAACTTGTCTTCGGGCAAATCGGTTTGAAAATGCTTGTTGAACTCGGCTATCGTCAGGGTGGCGTTCAACCGATAATGCGTGGCGTCGATCCGGATGACGGGATTTTCCTCATTACGCATTTCGCTGTCGATTTCTCCCACCAGCTCCTCCAGAATATCCTCCAGCGTAACCAGACCGCAGACACTGCCGTATTCGTCGAGGACAATGGCGATGTGGCGTTTCATTTTTTTAAATTCCTGGAGCAATTCCTTGATCTTTTTTGATTCGGGGACAAAAAGGGCTTTGTGGAGGATGTTCCTCAGGTTGAATTTTTCCGGGCTCAAGTGTTTCAGCCGGTTGAGGTCCTTGGTGAAAAGTATTCCCAGAATCGTCTCGCCCTCGGTATCGTAAATGGGGACGCGGGAGTAGAAATTTTCCATAATTTTGGGAAGAATTTCCTCCAGACTTTCCTCGATTTGCAAGGTGAACATTTCGATCTTGGGTGTCATAACGGTCGAAACCGTGGTTTCGCCGAACTGGATTACGTTATGAATCATTTTGCTTTCCTGCGCTTCCAGACCGCCGTCCCCTTCGCCCATGTGGACAATGGCCTTAAACTCCTCTTCGGTGATGGCGGTTTCTTTTTCCCCCGCACCATCCGAGCCCAGGCCCAGCTTGACTATCAAGCGTTCACCGATCTTGATGAGCAGTTTCTGGAAGGGACGGACGATGGTGGCGAATCCCTTGAGCGGGTAGGCCGCCGCCAGGGAATAGATTTCCGCAAATCGCAGTGACAGCGTTTTGGGCAGAATCTCTCCGAACAGGAGGAGCAGGAACGTTCCAAGACCAATGGCAATGCCGATTCCCAGACTGCCGAATATCCCGACCGCGATCGACGCGGCAAGAGCGGATATGGCGATGTTGGCCAGTTCGTTACCGATGTAGATGGTGACCAGAAGTTCCCGGGGTTTGCTCAGAAGCCGGTGAACCAGTTGCCCGGCCTTGCCGCGGGTTTTCTTGATCTCGGCCAGTTGCAGTGGATTGAGGGAGAAAAAGGCAACTTCACATGCCGAGAAAAAGGCGGAACAGCCCATCAGGACCAATAATAAAAGTGTGCGAATGAATAGTGAGTCGGATTCGTCCAAAGTTTTTCAAAGACCTTAATTAAAACCCGGTCAACCCCCGATTATGGGCTTTTCGGACCGCCAGGGTGTTTGCCTAAAGCGGGCCGCGGTTTGAAGGTTCCTTCCATTTTCATGGGGTGAAATGATCGAATCCCGGAACTTTGGAGAGAACTTTTCGCTGTCCTCCTTTTCCCATCAGGAAAACCGTTTCCGGGTCGTTGGTGATCTCGCCGATGCAGGCCAGAAGCCTGCCGACTTTATCAAATCGGCATATTAAATTTCTAACATTCTCCGGGCTTAAAGTAAATAGCAATTCATAATCCTCCCCTCCCGCCAGAACCAGGTTGCGCGCCGGGATATCATTAAGAACCGTAACCTTGTCAAAGGCTTGTGATGTCGGCAGAGACTCTTCCCATAGCACGGCGCCCACACCCGACGCCTTGCAGATATGGGCCAGGTCCTGCGCCAACCCATCGCTGATATCGATCATGGAGGTGATCCTGGCTCTGGACTTTGCGAGCATTCCCGATTCCGCCATTCGCGGCGTGGGATCGAGGTGCTTTTGAATCAAGCGGTTTTTGACCGCTTGCGGTCCCGCTATGGATTTTCTCCCGGACTTCAAAATATGCAGGCCCAGCGCCGAGTCGCCCAGGGTTCCCGTGACGAGAATTTTGTCTCCGGGCCGGGCTCCGGAGCGGCAAAACCAGCGCCTTTGCGCCGCCTCGCCCAACAGGGTGACGGAGATATAAAAATGGCTCGGCGAGGCAACGGTGTCGCCGCCGGCCAGCTCGATTTGATATTCCTCGGAAATCTCGTTCAAGCCGTCATAAAAACGGTCGAGAAACCGCACGGGCGTTTTGCGGGGAACGCCGATGGAAACCAGGGCCAGCAGAGGTGTGCCGCCCATGGCGGCAATGTCGCTGATATTCACCGCCAGCGCTTTTCTGCCGAGTTGCCTTGCCGCCGAGGTCGATAGATCGAAGTGCACCTTCTCGACCAGCGTGTCGCAGGTGACGATCTGCACCTTGCCGCGCCGCCCGTCGTCCCGGTAAACCGCGCAATCGTCCCCTATGCCGGCAAGGGTTCGCGGCGAACGGAATTTCAGGCGGGATTGCAGTCTGGCAATCAGGCCAAACTCACCCAGACGGCGTAGACTCACGGCGTTTGCCCATCCTTGGCCCGGCGCTCAGGCATTTTTGAAAAGTTCACTGGTGAAGGAATCCACGTCGAACCGTTTGTCGATTTGAATCGTTACCTTGTCGCCGACTTTCATCCGCGAGTTTTTGAGTTCCTCGAGGTCCAGGGTGAAATCCATGTCCTCCTCGGTCTGGTGTAGCCAGATGCTGACGGTTCGCAGAACGTCCGCCTTGTTTGGCGGACAGGATATCTCGGTGATTTCGCCTTCTATTTTAATCATGCTCGCGCAATCCTTTCGTTGATTTTGAGGTAGATGTCCAGTTCCATTTAACCACAGAGACACCGGGACACCGAGAAAAAATTCATCCCGCGGGCGTTGCCCGCCCTGTCATGGTGAGCCCGTCGAACCATGACAGGGCTGACCCTTGCTCCGCGTGGGAACGGAGCCTTGCGCCGCTCCGCGGCTTGTCGTTTGACGCAGGAGTGTAGGAACCAGGAATGTACGAGGAATTCGGGGGATGGAAGTTAATTTGAAGCGTGTTTCCCAAACCTCTTCAGCAACAAGCCGCTAAAGATCGGCGACCAGCCAGACATCGTAAATTTTGGATGTGACGTGGTGCCAGAATATGGCGCCGATATTGAAATGGATCAGCCAGACGGCGCTGTCTCCCTCCCGGCAAATTTTCTTCTGGTAGCGGTCCTCAATGCTGGTGACTTTCTGGCAGGTCGTGGTGGTCCAGTAATGGTGGCCCTTGCCGTCGTCGAAGACCGGATTGACCCAGGCTTTCTTGCCGCTGGAGTTGCGCGTTTTTTCGTGGTAGAGCAGGGTTTTTAACTCCGGTAGCGTCGGCAGTCTCCATCCCATTTTATCTCCGACGATAAAGGAGTCGGCAAAACCCTTGGCTTCCTTCAGACTCATGGGTTTGAGAAGGCCCTTTTTGATCCATAGCAGGTGGTTGACCTTGTCGGTTACGGTGCCGTCTCCGTTATCGACGAATTCGGGTTCGGGAAGAAACTCGACGGTCTTGTTGGGAACCTTTTTGCATTCGACGATCATGGGGCCGGCTTCGGGGCACTTGTCGAGAATGGCGAACGGGTTCATATGCCGCGCCATCTCGCAGATAGCCTCTTTCTCGCACTGGGCGTAAAGCGAGACCGGCGCCGACAAAAGAAAAACCATTATCAAAAGGGCAATCGGCATTGAAACTCCTTTTATGTTGTGCAAATTCCGAGCGGTCTGATGGAGAAAATCATACTATAATTTTTCCGAAAAGAATCCTTAAAAATAGATCGGAAATCGGCTATATAAGATAAGAATTTTCCTATCCGTTCAGCCCAGGCAGGTGTCAAGCGCTTCAAAGGCTTCCCGGCTTTTCATGGGAAGAAAATATTCGGTGCGTGCGATGTTGTTGGCGGATGAGTCGGGATTGATGGTGATGACCTCCGTGCCCGCCCGCATCAAACTGAGGGCGATAAAGTCGTTGGTGGGTACGGCACCCGAGCTTCCGACCAGGAGGGCTACATCGACAGGTTGCTGTATGAAGCGGCGGAAGTTTTCTTCCTGCTCCGGATGGCCGCAATATTCGGCGTCGCCGAACATCAGGATATGCGGCCGGGCGATGGTGTGGCATCGGCGGCAAGTGGGGAAACCGGAAGCCCGCATGGTTTCCGTGGCGAGATCGCACAGGGGCACCGCGCATTCGTCCCAGAAGTCGGGGGTACACGCATCCAGACATTGCAGGCGCCACATGGAACCGTGAACCTCCATCACCCGGTTCGCCGGGCATCCGGAGCGCAGATGGTAGCCGTCCGTGTTGGTTGTGTGGATGAAAGCGTCCTCGAACCGCTCGGCCATCCAGCGGTTGATGATCTCGTATCCCTTGTGAGGTTTATTCTCGTGGGCGTTGCGCCGCCGCCATTCATAGAAGGCCCAGGCATGGGGGAGGACGTTGCGGAAAGCCCACGGACTGGCCAGGTCCTGGGCTTCCAGGCCTTTTTCCTTAAACGGCGGGAAGTTTTTCCAATACCCGTCCTTGTCCCGAAACGTGGGGATATTCGAGTCGGCGCTCATGCCGGCGCTGGTGAGAAACAGCGCCCTCCGGGCCTTGGATAATATTGCCGCGGCCTGCCGCGTCTTTTCTTGAAAATTGCCCATTCCAGCCCCATTTCATGTCATGCCGCTTCTCCAAAGAGAGTGTGGCGGACTATGGATGTCTCCTTGTTATTTCAAAACCAACGGCGAATTTCGGAATACAGAAGCCGGTTTGGAAGGACGGCAACCCGGTTGTGCGTTGAGCCCCTCGGTGAAACAAGGGAGTTGCTAACGCGGACGGTGCAGGCCGCATTCCTTGTGTTCCGGGTTTTCCCACCACCACCGGCCCGCCCTGGGGTCTTCGCCCGGTTCTGTAGGACGGGTGCAGGGCGCGCATCCTATGCTGGTGTAATTCATTTTATGCAAAGGGTTTACGAGCAGTTTTCGAGTCTTGACATAATCCTCGACCTGGGCCTGTGTCCAGTCTGCCAGCGGGTTAATCTTGATGAGCGGCGGATGGTCGATATCCTCTTCCACCTTGTGGACGTTTGTCCGAGTAACCCCCTGATCCCGGCGCAGTCCGGTGATCCACGCATCCAGGTTTTCCAGAGCCCGTTTCAGAGGTTCCACTTTGCGGATGCCGCAACATTCCCGGCGGTTTTCCAGGCTTTCGCGGAACGAAAAAAAACCTTTTTCCCGCACCAACCGCTCGACGGCCTCCTCTTTTGGGAAATAAGTTTCAATGGTCAGTCCGTATCTTGACCGCACCCGGTCGATCGTCTCGTAGGTTTCCTCATGCAGTCTGCCGGTATCCAGCGTAAAAACAGCAAGTTGTCCGTCCAATTTGGAGATCATGTCGATCAGCACCATATCCTCCGGGCCAAAACTTGAAGCCAGGGCGGCGCGGCGGCCAAATTTTCCACAAGCCCATTGCAAAATTTCCTGAGCCGATTTGGATTCCAATTCCTCGAAATTCTTCAAAATATTCCCCCGGGTTTTGTGAAAAATTGATTTATCAATTGGTTGAACCCAACTTGCGAGTCGTCAAGGGCAACAAGTTGCAGAGTTCATCACATTAT
>JBHHYO010000043.1:0-23238 GCA_046757665.1 Nitrospinales bacterium
TATGGTAATAAAACAGGTTATGGGGTTTTTAAAATCAAACAACCGGACAGCAGTGTCGCTGGATATTTATTTTAAGAAACTGGAGCCGGTGGACGACCCCATTGCTTTTGCCCTTTACGTGGCGTTTTTCCCGCAGTTGGTTGCGGGGCCGATTGTCCGCGCCAGACAATTTCTACCCCAGCTCCTTCGTCCGACGAATTTTTCCGCCGAGAACTTTTTTCATGGATTGCAGATTTTCCTCTATGGTCTCTTTCTGAAAGTCGTCATTGCCGACAACATCGCTCCCATTGTCGATCCGATCTTCAAAAACCCGCAATCCTACGACAGCCTGGCGGTGTGGGTTGCGGTGATAGGATATTCCATCCAGATATTCTGCGATTTTTGCGGATACTCGGAAATGGCCATCGGCATCGCGCTCAGCATGGGGTACGAACTGCCCGTCAATTTCCGTACACCTTATCTGGCAACCGACTTGTTTGATTTTTGGCGGCGCTGGCACATTTCGCTGACTTCCTGGTTGCGGGATTATCTGTACATTCCCCTGGGAGGAAACCGTAAGGGACTGGCCCGCACTTGTATTCATGTTTTTGTGACGATGTTTCTGGGAGGGTTGTGGCACGGGGCCAACGCGACCTTTGTCTTGTGGGGTTTGTATCACGGGCTGGGCCTTATGATCAACCGCGCCATGGCCGTTTTCCTGGAGAAAGGCGTTGCTCCCAACCCGGCGCTGACCTTGTGCAAATGGGCGGCGACTTACCTGTTTGTCTGTCTTGGCTGGGTGCTGTTCCGTGCGCAAAATCTGGAACTGGCGGGGCAGATTTACGGCAAATTGTTTTCCTGGAATCCGGGCTCCTGGGATTGGGCATTTCTTTCTCCCGCGAATCTGTTTTTCCTGCCGTGCATGATCATCATTCACTGGTGGTTTCATGCGACCCGGCGGGACAGCGTCTTTTTCAAGCGGGGGACTTTCGCCGCGCATTTTTATGTTGCCTTGATGACGCTGGTGATTTTCCTTTTCGCCCCAATGGAGCATACGGGTTTTATTTATTTTCAATTTTAAGAGGTTTCCTTGTCCAGGCTTCGTTTCTTAAAATATCCTGCTTGGCGATGGGGTGGAGAACGAGCAATGCTGTCTTGATAAAACGCTTAATGAAAAAATCCGGGAGACAAGGTTCGAGGTCATTAAAACACCGGCGCTTCCGGCTGGAGCGCGCTGGTATGCAATGAAACGGGATGTCTGGCCTTCAGGTTTATTCTGAGTCGGGGTAGGAAAGGGGGGCGAGGCGAGAGTGGTTTTACTTCTTGACACCTCTTGAAAGCCTATGCTTAAATAACCTCAAAATACATCAGTAGTAAATAAACCGCCGTCAGGCAATTTATTCCGAGACCAATATAAACGATGGAGTCGAAGATTTTTCCGTCTTTGCTGGCCATGCAGGTTCACTCCCTGGTTGAAAATTCGGTAGACAATAAACAGTAGCATCCGGAATTTTGCGCTGTCAAGAATAAATTCCCATCAACTTTTCCGTTGGAGCCAAGACCGCCGTTATGAATGATTTAAAAGAAAAAGCCGGACCGTTTATTTATATTGCCACCGTAGTGTTTGCGTTGTGGTTTTTTTACTGGTTTGCCTCCGTTTGGCGTTAAGAGCCGTCTGGACATGCGGAAAAGCATCAATAACCTATTTTGACCGGGAAACGACATGGAAGAGCAAGTTCAAGAAAAAAAGAAATTCATTACGCCCAAGTCGGTTATTCATTTTATCATCGCCTTGATTGCCATGACGGCGTATTTTGTGTTTATCGACTGGGGCCTGATGAAAGTGCAGGGCCTGGATTTCTATTACCTGTGGAACGTGGGCGGAGACGCGGCCGGGCACTAGCTTTTAGCGTGCTCCGGATGTTTTGACAGACCCAGGCAGGCCGTTTATCCGTCGCGCCGGCTTTTTTTGCGGTTTGCCGACCCGCGGGGATGCCTTTCTTCCAGGGAAAGCTTTCTTTTCCCCGCGCCTTTCCGTGCGCCCGGTGTGCTACCGGATGCCGCAACCCGGATTTCCCGGGCGCTCTCTTTAACCCTCGCTTGAAGACCGCTTCTCTCCGAGCCGGCCTATTATGGAAAAACCCCTGCCCGCCGCGGATGATTTCCTGATTGAAATACGCAACGCCGATGTCTTTCTCAAAGGAACCCAAGTGTTGTCCGGCGTCAACTGGACGATGCGTTCCAACGAGAACTGGGCGCTGGTGGGCAACAACGGCTCCGGCAAAACCACGTTCCTGCGACTTCTGTTCGGCGAACTGATCCCGGCTTTCGGCGGCGCCGTTCACTGGTTTGGGTACCGCGGGTTTGCAAACCTCTGGCAGGCCCGAGCCCGCATCGGCTTTGTTTCGGCGGAGTACCAGGCCGGCTACGACAAAAATATCACCGGCGTGGAGGTGGTGCAATCCGGCCTCTTTTCCAGTATCGGGCTGTACGAAAAACCAAGCCCCGCGCAACAGCAAGCGGCGTTGCGGGAAATGGACTCCCTGGGCATTGCCCATTTGGCGGACAAAAGGTTTCACGCCATGTCCTATGGCGAAGCGCGGCGGACCCTGCTGGCCCGGGCGCTGGTCAACCGGCCCGATGCGCTGGTCCTGGATGAGCCTTGCGCCGGACTGGACATCCCCACCCGGGAACTTTTTCTTGAAACCCTCGAGGATTTGTCGCGCACAAAGGCCCGGTTGATTTACGTGACTCACCACATCGAGGAAATCATCCCCGCCATCACCCACGTGTTGTATCTCAAAGACGGGAAGGTCGCCCATCAAGGCAAAAAGGCGGACATGCTGAAAAGCGAAACCCTGTCCGAAATCCTGGACTGCTGTGTTGGCCTGACAAAGAAGGACGGGCGTTTTTGGATAACCGGTCGAAAACGCTAAAATCCCCGTTCACTATCTATAAGGAAACCCGATGATGGTCCAGCCTTGCTTACTCACCATCTTTTTGCAAGGGTGAGAACCGGCGCGCCGGGCGGCGGGCGCGGCAGGAAAATTTCCAAATACCTAACATTTTCAGGGAATTTGCCGATCAATAAGGTCTCCGACAAAAATTATTTTCGCTCAACGGGCGAATTGTCGGGACGGGCGCAAGGCAAAAAAACAAGGCATGGAACCTTTGTGGCGGATTTTATTTAATTTATTGCAAATAAAGGGTTTTTGTGTTTTTTTTTGAGCTTTTCCTGAGACGATCGTTTCCCGGATTGTCTGCTCTAACTCATTGGGGAAAAATGGATTATTCATTATATTTCGCAAAAAAACAGGTTTTGACTTGACAATGACCTTTTTTCATCTAAAATAGCTCAGATTTGTTTTATTAAAAATCGTTAATTTTCTTTAACCAAGGAGGTGCACCGGAAGAGAAGCGGACCCGTGGTCCAAAGATCCTGATTATTAGATATAATTTCTACTCGAGATATAATTCGAAAACATAGGAGATCATGAGGATGAAAAATAAGCTGAGCATGCGATTTTTGATTTCAGTCGCGGGCATTGTTGCGCTGGCATTTAGCGCCGTCAATGCTTTCGCGGTTTCATCGGTTACAAATAAAAGTTCAGTCGTTTCCCCTTTCTGGCAGAGTGATGGTAGCGTTTATACGTTTATCGCCGTTTCCCATTCTTCCCTGACGGGGATGAACTCCGAGGTTGGTGTAAAATTGAGCGCTTTTGATGAAGACGGTACCAGCTTCAGTTCCACTTCGTTCACCGTCACTGAAAACACGACCACCAAGGTGTTTCTGGTATCGACCAACCATTCGACGATCAACTCCCTGACTGTCACGACAAACAGTAGCACCATCCTCCTTTCCGGCACCACCAATTTGGTGTCGGGTCATGTGACCGTTACTTCGGTGGCCAGCAAGCCCTTTAATTTGGCCGCAGTTCCTGGTACGGCCGCCTCAGGTCAGGCGCGTGACGCTACCATGCTGACTTATTGGGGATCGGTTGTTGTTCCGGGGAACAACACCGGGTTTGCGATGGAGTTCATCGGCGATACCCATGATTCGGCCTCTGCCATTAGCACTGTCGGTGATGTCATTCCGGTTGGTGTTAATTAACATTAGCGAACCAATCAACTATGACTACGAAAAAAATGCCAATTTACAGAATACAACAAGGAGAACGGCTGATGAAAAAAACACGTATCATTGTGATGACGATTTTGCTGGCATTTCCGGTGGTCCTTTCCGCCCAGAATGCCATGGCTGCCAATAAAGCCAGAACCGCGCTGTCGCCTTATTTCCAGACCGACGCCGGTTCCACTTATTCCTTTGTAGGTATCGCCCACCCGTCCTTGACCAGCGCCGCGACTGAGATCGGCTTGAAGATAGAGACGATAGGGCAGGCTGGCACCGCGGGAAGCACGGAGTTCACCATCGGCGCCGGCGAAACTTACCGGGTGTTCATCGTATCCACGAATCACCCCACGGTAAATAGTAGCACCATTACCGGAAGCAAGGTATTGTTTCTCGGTTTGACCAACGGTTCGTCAACCGGCGGTAGCTTGTTGTTTACTTCCAAAGCAACCAACCCAACTGTGAAGCAACAAACTTCGAATGGGGCTTTTGCTGCCGGCTTCTCAGGTTTGAACCAGTTGGCGATTTGGGGCGCCGTTGTTCTTCCCGACACCTCTTCCGGCTTCGCCATGGAGTTTATCGGCGATGCTCATGATTCCGCGGCATTAGCGGCAAAGGTTGCGGGTGATGTGGCGGCTCAGAAGCAAGATATAACTCGGGGCCGTGGTATCAACTAGTTTTGCTTAACCGAATGGGGCCGGCCACGTTGGCCGGCCCTATTTTTTTTGAAAAATTATGACTCGCAAATTTATCCCTCTGCTTTTCCTTGGTCTGCTGTTCCTGGCTTCCTGTGCCGACGACAAAGTTGAAATCGACCCCGCCGAATCCGACTCGCATTACCGCCTGGGAATCGAGTTTGCCCAATATTCCCTGTTCCAGAACGCCATTGATGAGTTTGACCTGGCCGTGAAATATGACCCCAATAATTTCAAGGCCTATAACAAAAAGGGCCTGGTCTATTTTGGGCTCAGGGAATACGATCAAGCGGAAAAAATGTTCAAGGAAGTCATTGCGCGGCAACCCGGCTATACGCAAGCCTATGTGAATCTGGGCATGGCTTATTACATGAAAGGCAACTCCGACCAGGCGATAAAAACTTGGGAACAGGCTGTCGGTATCAGCGAAAACGACAATGACGGCAAGGCCTATAATAATATCGCCAACGTGTACAAGAAGGATAATAAACTCGACCGGGCCATCGAGTTTTACAAAAAAGCGTTAAGTGGGGATCCCGACAATTCGCTTTATTTAGGCAACCTTGCCGAGGTTTATCGCCTGAAGGGCGACCTCGCCAAGGCGCAGGAGACCCTCCAGCGCTCGCTGAAAACAAATGCAAAGGGAATGCTGACCCACTTCAACCTGGGCATGGTTTACAAGGCCCAGAAAAAAATCGACAAGTCTATCGAAGCCTTCAACCAGTCCCTGGCCGTAAACCCGACGTTCCTGGATGCTTACTATCAAATCGCCGAAATACGGCTCGGTGAAAATAAAAAGGACGCCGCCAGGCAAGCCATCGAAAAAGCCTTGTCACAGGACCCGAACAATTCCAAATACAAGGAGTTGCTGGAACGCATCCAAAAATCCTGACGATTTCCCGAAAATGGATGTTGCCGCCACCGGCGGTAACACAGACCTTTTGGGAGCGGAAGGGGCGGGGATATTTTTTTTGAGACAGAGCAATTTGCTCATACCAATTTTGAAATTTATGATATTATAGGTCATGTTTTAACTTTGAGGGGGAGTTAGCTTATGCCTGTTGGAACAGTAAAATGGTTTAATGACAGTAAGGGTTATGGTTTTATCGAATCTGAGGAAGGGGAGGATGTTTTCGTTCATTTTTCCGCAATTCAAGGGGAAGGTTATAAATCGCTGAAAGAAGGTCAGGCGGTGGAATTTGATAGGAGCATGGGTGAGAAAGGCCCTCAAGCAACCAACGTTGTCCCCAAATAGAAAACTGCTCCAATTTTCGCCGGCAGAGTGTATGCTCTGCCGGTTTTTTTTGCCCGATTAGAGGTGGCATGACGATGGATAGAGTGTCCCTGCCAAACCTGTGCCATGCCGTCGTCCTTTTTGTTTTCATTTCCCTGCTTCCGCCGGTACCGACGGCTTTCGCCGACCCCGGGCCTCAGGAGAAGCTGAAACTTCTCAAAACCCAGCTCATCCGGAATATCAAGGCGAAGAACCATACCGAAGTTCTCCGATTGGTGGGGGAAATCCGCAAGCTGGGCATCCCCCTGGCGGATACGGTGCCTTTTATCGAGGGTCGAGCCTTGCTCTTTTCCGGCAAGCCGGGGAAAGCCAGAGTTCTGTTGGAAACTTACATTCACCGCGCCGGGGTCAAGGGAAAATTTTACAAACAGGCGCGCCGGCTGTTGAAACGGGCAAAAACGCGGCAACGGAAATTGCGCGAAACCGCGGTTGGGAAGATGACCGAGGAGGAAAAAAAACGATTTGCCGAACAAACGGCCAAAAACAAAGCGGGCATTGCACGGTGCGACAAACAATACCGGGTGTGCGCCAGAGTGTCGCAACGCGAGTATAAAGTCGAACTGGACGCCCAGTTGTCCACCGAAACGAAAGTTAAAACCGCCGGAGAACGCATTCTGGAATGCCGGGCGGTCAGGGACCGGTGTTACGAACCTTTTGAGGACTGACCGGCGCCCGTCCACCGTCTTGCTGATGCAACCCGCGAAGACCCGCCCGGGCGGCGCAATCCGGCCCGCGCCCGCCGCCGCGCCGCATGAAAAACCGTGAAAACATAGCGCCTCGCAAAGGGATTCCTATTCTCTGTTACCATAATGTGTCCGACATCAGGCACAAGGCGCTCGCATTGTACATCCTGCCGGTAAAGCGGTTTGCACGCCAGATGCGGTGGCTCAAGAGCAGGGGGTATCAGCCGATTTCCCTGGACACGTTATATGATTATCTGGCTCGTGGAGGCCCGATTCCGGCCAAGCCGGTGGTCATCACCTTTGACGATGGATATCGCGAGTTGAAGGATACGGCCACGCCGCTCCTGGCCGACATGGGTTTTTGCCACACCCACTTTCTAAATCCCGGCAAGCTGGGCGGCGCAACCGACTGGATTGCCGCGGCGCCGGACCTGCCTATCCTGGGCGGTGAAGAAGTCCGGGCTCTTCTTGCCGCCTATGGGAAATGGGTGGATTTCCAGGCGCACGGAAAAACCCATCTGTCCCTGAAGCATCAGGACCCGGAAACAATTCGCGCGGAAATTGGCGATAGCATTGCCGATATCGAATCCTTATTACAACGCCCCGTGACTTATTTTGCCTATCCTTACGGCGACCATGACGAGACCGCTGTCCGCACTGCCGCGGGCATGGCCCTGCGATGCGCGTTTACGGTGGAGCAGGGATTGTGCCGTCCGGGACAAAACCTTTTTCGCTTGCCCCGCGTGGAAATCCTCGGCAACGATTTCTTCCTGGATTTCATTTGCAAGGTGCGGTTTGGATGGAGCCCCATCGCCCGTCTGCGAACGATTCTCAAGCGGATATACAAAAAAATAATGCGGCGATTTGCTTGACCTGCGTTCATCGCTCCACGAATTGCAACGCGAAATCCTCACGCCGAACCGATGACTCGTCTCTTCAAAATTGAAGCTTCACCAACCCGTCGGGAAGATTGGTGGACCCTCCAGGTGTTTTTTGTCATTGCAGGCAAAAAAACTTTGATTTCAAAGGTTCTGTTTTTAGCTGTTTTAATCTCAAAGTAATTCTGTTCTATTGCCTTTTCAGGGCGACTTGTCTAAAATATCATCAAAGAAACAATGAGTTTTTTGTAGTAGGAGTATTAATGAAAATGGCCTAACATATTGTTTTAGGAACTTTTCTCATGGTTGGTTATGCGATCCAAACCGATTTGTTTTCGAAGGCGGGAAAACGGGTTCTCCCTGATGGAAATCCTGATGGTGATTGTCATCAGCGGCCTGGTGCTGGCCGGTGCGGTCCCCATGATTTCGGCGTGGGTGGAAAACAATCGTTTGACTGGCGCGGCGCGCAAAATTGTCAATGACCTGCATTTCTGCCGGCAGAAGGCTATTTCGAAAAACCTCTATTACATGCTTGATTTTAATACGAACATTCCCATTACTTACGATGTCAAGTATGGATCGGTTTTGGGCACTTACACGACGGATCAAACCGTCTCGCTTCCGGAGAGTTCAAGCTTCGCTTCCATCAGCGCAACTGGGGACCCCGTTTTCAATTATCGGGGCATGGCCGTGGCCGCCGTTACCATAACCCTGACAAATGCCAACAATCGGGTCAAAACAATTACCGTATCGCCGGGCGGAAAAATTTCGCTCAATTGAGGGAGGAAACGATTTTTGCTTTCGCCGGGAACCACAGAACTGGAGCGTGGCCGATGCAAGGGGCTTGACTCTTCTCGAAGTCCTGATCACCATCACCATTCTTTCCATCGGGTTTTTGGGAACAGCGTCGCTGGTAACTACGTTCGTCCAGAAGAATGCGCAGGTCAAGCGGATCACGGCGGCGACAACCTTGATTCAAGACAAGATCGAGGCCTTCAAAAGTGCCACGTTCTCCAGTATCACCAACGGCAGTGAAACCAATATCGACTCGAGGGGCCAAGCCGGGGGGCCTTACAGCCGGAGCTGGGTTGTGACGACTTCAGGTCTTGTTAAAACCATTACGGTGACGGTGACGTGGTCCATCGGCGCATCGAACAAAAGCAGATCAATGACAACGGCCATCAGCCAATAATTGCCTTGCCGGCTAACTGTTGCAATATGTTTACGTTACGAAATCATAAGACAAAGATTCCGCGGTCAGGGGGCTTTACCCTGATCGAACTGCTGGTTTCCCTGGCCATCGGCCTCGTTGTGCTGGCGTCCCTTTACCGCCTCTTCCTCTTCCAGGATGAAGTGTTGGGCAGGCAGGAGGGGTTGATGGAAGGAAACCAGAACGCCCGCAACGCGATGGACGTCCTCACCCGCGATTTTCGCATGGCCGGCCTGGGCGTTCCCAGTTCGGTGCAGGTCATCACCGCGGCCGATTATCAATCCATCACTTTTTTGGTCGATTATTGGAATGTCTTCGCGAAATTGACCAGCCAGGCGGCCGCTACGAGTACCGTGTTGAATGTGGACAGCATCACCGGATTCAAGTCCGGTCAAACCATCTACGTTTCCGACGGATTCACTGCCGAGTCCGCGATCCTGGCCGCCGACCCCGCTGGATCCCAGATCACACTCCCCGCCGGGTTGACCAATGCTTTCCCGACGGGAAGTTCGGTGAGCGTGGTCGATACGGTAACGTTTGATTATGTCGGGATTGCCAGTGATTCCACCAAGCGGCTCAGGCGCAAATTGAATTCCGGCGCCAAGGAAGTGCTGGCCAGCGATATCGATTACATGCAGATAAAATATTACGATTCCACCGGCACTGAAATCTCGAGCGTGGGGAACACCTTGACCTCCGCTGAAAGAAGTAGCGTCAGGAGCCTCAAGGTCCAGATCGTGGCCCGCAGTGACAAGCAGGGCGCCGGTATCAAGACCGTCACTTATGAGGATGGATCGACCAGCACGGATGGTTATGACCGGATATACCTGGAATCCACGGTCCGTTTGAGGAACCTGTTTTAACAACCGGCACTACTTTTTTTATGAGGCCCAATTTGGCGTTGCAGTTGCAGGAGGCGGTTGAATCCGGAAAGTCCTATCTCAACAATGCTCAAGGAGTGGTATTGATCGTTGCCCTCGTGCTCCTGGCGGTCATGCTCACCCTGGGTTCGCTCATGGCGCGGAATATGGCGACGGAGATCAGCATCTCAGGAAATTACGAAACCAACACACGTTCCTTGTTTGTCGCGGAAGGCGGATTGGAAATCGCCAAGGGTGAAATCTCCGGCAACATCAGTGGTGGCTTTACCGCCGACGGGTATTCCTCCGGAAACAGCCAGGAGTATGAGGTGGAATACGCTTCGATCCCCATGACCACGTTGACGAATCCCGTCAATTGGCTGGGCACGAGCAGTGGATGGTCCGTGAACAAAACGGCGGCCTCGAATACCCTCATGGACACGGTGGCGAGCACGGATTTAGATTTGACCAACGCAACCTGGCCGCTCTACAAAAAAGTCGCGATCGGCGCCGATTTTGCGGTAGTGAGCCTGGAAAGACCCGAATGGTTTTCCTCCAATCCCACCAAGGTGCGGTTCAGCATCACATCGGAAACGGACAACCTGGCCAACACCAATCTGCTGAACCGCAAGGTAACCGGGACGTTCGAAGTCAACATGGGCAACAACTTTCTGACGTTTCAGACGTTTTCGGATCCCGCGGACAACCAGACCTTTATCGACAATATCGCAAACAATTTTGTGGTGATCGGCTCCGCGGGAACTCACTACGGCGGCGCGGGAGCGGGCAACGATTATGGAATCGATGCGGCAAGCGACGCCATTGCCGGGATTTGGACCTATGACCTGCTCGATAAAATCCTGATCATACAGAAGTGTACTGGCGGCACGCCGGGCTCGTTTTCCGGTTGCGCCAAGTATGGGAAGCCGGAGTTGAATACCACCAATCGGACCTTTATGCTCGGCGGTTCCGGTCATGGTTGCCTGTTTGGCGTCGACCCCTCCGATCCCGATGCGACGGCGGCAACGATCACCGTTACCGCGGGAGAAAAATACAAGCTCAAATATGTCACTTCAGTGACTTGCCCCTGAATCGTGGGTTGGATGATTTGATTAACTTTTTAAAGGAGATTTACAAATGCAGACTTTCAAAAAAAGAAACCTGAAAAGCTTTATCTTTGTGATTGCCCTGGCGGTTACCTTGACCGCGCCGATGGCCATGGCGGGAGGTAGCAACAACAACGGCGGTTCGAGTTTCGATTCTCCGGACCCTAAAATCAAGGAATTCCGGGAAACAAAGTAGATTGCGGGGTTTGCCCGCGCATCATGACTCAGTGTTGATTCGTTGGTTTGTCCATGAATCGTGTGTTAGGTGGTTTCATTAACTTTTTAGAGGAGGTTCACATGCAGACTTTCAAAAAAAGAAACCTGAAAAGTTTCATCTTTGCGATTGCCTTGGCGGTTACCTTGACCGCGCCGATGGCTATTGCGGGAGGCAGTAACAACAACAGTGGAACGGGTTTCGATTCCCCGGATCTTAAAATCAAGGAATTCCGGGAGAAACAGTAAGTTTTCAGGGTTCACTGACTATGCGCATTTTATTTCCATTGTTGAAAAGCAACCTGGCGGCGCTTGTTTGCTTCCTGCTGCTTTCCGGATGCTTCCGGATTCCCCAGCAGGAGCTACAAGCCGCCGTGGACCCGCTGAACGACAAAAACTACCCGCTGGCCATTGAAAAACTTTCGCAACTGCTGGAACGGTATCCTAAAAACGCCCAGGTGAATTATTACCTTGCTTTTGCTCACATGAAAAACAAGGAGCATAAAAAGGCGCTTCATTTTTTGGATCAGGTGCTGGCGTTTCAGAAAGACTATGAAGCCGTTGTCGGCGACATCAAGATGGCCAACTTTTTGGCGGGCAACAGCCAAACCACGCGGGACCCGTTTTTCCGTCTGGCGGTTCTGGAAGCGCAAAAGATCATCGAGTTGCACCCCAACACAGAAATTTCCGACCGCGTCCGGTTTCATTTGGGTCATTATTATCTTTGGAAACGGGATTATCCCGCCGCCATCCGGATTTTCAAGCAGGTGATTGACAGTCCGCCCGGCGATACCGAGTCCGACCGCAATGCGTACCTGATGCTGGGAAATGTCTTTCTGCGTTACCTGGATAACGAGGCGGAGGGTCTGAAGTTTCATAAGGCCCTGATGGAACGTTATCCGGGGAGCGACGCCGCGGTGGAGGCCCTGTTTCAGTCCGCCGAGTACAATGAAAACAAGATGCGGGTTTACGACCAAAGATACCGCGCCCTGCGCGAGTTTGCCCAAACCTGGAGCAATGATTCCACGCTGGGGCTGGAAGCCCGGTCCGCCAGGCAACAATCGCAGAAAGACCTTCAGTTTGCCATGAAGTACCGGGAAAAAGCGGTGGCGGCGTATCGCAAGATTCTTGACGGCCGCGGCGAGGACGCATTTTACGCCCGCGCCAAAACCCGGTTGGACCGGCTTTGAAAATCCGTTTTCTTGTTCCCCCGGCGATTTTTGCCGCGGCCCTCGCTTTTTTCTACCCCATTCAGTTCTCCACGCAAAACATCCCCGGTTTCGACGGCTTCTATCACATCAAGCTGGCCTCGATCATCAGCCATCAGGGAATTGTCCATGAATTCCCCTGGTTTTGGCATACGCCGGGCGGATTCATCGACATTCATTTTTTGTATCATCTCCTGCTTGTCCCGTTTACCTCGGTTGATTTGATTGAGGGCGCCAAGCTTTCCACCGTCGTTTTTTTTTCGATATTCAGTGTCGTCTTTTATTACGCCCTGAAAACCTCGAAGGTTCCCTTGCCATGGGTCTGGCTGGCCCTTTGTTTGATTATCTCGACCGAGTTTTTGTATCGCATGAGTCTGCCCCGCGCGCCGTTGGTGGCGCTTTCATTTTTGTTCATGGGCGCCTGCCTGGTTGCCGGCGGGAAATACAAGGCGGTGTTTTTTCTCACATTTGCTTTTGTCTGGTTATACGGCGGATTCACGCTTTTTGTTCTGCTGGCGTGTTTTATTGTTCTGAGCCAATGGGTGGTCGAAAGGCGTGTGGATGACCGGAGCCTCGCCGCCGTTCTTTTGGGCGCCGCCGCGGGCCTGGTGGTCAATCCGTATTTCCCGGAGAATGCGTTTTTCCTGTTCGCGCAAACCTTTTCGGCGGGCGTGGACCGCATGGTGCCGGGCGGCGAGGAATGGAAGCCGTATGGCGCAGTGGCGCTACTGACGTCTCATCTGAGCCTGGTGTTTCTGTTGGCCGCTACGGCTTCGGTCTTTGCGTCCGTCAGAAAAAAACCGCGTCCGGACACCCTGGGCTGGGTTCTGTTCCTGATCCTCGTCATCTGCCTGACCTTGCGGTCCAGACGCTTTGTGGAGTACCTCGTGCCCGTGGCGGTTATGGCGGGCGCCCTGCTGTTCCGCGACGGGTGGCGCGAGTCGCCGTTGCACAGCCGTTTCACATCGCGTGGGATTGGCCTGTTGGTTCAGGCGGCCCTGGTCGCCGCCCTGCTTTTCATCGGCGGCCGCCAGATTGACGCGGCAAAAAAAGAACTGCGCGACCCCAGAGCCACCGGGCGCTATCAACAAGCCGCGCTCTGGCTCAAAACCCATACGCCCGGCTCCACGATCTTTAATACGGATTGGGATGATTTCCCGGAGTTGTTCTTTTACAATTCCAGAAACCGTTATGTGGCGGGCCTCGATCCCGCGTTTTTGTATTTGTACGATCAATCCCTCTATCGCAAGTGGGTCGATATCAGCCAGGGAGCGCTCGAGGGCGACCCCTATCCCGTTTTGAGAAATGACTTTAAAACACCGTACCTGTTTACCGACCTGCGCCACGGCCGGTTTATCCGGCTTATGGAAAAGCATCCGTTGATCGAGCTTGTGTACAAGGACGCCCACGCCCACATCTACCGCCTGCGAAAAAAATAAATTTTTAAGATTGGACGCGCTGGCGGCGGCGCGCGGTGTTACGGGACAAGCCCTTTGGCCGGGGTCGCCGTCGTTTTGGCAGGGATGAGGGCTTTTCGGGGGACCAGGCCCTTGTCGCCGGCGGGTGTGATCCAGGCCGGATAGAACTCCACCGGCTTGCCGGTGTGCGGGAAAAACAGCTCCAGGGTATGCACCCCTTTTGTGAGCTGGACCGCGTATTCCCACAGGCCGTGGTGGTTGCGGAAGTCGAGCTTCCGGCTCGGTTTCTCGTCGATTTTGAATGTATGTTCATGAGGCGTGAAAATGGCGAACCGGTACCGGCCGGTTTCGGGGATGACCAGGTATCGAAACCATTCAAACCCCTTGGGCGAAATTTTCGATCCGGCTTTCGTGTTGGTCAAGTCGGGTCGATCTTTCCCCTGGGCCTCCATGGACTTGTAAATTTCCAGCAAGGGAACGCCTTCCCGTCGCACGGCGTATTCCGGGGTCAGGTAATCGGCGTAAAACCAGTCGCGGGCCTTGAACCAGCCCTGCCGGTACTGCAACAGATAATAATCGTAATCCGTTTTCTTCTGGGAGATGGACGGGTCCAGGATTCCGATTTGCTTATAATATTTGAAGGTGTACTTCAATCCCGTCACTTCCGAAAACGCTTTGCCATGGTATTTCCGATTCATCATGGCCGCCGTTTCGAGAGTGAAGGCGTCGTTCCAGTAGGTCGATTCCAAACCCAGTTTCCGTGCGCCCTGCGGGCCGCCGACAAACAGGTTGAAATAGGAAAGCTCGAAGGGATGAATCCGCGCCAGGGACAGGCCGGAGAAAAATATCACCGCCACGGCGAGGCCGGGAGCCAGGATAGACTGGATGCTTTGGCGGGCGGCAATCCGGGCCAGATAAAACGAGCCGATTCCCGCCAGCCCCGCCAGAAAAGGAAAGGCAGACAAAAACAAGCGCACGCCGTCGTAAATGGGAATGTTTTTAAATAACGTCAGACCCAGGGCCGACAAGGCGTTCAGGGTAAAAAACAGCCCCAGAAAATCCGCCGCCCGCCTGGAAAAATACGACCGGATTTCGCGCCAGGCGCTCATGACCAGTCCGAACAAGGATAATATCAGCGTCAAGGGCGGCAGGGTGATCGATGTCATGAAAAACGCATAATATTTGGGAGGCGAGAAGCCGTAGTGTTCGCCCAGAAAATGCGTCGATACCTGTTCGTAACTTTTTTTGGTCATCATGTTGTCCAGAAAATCAACCAGGTTGTACAGCGAGTGCCAGTAGCTTGGGTTGGTCAGGTAAAGCACCAGAGGAGAAATGACCAGCAAGGCAACCAGGTTCGGCAGGATGTTTTTTCTGAAAAACAACAGCCCCCAGAAGAACAGGGGCAGGGGCGCGGCAAATCCGTGAATTTTCGTGTTCATGGCCAGTCCGGCGGAAACGGCGAACAACACCGCCCAGCGGCGGGAATGCAGACCGTGGATAAAACAAAACGCGGTGATCAGCCACATGGAGGCGATTTGGCTGTCCAGGGCGATCAGGTGGGCGTGGCCGAATGCCGCCGGGCACAGGAGAAGGCCGAAGGATGCTACAATACCGGGCGCCCATCCGTAGTACCGGGCGACAAGGAGAAACAGCAGGGCAACCGAGATGGCGAACAAAACGGCAGGCGCCAGACGCAGTGCCCTGATCTCCCCCAGACTGCCGTGAAACCACTTCCAGGTTATCCCGGTCAGGGTTCTGGCGAATGGAGGGTGGAAAAGGTATTGGGGTTTGAAATACTCCTTGATGAATTCCCGGGAGGTCAAATGCTCCCAGTTGCCATGCGCGACGTCTGCCAGCGCCAGTTCCAGCCAGGTGACGAATGAGATTGCCGCCTCGCGGTTGGCGTACGGTTCGTCCAGGGTGACGCCGGGGTCGTCCAGCGTGGCGAACAGGAGAAAAAACGCCGTCAGGAAAACCGCCAGGCCGATCCAGCGCCGGGCGCGCCGGGTGGTCGCGTCTTCCGGGAGAAGTACCGCGGCGACGGCATCCGGGCCGGGCGTTTGCGGCGGGCTTTGTTCGGCAATGGTTTTATTCATGGCTGGCGGTTAGGTGTTTTTCCTTTTCGTCATCCGAGTGATTTTAACAGAGTTGGACATGAAAGTACTCATTACCGGCGGTACGGGGTTCATTGGTTCGGTTTTAATTCGCCGTCTGCTCGAGCGCCGGATGACGGTCGAGGCGCTGGTCCGCCATCCCGGCCAGGCAAACGCCCTGGAAAGCCGGGGCGTGAAGGTCTTGCGGGCGGACCTGTCCCGTCCGGAAACCTTGAAGGAGGTGGAAGGAACCTGGGACGTCGTTATCAATACAGCGGGAGTCATGGGCAAGTTCGGTATTTCGCCGGAGCAGATACGCGCCGTCAATGTTGACGGCGTTGCCGCCTTGTATCGTTTGTGCCGGGAACGGGGCGCGCGGCAGTTTATTCATCTCAGCACGGTCGGAGTGACCGGCCCCACGCAGGGGGCGGTTTTCGACGAGTCCAGTCCCTGCCATCCGTCCACCGTTTATGAACGTTGCAAGCTGGAGGGGGAA
This sequence comes from Nitrospinales bacterium, assembly GCA_046757665.1. GTDB lineage: Bacteria > Nitrospinota > Nitrospinia > Nitrospinales > JAJDAT01 > JBHHYO01. The sequence goes on from JBHHYO010000043.1 coordinate 16,263, forward strand.
CAAGTCCTGGCCGGCCTGCATGAACCCGGCGCGGGTTCCTTGTCCATCCTGCGGCCCGGGTTCACCTACGGCCCCGGAGACAGGCATAAACTGGCCCTGTTCCGCGCCATCGACCGGGGATTTTTTTTTCTTATCGGGCCGGGAGACGGATTGTTGCAACCCATTTATGTTGACGACCTGGTGAAAGGGATCGAAAAAACCATGGACGCGCGGCCGGAGGGTTGCGAGATCATCAATCTGTGCGGCGCCCGGCCGCTGACGTGGAAAACGTTCGCCACCACTGCCGCGGCAGTCATGGGAAAAAAAATCCCCCCCGTCAACCTTCCCCTTTGGCTCTGCCGGACCGCCGCGGGTGTTTTTGAAACGGCGGGGAAATTTCTGCCTTTCGCGCCGCCGCTGACCCGATCCAGAATCGCCCTCATGACGCAAAGTTATGCCTACCGTATCGACAAAGCGGAAAGACTTTTAGGATTCAAGCCGGAAACAAGTCTTGAGGAAGGAATCGCCCGCACCGTCAATGAGTACCGCGAGCGCCGTTTACTTTAAAGGGAAGCAAATGGAGCAGGACCTGGGCCAGTTTTCTGAAATCGCAAAGGATGTTCGCGTAAGACTGGTTGGCCAGGGGACAGTGGCATTTCTTCTGCTTGATAAATTTGCGAACCTCCGCCGCCCGTTCGGAACGCCAGATGTCCCAAAAGCGGAATTGCGTGTCCTTGAGATTTCCCATGGACTGAGTATTTCCCAGAATACAGCAAGGCCAGACATTGCCGTAGGGGTCAACGTGAACGTTTGAAATTCCGCCATAACAAGGGATGACCTGTTTTTTTCTGTTTAAAATATCCGCGGTTAGGTCATAATAAACAAGGCGGAAAGCATCCGTTATGCGGGCCAGGCCCTTTTTCCGGCTCAACCGGGAGTGGATGGCGGTTTTGAATTCGCGCATGGCGATTTTGAATTCGTCCGGCGAAGGCGCGATGTTGTCTTCCGTGTTGAACATTTCGTCGCGGTTTTCGGCCACTTCGGAAATATAGGAATCGACGTCCAGTTTGTCGGCGTAATCCATGATTTCCCGCAGGTGTTTGATGTTGAACCGGGATACGACAGTGCCGAGTCCGACATGCAGGTTGGTGCGCCCTTTTTGCAGTTCCTTGAGTCCCGCGACGAGCCGGAGCAGTTTGTCGAAATTGCCTTTCACGCCGCGGACCTCGTCATGCATACTGCCAACGCCGTCAAAGGAAGGCTTGATTTGCAAAGCGATGTTCGGAAAGCGCGCGTCCAGCATGGCCAGGATTTTTTTGACCGACACAATCGTTTTCTCCACCGCCAGCGCGTTGGTGGGAATATGAATGACCGAGGGGCGCAGGTATCGGCAACCCAGCTCGACGATTTCCGGCAGGTCGTTTCGCAGGAAAGGACAGCCGCCGGATACGTTGAAGAAATAGACGTTGCCCACGGAGCGAAACATTTTTTCGATTTCATCCAGGGACAATTCTTCCTGCAACTTTTCGGGTTCTTTGCGGTACACCTCCCAGATTTTGCAGGAGAGACAGCGCGACTGGCATTTATTGGTAACCGAAAAGGTGAAGTTGATCGGCGCGGCGGCGGGCGTAACTCCCATATGAGTCAGCCGGAAGTTTATTACTTTTTCAGCAATGTGCAGGCCTTGTTTAATTTTCATAACACTCTCGAAAGGTGGAAGCGTTTGTTCCTTCCAATCTATCATGTCTGACGGCCAACCCAAAAACTTAAACGCCGGGCCTTGCGAGCCGGTGGATTTGAGCGTGGTGATCCCGGTTTACAACGAAGAGGAAAATGTTCCGGTCATTTTTTCCAAACTGCAAGCCGTTCTCGGCTCCACGGGCAAAACCTTTGAAATTATCTTTGTTGACGACGGCAGTACGGACGCTTCCCTGCGTCGGATGCTGGATATCAAGAAGCAGGCGCCCGAAGTCCGGGTCTTCGGGTTGGGAAGAAACATGGGGAAATCCATCGCATTAGCTACAGGGTTCAAGCACGCCCTTGGGGAAAACGTGGTGACGCTGGACGCCGACTATCAGGAGCCGCCCGAGGCGATTCCGAGTTTGATCGCCTGCCTGGACAACGGCTACGACATGGTTTCCGCCTGGCGGAAGAGAAGGCGGGACCCTCTTGAGAAAGTATGGAGTTCCAAAATCTTCAACTGGCTGGTTCACAAAATCGCGCGCACATCCATCCATGATATTAATTGTGGATTCAAAATTTACAAGAAGGAAGTCGTCAAAAACATCCAGCTTCATGGCGGGTTGCACCGCGTGATACCCATTCTCGCGGAAAGGGCAGGCTACCGGGTCGGCGAAATGGTCGTGGAACACCGCCCCCGGGAACACGGGGAAACCAAGTTCCGCGGAGTCTTCCGGGGACTGCATGGCATTTTCGATTTGTTGACGGTCCTGTTTCTTGCCAGTTACCACAAACGGCCCATGCATTTTTTCGGAATGGTCGGATTGATTTTGTTCCTCTTTGGCCTGGCCATCAATGCCTTTTTGACGTTTCGCTATTTTCTTGGAATCGGTTTCATCGGAGAAAGACTCCCCTTGCTGATGCTGGGCATCCTGTCGATGATCCTGGGGTTTCAGTCCTTTTGCATAGGACTGCTGGGAGAAATGTTCGTTCGCGGAACCTCGGAGGCGGCCCCCAAGGGTCAGGACGAAGAAATCCACTCATGAAAATCGCCTTGCTCGGTTTGACGTTTCCCTACCGCGGGGGGATTTCCCACTTCACCACCACGTTGTACCATCATCTCCGGGAAAGGCACGAGGTTGAGCTTGTTTCATTTTCCCGGTTGTACCCGAAAATACTTTTCCCCGGAAAGACGCAGTTCGACTTCGGCGCAAGCGCCTTCAAGGCGCCCTCGCGCTCGAAGATCGATACCCTGAATCCCCTGACCTGGATCGAGGTTTTCCGGTTTATCAAACGATTCAACCCCCGCCTGGCGCTTTTCATGTGGTGGAGTCCGGCGTCGGCGCCGTGCTATTTTACCGTGGCCTGGCTGATGAAAAAAGCCCGCGTCGGCAAAGCCGTTTATTACTGCCACAATGTGTTCCCCCACGAGATGCACTGGCTTGCGAAAATCCTGACGCGCATGGCGCTGGCGTCGGCCGATACACTCCTGGTCCATACGGACCGCGATGTGGAGACCCTGCGCCGCCTGTTTCCCGCAACCCCGGTGCACAAGCTCTTCCACCCGTTGTATGACGTTTTTCCCAAAAAAGGAATTTCCCGGGAAGAGGCAAGAAAAACCTTGAATGTTCCTTGCCGCACACTTTTGTTTTTTGGCCATATCAGAAAGTACAAGGGCCTGCAAACCCTGATCCGGGCGATGCCTCATGTTTTGAAAGAACAGGACTGCCACCTTGTGATTGCGGGGGAATTTTACGAGTCGAGGGAAAAATATACCGACATGATCGCGTCTGCCGGTTTAAATGAACACATAACGATTCACGACCAATACATTACCAATGACGATGTGGAGGCGTATTTCGCGTCTGCCGACATCGTGATCCTGCCGTACGAGTCCGCTTCCCAGAGCGGCGTGGTTCAGGTGGCCTATCATTTCGACAAGCCCGTTGTCACGACAAACGTTGGCGGCTTGCCGGAAGTCGTGGAACCGGGGAAAACCGGTTATCTCGTCCCTCCGGGCGACCCCCGGGCGCTCGCCGACGCCATATTGCAATTTTATCGGGAGAAAAATACGGTCGATTTCAAATCGAACATCCAGAACTTCAAGGCGGGGTTTTCGTGGGAGCATTTGATCCGAATGGTCGAGAAAATTTAACCGATGGCGTTCGATCGACGGCGGAATGGTGGGGGCCGGATTTGACTTTGCCCGGTGACTCTGCTAAAAACCGGGGCCATCGACTTTCCGATGGTTTCTATGGCAGAACTGGTTATTGAAATTGGCACGGAGGAAATCCCGTCCGGGTATGTAGAGCCGGCCTTGCAGTATCTGGAGCGGGAGTTGGCGGCATATTTTGAGAAAAACCGCGTTCAGGCGGGGTCTGCCCGCGTCATGGGCACGCCGCGCCGCTTGCTGGCGTCCTTCTCCGGCATGGAGGTTCGCCAGCGGGACGTGGTGGAAACCTGCGATGGGCCCAGCGTAAAAATCGCTTTCGACGCACAGGGCGCGCCCACCCGCGCCGCCATCGGGTTCGCCCGCGGCAAGGGCGTGGACGTCGGTTCCCTGACGCGCAAAACCACCGCCAAGGGCGAGATCGTTTGCGCGCGGGTCGAAAAAAAAGGCGAACCCACCCGGGACCTCCTGAACGCTTTCCTGTCGCGGCTCATTAGCGGCATCCCGTTTCCAAAAAAAATGCGGTGGGGAAACAAACACCTGCTTTTTGCCCGGCCGGTGCATTGGATCGCCGCCTTGTTCGACGGCCGGCCGCTCGATTTTGAACTCGACGGCCTGCACTGCGGCGATGCCTCCCGGGGGCACCGCTTCCTGAAACCCGAAGCCTTCCGATTCGACAGCCTGGAAACCTACCTCAAACAATGCGAGGCGCATTTTGTCCTCGTCGATCCGCAAGTCCGCAAACGCGAGATTTGGGACGCAATCCAGACGCTTGCCCGCGGCGTGGGCGGACTGGTGCGGGAAGAGCCGGAATTACTGCGCGAAGTGACCTACCTGGTGGAATTTCCCACGCCCCTGCTTTGCGATTTTGAAACCGAATACTTGAGCCTGCCCAAGGAACTGCTGACCATCACCATGAAACACCATCAGAAATATTTCCCGGTGTCCCGCGACAACGGCGACCTGATGCCCCATTTCATTACCGTCAGCAACATGAAACCGGGGAGCGGCGATGTCATCAAACGCGGCAATGAACGGGTGCTGAAGGCCCGGCTGGAAGACGCCCGGTTTTTTTACAACGAAGACCGCAAGAAAAAACTGGAAGACTATGTGGAACTTCTGAAAGGCGTCGTGTTCCAAAAAACCCTGGGAACGTCCCATGAAAAAATGACCCGGTTCCGGACGCTCGCCGGGACGCTGGCGCAAAAGGTTTGCCCGCAAGCCCTGGCCGACGTTGACCGGGCCGCCCTGCTGTGCAAGGCCGACCTGGTCACGCAGATGGTTTATGAGTTTCCCGAATTGCAGGGCGTCATGGGCAGTTATTACGCCGCTCATTCGGGAGAAAACGAGACCGTGGCCCGCGCCGTCCGGGAACATTACTGCCCGGCGTTCGCCGGAGACGCTCTGCCCTCGGACGCCGTCGGCGCCGTCGTCGCCGTCGCCGACAAAATGGACACCATCCTCGGCTGTATCGGCGTGCGGCTGATTCCGTCGGGTTCGGAAGACCCTTACGGACTGCGCCGGCATTCTCTGGGCATCATCCAGATTATCCTCGACCGGGGCTGGCGGATCTCCCTGAATGAATTGATCGACGCCGGGACGGACCTGCTTCGCGAAAAAATCAAACTTACGCGGGAGGAAATTCGCTCGCACACCCTTGATCTGTTTTTGCAAAGGCTCAAAACTTATTTCGGCGCGGCGGGTTATCCTTACGATGCCGTTGACGCCGTGCTTTCAACGGGGATCGATTTTCTTGTGGACGTTGATAAAAAGGTCGCGGCGTTTTCGGCGTTGAAACAGCAGTCCCACTTCGAGCCCCTGGCCATCACCTTCCGGCGGGTGGTCAGTATTCTGACCGAGGAAGCGCAAGGCGCCGTGCAACCGGAATTGCTAAGCGAACCGCAGGAAAAACACCTGTACGAACATTACCTGAAAATCCGCGAGCCCGTGGAGCACATGACCCGGCAGAGCGATTTTTCCGGAGCCCTGGCGAAAATCGTCGAAATTAAAAGCTCCGTCGATGATTTTTTCGACCATGTGATGGTCATGGTCGATGACGCCGCCCTGCGAAAAAACCGTCTGTGCCTGTTGCACGACATTTCCCTGCTGTTCTCCCGGCTGGCGGACTTTTCCAGGATCGTTCTCAAAAAAAGTTGAAGCAGGAACTGTTTGCTCTTCAATCTTTTGCTTCATGCAATAACCGGGTTGGGCCGTTTCTAGGGCGGAGGAACCATAAAACCCTGATCCAGCCTTTTTCGCTTCGTTCGCTACGCTCACTTCGCCAAAAAGGCTATCGTTGCCTATTCAACACATAATGTCCAAGATACAAGGCTCAGCATGACATCCAAAAAAATCTTATTAAAGCGAGTTTTTCAGCAACCTGTTGGTCCCATCGGGACGGCTGAAACTTGAAGAGTCGGAAAGGGAGGTTGCCGCTCATTTTCCCCCGGATACTACGGATACCTTCTCAAAAAAGCTTGCACAACCAAGAAGAATGGATAAAGGAATTTTAACGGTCAAAGAGAGAACCCTGGATTAAATATGAATTCCAATCCAAAAACCACTCGATTTTTGACAGGAAAAAAGAAAGAGGTTGTTTTATTTCTAATAACAGCATTTTTCACCTTATCGATTTCCATGTTTTTTGTAGAAAAGTTTTATTGGGCAAAAAATAAAAGCTATTGGGTTTGCGAAATATGCCAATTCGATTCAACGTTGGGGTGGGTGCTCATTCCAAGCAAAACCGTCACTAACGGCAAGGTAACTTATACCACCAATTCATCAGGGTTTAGATCTCGTGAGGTTGATCCATCCAAAGACCATATTCTTGTCATTGGAGATTCGGTGGCATTCGGTGCGGGTGTCAATGACGATGAAACCTTCTCCTATTATTTGGGACATGAATTCGATCGCTACCAGGTTTTAAATTTGGCGGTGCCTGGGTACAGTCTCGATCAATATTATTTAACCCTGAAGAAACACATCTCAAAAACCAATGTAAAATTAGTCATAGTAATGATCTTTACTGGGAACGATTGGTTGGAAACGGCACAGGACAACATGTTTGGGATCAGCAAACCATTTTTTAAGATCAACAACGGTCAGCTGGTTTTAACTAACAAGAAGATATCGAGATATACATGCAAT
>JBHHYO010000044.1:0-23061 GCA_046757665.1 Nitrospinales bacterium
TTAGTCATAGTTTCTGCTCTCTTTTCAGCCTGGCCGATTCATATTCTTCCGGGCTGTTGACATTGGTGAAGTGGAGCCGGTCCTCCTCCCGCACTCTTATGTGCTTGAACGGAAGCTCGCTGATGATGCGCGACAGGGACAACTCGCGCCTCGACATGGCCTGAAACAGGGGGAAGATGAATTTGGGTTCGTAAATCGCAAACATGGGCTCAAATCCCGGGTGGCCTTTTTTGACGTAACAGGTTCCGTATTTGAAGGGGTCGCGTTCCCGGATCAGTTGTTCAAGGTCCATGCGCGTTAAAAACGGCAGGTCGCAGGCGGTGATGAACCAGGCATTCTGCGGGTAGCGGCTCATCAAGGTAGCCAACCCCCCGACGGGCCCCAGGCCGACGTGTTCGTCGTCAATCCGTTCGTAATCGGCAAGCAGGGCGTTGTCCACGTCCTGTCCGGGCCGGGCGGAAAAAAATACTTTTTCGCAGAGCGGCGCCAGCAATTCCACCATGCGCCGGGCTTCCGGCTTGCCGTTGTAGGAAAGGGAAAATTTGGGTTTCCCCATGCGCCGGCTTTGGCCGCCGATGAACACCCCGCCGCAAAGCGAAGAGGTGCAACTGTAAAAATGCGACTTCACAAACGCATAGATGTCTTCCACCTCATCCCGATGAAACACCGGGATTCGGGAATCCTGGACAGGCCATCCCGAGAGGTTGCCCTGGTGGACTATGGCCTTGATGCCCGAGGAGTCGGCGGCAATCGGCAGTTTGCCCTTGTCATCCAAAAAGACCACTTTGTTAAATGGGGATTGTTTATACCCTTCTATGAGGATACAGTCGCACTGCTCCAGAGCGTGCGAGATGGTGACTTTCTTGAAATCGTCATCGCCGATAACGGCAAAGTGCATGGGGTCGTTAATGGTAACGATCTTTGCTCCGGCCCGGGCACAACGATGGGTGTCCTTGCCTTCCCGGTCCACAACGAACCGGTGGGAGTCATGCTTGTAGTAGCCCACCCGGATTTTGTCGGCCTTGAATCGTTTGGTGAGAGCAACCAGCAAGGTGGTCTTGCCTACACCGGAATATCCCGCAAAACAGAGAAACGGGGTTTTGAAGTTTTCCCAGTAGCGATCCATTTTATTCCTGATGACCGGGGGAGTTTCCGTTGGTTAAAGCCGGTTCTCGAGGTTCCGCAACGCCGTCCGCGGTTCGCGGCCCCTGGTTTTTATTGTTAACTCTTTATAAATCCAGAAGTTAAATTATTTCCGATGTCGGCGGTCCTGTCAACCATTTAACTTGCGGCGCCAACGCTACTCCGCGGGCGCAACAATCCTGCAACAGATTTCTTGTCCGGTGAATATGCGGATATTTTCGCAACCCATTGAAAAACAATGATCCCAATATCCAGCCAGTCACCTGGCATGGGAATTGAACATGCAGGATCGAATCGGACTTGCTTACAAATTATACCTGCAATCTTTTTTAAGGAGGCATTTATGTTGAAAAAACCAGCGTACCAAGCCAGATTTATCTTGTTGACCATTGCTTGGATGATTATAGGGTGCAACGCCCTTTGGGCTGTGGAGGCGGGATTGGCGACCGCTCCCAATGTTCCGGCGTCCATCAAGCGCGCCACGCCGGCAACGGTGGTGGTGAATTTCGCGGCCAAGGAATATGTGGGGCAATTGGAGGATGGCAAAAAATACAAATACTGGAGTTTTAACGGCACGGTTCCCGGCCCCATGATTCGGGTTCGAGTCGGTGATACCGTGGAATTTCATTTGGCCAATCCCAAAGACAATACATGGCCTCACAATATCGACATTCACGCGGTCAATGGGCCCGGCGGAGGCGCGGCGGTCAACCAGGTCAACCCCGGGGAACAATCCGTTTTCACTTTCAAGACGCTGAAACCCGGCCTGTTCATTTACCATTGCGCCGCCCCGGCGCCCAGCATCCCGCATCACATCGCCAACGGCATGTACGGCTTGATCCTTGTGGAGCCGGAAAAGGGATTGCCCAAGGCGGACAAGGAATTTTATGTGTTTCAAAGCGAGTTTTTTACGAAATCATCGGGGCAAGGCGACCTGTTGGAACTTGACTTTGAAAAAGGATTGGCCGAGCACCCCGATTACGTTGTATTTAACGGTAGCAAGGGCGCTTTGATGGGAGACAACGCCATCAAAGCCACTGCGGGAGACACGGTGCGAATCTTTTTTGGCAACATTGGGCCCAACAGCGCTTCTTCGTTTCATGTCATCGGAGAAATTTTCGACAAGGTTTATGTGGAAGGCGCCATCGGCGGGGCGGTCAATCGGAACGTTCAAACCACCCTGGTTCCCGCCGCGGGCTCCGCGATTGTGGAGTTTAAAGTCGACATGCCGGGAAATTATATTTTGGTTGACCACAGCATTTTCCGGGTGGCCAAGGGCGCCATCGGCATTCTGGCCGCCACGGGCAAGGACAATCCCTCCATTTTCAAAAAAGGCAAATAACCGGTCGCGTGAACATCCCGTCACCGACGCATTTGCTTTCTGATTGAGGCGCCCGTTTCACACCGGGCGCCTTTTTTTGCCTGTCAAGTTTTCTCATGGCGGATGAATGGACCGGCATTTTAATCCCGGCCGCGGTGTTATCCGCAACGATCCTGTTCACCAAAGGCCTCGAGCGGCGCAACCCCGCGAATCGACAAGTTTTCCAAAGAGTTATTTTAGACTTGCGGAAATTTTTATTTTATTCTACTATTCGGATGCTTTTTTGGTTCATCAAGCGGAAAAGGCGCTCATGTGCCGTCTTTGCGCAGTACCCAATGGCGCTTCTCGATAGTAAAACCTTGCGATGAGGCGCCGCTTCGTGGATAACCTGCCCGGCAGGCGACAGATAAAACAATTCAGTTGGAAGACCGTAGATCAGGGAGTTTTAAATAGCAGAAATTTTCAAGTTCAACGGATAGGTTCAACTGATTTTTTAGCCATCCACATCTTGAGGGAGAGCAGACGATGAATCAAAGAAAAGCGGTTTATGCAGTTGTTCTTGCCGTAGTGCTGGCGCTGATAGCGCCGGGGCCGGCGCTCGGTTTTAAGTTTGATCTTCACGGTTCGCTGGGCAAGGGGAAGAAGGAAGAATATATTGCCCCGATGGCCAATCCTCTCTTTAATGAGACGCCCTATATCACAACCGAAGCCAGGATCATCTATCTTTACCACAAAATTCCGAACACCTTTTTGACGGGCGGCGGCCGGATTCAGGTGTGGGCGGTCCAGGCCCGCGTGGCTATCACGGAGCGGCTGGGGTTCATCGCCACCAAGGACGGAGCCGTGGATGCCGATTTCACGAATGCGCTCAACGACACCGAAGGCGCGGAAAATATCACGTTTGGCTTCAAATACGCCCTGCTGAACCAGCCCAAAAAAAGCAAGATGATCACCGCGGGCTTGCGATTTGAAGTCCCCACCGGCTCCCTGCAAACTTCCGGCATTCGCCTGCAAGGCGATGGTTCCGGCTTCGTGGATCTGTTTGTCACCGGCACCACCGAAATTCTGGACGACTTGAACCTGCAAGGCAGTTTTGGCAGTAACCTCGCCCTGGACGGCGCCCATGACAGCTCCTTCGTCCACTACTCCCTGCATCTGGATTACGAGTTGCCCTATGAACTTTTCCCCATGATCGAAATCAACGGGTTTAGCACAATAGACAGCGGCACGCGGCTCCCCGGCGTCGATTTCGAGGGAGTCGACCTGGTCAATTTCGGTAGCACCAAATCCGGAACAGTTGCCACGTTAAACACCGGATTGACATACCGGTTCAACGACCATGTCCAGATCGGCGGCGGCTATGAGTTTCCCTTCTCCAGCCGCAAGGACTTGTTCCAATGGCGTGTCAACTCGCATGTCATAATTTCCTTTTAAACGACCGTTTCCCGCTTTTCCGAGTCTGCATAAAAAAGGCGCCGGGCAAATCCCCGGCGCCTTTTTTTATCCGATTTCCCTGAAACGGCGTCGCTGGGTGGGATACGGTTTTATTCCGTTATATTGAATTGTCTCATCTTTCTCCAGAGAGTGATCCTGTGCACGCCAAGCAGGCGAGCGGCGAGGGTTTTATTGTTTTCCGCCCGTTTCAAGGCCTCCAACACCTTTTCCCGGCAAAGGGCTTTGACAAACGGCCGGGTCCGCCCGCCTTGCGGGGCCACAGACAAATACATCGGGAGGTCTTCGATCCCAATGGTATTTCCGGCGCATTTTACACAGGCGTGTTCGACGGCGTTTTCAAGCTCCCTCACATTGCCCGGCCAGTCAAAATCCATTAACACACGCAGGGCGGAGGGGGATACCCGAGCCACTTTTTTGCGCCCCAGTCCCTTCCAGTTCTTGATGAAATGTTGAACGAGATAAGGGATATCCTCTTTCCTCTCTCTCAGGGACGGCAGATGGATGGGGATGACGTTTAGCCGGTAGTACAGGTCCTGGCGAAACCTGCCTTCCTCGACCTCCTTCAACAGGTTTTTGTTGGTCGCGGCGATCAAGCGGATATCCACCTTGCGGGTGAAATTTTCTCCTACCCGTTCTATTTCCCGTTCCTGAATAACACGCAGGAGTTTGATTTGAATATTGATGCTCAAATCGCCGACCTCATCCAGAAAGAGCGTTCCGCCGCGGCACGCCTCGAAGCGTCCGATCCGGTCCCGCACCGCCCCCGTGAAAGCGCCCTTGGTATGACCGAACAATTCGCTTTCCAGCAAATTATCGGAAAAGGTGGAACCGTTGACTTTCATCAGTTTTTTGCCGGCGCGCGGGCTCTCGTTGTGGATGGCTCCGGCCACCAGCTCCTTGCCGGTGCCGCTTTCGCCCTGGAGGAGTACGGTGGAATCGAACAGAGCAATGTTTTGAATCGTGCAAAACAATGCCTGCATCGCTCGTCCCCAGCCGATCATGTTTTGAAATGAATGGGTCTTCTTGAGTTCTTGTTTCAGACGGCTCATTTCGGTGATATCCGTCAGAGCAACTAGAACCCGCAGTTGGCCGTTGTTGTTTTTCCACAGTTGGCCGGCATTGAATTGTCCCAACCTTCTGCCGCCGTTCTTGCGAAAAAACGACGATTGAAAACCAACGCCGCCGACCTGGTTTTTGGCCATCATACATAGTCCACAGTTGTTCAGGCAAACACTGTCGCGAAACAGGGTGACGCATTTCTTGCCAATCACCTCCTGCTTTTTAAAACCAGTGATTCGCTCAGCCGCATCGTTGAACGACTGAATTTCCATGTTTTCATCGTAGATGAAAACGGCTTCATTCAGCACATTGAGAGCGGTATCCAAGTCTCCCCGGGCTTTCCGTGTCATAAAAAGGCTCCTGCCTTAGAAGATATGAGGTTAGCGGACAAGTCAATGCTATGAAAGGTATTTGGATTTTAAACGAAAATACGGATGTTGCAAGCGTTTTCTTGCAACGTTGCAATGCAACATCCAGGTTATCCTTAACACCAATTCAGTTGGCGCTTTTTTTTCTTTAGGCGTATATTTTCTTATTCAACCACCTTACATCTTTTGGGGAGGAGAGAGTCATGACCATCTGTCCGATCAAGGGAATTCTCGGTGACTACAAGGAAGAAGAGGAGAAAAAACGGTAATTCCGGAATATTTCCTGGCCTGTTCGGCTAATGCGCCTCGTCCCAGTTTTTGCCCCAGCCCAGATCGACCACAAGGGGAACGGCCAGGGGATAAACATCTTCCATTTCCTTTTTGACCAGCGTCTGCATCTGTTTTTTCTCTTGCGGAACACACTCGAACACCAGTTCGTCGTGCACTTGCAGGATCATTTTTGAGCGCAACTTTTCGTTTTTCAGGCGCCGGTGGATGCGTATCATGGCGACCTTGATGAGGTCGGCGGCGCCGCCCTGGACGGGGGAGTTGATGGCCACGCGCTCGGCGGCGGCCCTGACCTGCTTGTTTCTGCTGTCAATGTCGGGCAGGTAGCGTTTGCGGTTCATGAGAGTGGTGGTGTAACCGCGGGCGCGGGCGGTTTCTATGGTGTCGTCCATGAAGGTCTTGACGTTTTTGTAAAGGTCGAAGTATTGGTCGATGAACGTCCTGGCCTCGCCGGGCGTGATGCCCAGTTGCCGGGACAGGCCAAAGGCGCTCAGCCCATAGACGATGCCGAAGTTCACGGCCTTGGCCATGCGGCGCGCCGCCGCGTCCACCTCGTCCAGAGACACGCCGAAAATTTCCGCCGCCGTGCGCGAATGCACGTCCTCGCCCTTCTTGAACGCCGCCATCAGCGCTTCGTCGCCGGAAAGATGCGCGAGGATCCGCAGTTCGATCTGCGAGTAATCCGCCGACAACATTTCCCAATCGCCGCCGACGATAAACGCCTTGCGGATTTCGCGGCCGATTTCCGAGCGAATGGGAATGTTCTGCAAATTCGGATCGCTACTGCTCAGCCTGCCCGTCGCGGCCACGGTTTGGTTGAAGGACGTGTGCACCCGCCCGGTTTTCGGATTGATTTCCCGTGGCAGGGCATCGACGTAGGTGGATTTCAGTTTGGCAAGCTGACGGTAGGCGAGGATTTTTTTCGGCAGGTCATGCCGCGACGCCAGCTCCTCCAAAACCGACACGTCCGTGGAATAACCGGTCTTGGTTTTTTTGACGACCGGCAGATTGAGTTTTTCGAACAATATCGGCGCCAGTTGCTTGGGCGAATTGATATTGAATTTCTCTCCGGCACTCTCATAAATTTCCGTCTCGCAAAGGAGCAGTTCCTTGTCCATTCTTCGAGACAGTTTTTCCAGGGCGAGTTTATCCAGCAGTACACCGTGGATTTCCATTTCCGCCAGCGTCTCGATCAGCGGAATTTCAATATCGTTGAACAGGGCCAGGTTTTCATCGCACAACAGCGGTTTCAGTTTTTTCGCCAGAAGCCAGGTGATGTCGGAATCCTCGGCGGCATATGGAGCGGCTTGCTCGATCTCCACCTGGTCAAAACCGATTTCCTTGGCCCCTACGCCCGCAACTTCCTTGTAGGAAATCGTTTTATGACGCAAATACTCCATGGCCAAATCGTCCAGATTGTGGCCGCGCTTGGAGGGGTTGATCACGTAAGAGGCGATCATGGCGTCGAAAGCGACGCCGGCCAGGCGGATCCCCGCGTTGTGCAGAACGATCATTTCGTACTTGATGTTCTGGCCGACCTTTTTGATCCGGGGATTTTCCAGAACCGGTTTTAACCGGCCAAGGACGTCGGCCATGTCCAGTTGCCTGGGAGCCCCGGCGTAGCGGTGCGCCAGCGGGATGTAATACGCCTCATGGTCCTTGAATGAAAACGAAATGCCGACGATTTCCGCGCGCATGGGATGCTTGCTCGTGGTTTCCAGGTCGAAGGCAAACTCGCCGGGCAATTGCCGCAAAAGACGAGAGAAGGCCTCTTCGGTCAAAATCGTTTCATAGCGTTTTTGCGTTTCGACCGGCTCCGGCTCCAGGTTCTTCAGCATGGAATCGAACTCCAGCTCCCGGAAAATTTTCCTGAGTTTCTCGTTATTTCTTTCCTTGAGTTGCAAATCGTCCACCCGGCAGTCCAGCGGCACACGGGTGTCGATGGTCACCAGGCGGCGGCTTAAAAAAGCCTTGTCCTTGTCGCGGAGCAATTTCTCGCGCAGATTCTTTTTATCGACCCGGTCGATGTCCCGATACAGGTTTTCCACGGAGCCGAAGGTCTGGATCAGTTGCGCGGCGGTTTTGGGGCCGACGCCGGCAACGCCGGGAATATTGTCGCTACTGTCGCCCATAAGAGCCATGACCTCGACGACCTGGGCGGGAGCGACGCCGAACTTGGCCACCACGTCCTTCTCCTCGAACCGCTTGTTCTTCATGGTATCCAGCATGTGAACGCGCGGGCCAATCAATTGCATCATGTCCTTGTCGCCGCTGACGATGACCACCTGGAATCCCTGGCGCTCCCCTTCCCTGGCCAGGGTTCCAATGATGTCGTCGGCTTCAAAACCGGACTTGCGAAGGCTGACGATGTCGTACGCCTGCACCAGCGGGTCAAAGTAAGGGAATTGCGGAACCAGATCCTCCGGCGGCTCGGCGCGGTTGGCCTTGTAATCGGGAAACATTTCGTGGCGGAAGGTTTTTTCCTTGGCGTCAAAGACGACCGCCAGGTAGTCCGGACGCTCGTCGCGGACCACCTTTTGCAACATGTTGACGAAACCGTAAAGCGCGTTGGTAGGCAACCCCCGGGAGTTGGAAAGAGATTGGCGGATGGCGAAAAAAGCCCGAAAAATGTAGGAAGACCCATCGATCAGATACAACGTCTTATCTTTTTTCATAGCGTTTTTGTTTTCTTTTTTGTCCTCCAAACCTCCGGCAAAACTTCATATCTGGTCAAAATTCCTTCTCCTTCCAGAATATTGGCAGGGTTTCTCACAATTAACACCTTTCGCCAAAGGCTCCCATGCTTTTAAGAAATGCCAAAATATGGCGAAACGCGAATCGGAGAAAGTCTATCATATCACCCGCACCGGATACCTCTAAAAGACAGCTTGCCATTAAAAGACTATAAAATTTGTACTTACAAGTTGAATCCACGACTCATTTTAGGTTATCATTTCTTGTTATGCTTCGTACAAATGCGGGTGAGAAGTTGCAAGTCCTTCTTCATTCCATGAACCTCCCGGTCGATTTCGACTGCAACAAGGTTGACAATTTAAGACATGAAAAAACTTAAAGAATACATTTTTGCCAATTTTGAAGGTTTCTTCGTCCTTCTCATCCTGCTCAGCGCCGTCCTGATCAATTATTTTATCTACGCCAAAATGGCGTTTCTGAATTTTTATTACATGCCGGTAATGATCGCGGCATATTACCTCGACAAACGCAAAACCATTCTCGGAGCCTTTTTTATCGTCCTCATGGTTTGGATTTACGTGCTGGTGAATGAAGAGGGATTTCTGGTTTCCAGTAGCGGAGTATTCGACCTGTACTTCAACCTTTCGATCTGGGGATGCTTCCTCATTCTGGCCGGACTGTTGGTCGGCACTCTGTCGGAAAAACTCAGGGTGCAGTTGGAGGAAAGCAACAGGCTACGCGAAAGTTTGCGCAAGGAAGAAGAGGCCCTGAAATTATCCAACGAACGCTTGAGCGACTATACCGCGAACCTTGAGCAAAAAATCTCTGAAAGAACGCAGGACCTGGAGCGCTCGCATACCCTTATTGAATCCCTGAAAGAAAAAGTGGAGAACGCTTTATATTCCGTCATGGATGCGACGGTAGCCCGTATGATGATCGAGGGAAAACTGCGGAACGAGAAAAGGCAGATTTCCATTCTGTTTTCCGACTTGAAAGACTTCACCTCCTACTCAGAGAAAAACCCGCCGGAAAAAGTGGTTGGAGAGTTAAACAGCTACCTCAACTGCATGGAAGAGGCTCTTTTAGGCTACTACGGCCATATCGACAAATATATGGGTGACGGAATCATGGCCGAGTTCGGCGCGCCGATCGGTTACCACATGCACCCTCTGATGGCGGTCCTGGCTGGACTCTCCATGCAAAAGAAACTGCCGAAGCTCTTTCCCACCTGGAAAATGCGTATCGGTATTGCCACCGGCCCCGCCGTCCTCGGCCTATTCGGCTCCAAAAGGAAAGGTTACTCCTGTATCGGCAATAGCGCCAACCTGGCCTCCAGGCTGGAAGCCATTTGCGACCCCGGCTCCGTTTATATCGACGAGGTGACTTATAACGCCGTCAAGCCCTATGTCCAGGCCATAAGAATTTATGACCTTGTCGGCAACAGAGCCTCCGACGCCGACGCTCCGGATGAAACAAGCGCCCTCTTGCATAAACTGGAGAAAACCCCCAATGACGCGGAAACCCTCTTTGCCCTGGGGCAGATTTATTTCAAAAGAAGACAGGCAACCCGGGCCATAGAATATTTTGAAAAAACCCTCAAAATCAATCCGGAGCATACCCAGGCCAAACTGGCGTTTGCCGAGGCAAACATCAAACGCAACGAGTTCGAAAAAATCGCCCTCAAAGGCAAAAAAGACCGGGTAGCGGTTTACAAGGCGACCGGCCTGATCGACCCCATGGAAAACCGGGAAAAAATCCCGAAATGTTTCTATGACCAGTACAACCCTGTTGCCGACAAGATCGACATTCCCCAAGAGGTGATCCTGCCGGTGGAAGTGCTGGACGGCAATATTCTGCACAGCAAAATCGTGGCCATTGTCGCCTTTGCCATCGCCGACAAACTGGGCCTGTCCGACAAGGACAAAGAAAATATCCTTATCGCCGGGTTCCTGCACGACATCGGCAAGGAAATTGTGCCTCACGAAATTCTGCAACGGACCGAAAAATTAAACGCTGACGATATGGAAAAATTTAAAAAACATCCCACGGAAAGCGTTCGCATCATGAAAAAAATGGGCTACCATTCCGAATCCATACTGGAAATGGTAGAGACGCACCATGAACACTATGATGGTTCGGGTTACCCCAAAGGCTTGAAGGGAGAAGACATCCCCATTGGCGGAAGAATTCTTTCCGTCGCCGATACTTTCGACACCATGACCTCCAAGCGAATTTACGCGGAGACCTGGGAATACAAAAGCGCCTTCCTGGAAATCCAGAAAGACGCCAGCAACGGTCAGTACGACATCCAATGTGTTGAAATACTGAAAGAACTGCTGGGCATTTGACCCCGGAGCACTATCCGGAGCAATTTCTTGTCACAACTCTCACCCGAAGGACTCCTTTTCAAATGATATCGGCACAATTGCCCGACTACGGCAATTATGCTAGTATGGACAGAATCGAACAGTTGAAACCACTTGAATTTTAAGGTGTAAACTTTTTTTTCCAGGACAAATGCGCAATCAGCCCATGCAACGTTTAAAAATCCCGGTAAAGCAAAAACAAGACGATCCGATAATCGCTTCCGCCAAGCGGGTGCTGAAAATTGAAAGTGAGTCGATTGCGGCCCTGGCCCAAAGGCTGGATGAGCAATTCGTCCACGTGGTCAGTCTGCTGGATCAATGCCAGGGGCGCGTGGTCGTAACCGGGATGGGAAAGTCGGGCCTGATCGGCAAGAAGATCGCCGCGACCTTTTCCAGCATCGGCATCCCGGCGTTGTACCTGCACGCGGCGGAAGGCAGTCACGGCGACGTAGGGATCATTTCCCGGGGAGATATCGTGATCGCCATTTCCAACAGCGGCGAAACCGAGGAAATCATCAAGATTCTCCCCTATTTGAACCGCATCAACGCCACCTTGGTCAGCTTGACGGGAAACCCGACCTCGACTCTTGCCCAGAGAAGCGAATACGTGCTCGATGTCAGCGTCCGGGAAGAGGCCTGCTCCATCGGGCTGGTGCCAACCGCCAGCACTGCCGCGGCGTTGGCGATGGGAGATGCCCTGGCTCTGGCCATACTCGACAAAAGGGGATTCAAGGAGGAAGACTTCGCCCAATACCACCCCGGCGGCAGTCTGGGCCGCAATCTGCTCACCACCGTGAACGACTTGATGCACGTCGGCGAGGGAATACCCAAAGTTTTCGAGGACACCCCCATCTACGATACGATTACCGAAATGAGCCGCAAGCATCTGGGTACGGCCATCGTCACCGACAAACGCGGCCTTCTGCGCGGAATCATCACCGACGGCGACCTGCGCCGGTTGTTCGAAGCCAAAAAAGATATCTCCGCGACAATGTCGGGCGAGGTCATGACCTCAGCCGCGAGGACCATCAAAAAGGACGAACTGGCGGCCATGGCCCTTCGCATCATGGAGGAATGTTCCATCACCTGCCTGATCGTCTCGCGGGACAGCAAAAACATCGACGGCATCATCCACTTGCACGATCTGCTGAAGGCGGGTATCGTATAAGAAACGGCGTGGTCGACCGACCCGCCTGGAACCAAATCCCAATCGAACCTTCCAACGCCCGGCGGACGGACCGGTGTCGTAACAATTGAAAATCCCATGATAACGGGCAGTGAAATCAGAAAGAAATTTCTCGGCTATTTTGCCGGACACGAACACCAGGTGGTGAAAAGTGCTTCCCTCGTTCCGCAAAACGACCCGACCCTGCTGTTCACCAACGCCGGGATGGTGCAGTTCAAAAACGTTTTCCTGGGGATTGAAAACCCCGGCTACAACCGCGCCGTCTCGGCGCAAAAATGCGTGCGCGCCGGGGGCAAGCACAACGACCTGGAAATGGTGGGGCGCACCGCCCGCCATCACACCTTTTTCGAAATGCTCGGCAACTTTTCCTTTGGCGATTACTTCAAAAAGGAAGCCATCCGTTTCGGCTGGGAGTTTCTCACCGACGTCCTTCGGCTTCCCCGGGAAAAACTCTACGTTTCCGTTTACGAGGACGACGACGAAGCCTTCGGATACTGGCGCGACGACATCGGCCTGGGCGAGGAGCGCATTTTCCGCATGGGGGAAAAGGACAACTTCTGGTCCATGGGCCCCACCGGGCCCTGCGGCCCCTGTTCGGAAATCTACATCGACCAGGGCGAACCGCTGGGATGCGGCAAACCCACCTGCGCCGTCGGTTGCGACTGCGACCGCTACCTGGAAATCTGGAACCTGGTGTTCATGCAGTACAATCGCGACGAAGCGGGAAAGCTGACTCCCCTGCCCCGGCCCTGCATCGACACCGGCATGGGCCTGGAACGCCTGACCGCCGTAGCGCAAGGCCGACAGAGCAACTACGACTCCGATTTGTTGAAGAACGTCATCGACGAAGTTTGCCGGGTGACCGGGAAACCGTATCACCAGGACGGGCCGACCGATGTTTCCCTGAAAGTCGTCGCCGACCATGCCCGCGCCGCGGCATTTCTCATCGCCGACGGGGTACTGCCGGCCAACGAGGGCCGGGGCTACGTCCTGCGGCGAATCCTGCGCCGCGCCCTCCGCCACGGCAAAATGCTGGGGAAAAACGAACCCTTCCTGCATCTCGTCACCGACCAGGTGGTCACCCAATTCAAGGACACCTATCCGGAGCTGGAAGAAAACCGTTCCTTTATCGACAAGGCCGTGCTTCACGAGGAGGAAAGTTTTAAAACCACACTGCACTTCGGCACCCAACGCCTCGACGATATTCTCGGCCAACTGAGAAAATCAAAGCAAACCGTCATCCCCGGAGAAGAAATTTTCAAGCTCTACGACACTTACGGATTCCCCGTCGACCTGGTGGAGGACATCGCCGAGGAGGCGGGAGTCACGCTGGACATGGCGGGCTTCGACCGTGCCATGCAGGCGCAAAAGCAAAAGTCCGTCGAGTCCTGGAAGGGTTCCGGAGAAAAGGCAGTGGCGCCCTGTTACAAGGAATTTCTGCAAAAAGCGGGGCCCACCGTTTTCCACGGCTACTGTCATACGCAGTGCCGGGGCCGCCTGCTGGCCATTTTGAAAAACGGCGGGGAAATCGAAACCGCCGGCGAGGGCGACGAGGTGGAACTGCTGTTCGACGAAACACCGTTTTACGGCGAGGCCGGCGGCCAGGTAGGCGATACGGGCAAGGCCGGCAACGACGAGACGCAAGTGGAAATTCTCAACGCCACCCGGCCCCTGCCCGAACTGGTCGCCCATCAGGCGAAAATCGTCAAAGGCTCCATCCGCAAAGGCGACGCACTGACGCTGACCGTGGACGCGGAAAAACGCGCCCGTACCGTCTTGAACCATACCGCCACCCACCTGCTGCAAGCGGCGTTAAAAACCGTTCTCGGCGACCACGTCAAGCAGGCCGGGTCCCTGGTGGCCCCGGACCGACTGCGGTTCGACTACACCCACTTCTCGCCGCTGACCGATCGGGAAAAAAGCCGCCTCGAATCCGTCGTCAACGAAAAAATCCGCGAAAACATCGCCGTGCAAACCCGCGAGATGAAGATCGACGAGGCCCTGCAAGAAGGCGCCATCGCCCTGTTCGGGGAAAAATACGGCGACCGGGTGCGCGTGGTTTCCGTTCCCGGTTTCAGCAAGGAATTTTGCGGCGGCACGCACGTTTCGGCAACGGGCGACATCGGCGTTTTCAAAATCACCGGCGAGGGAGGCATCGCCTCCGGCGTGCGCCGCATCGAGGCCGTCACCGGGCCGGAGGCCCTGGAAAAAATCCAGCGAGACGCCGCCACCCTCACCGGCATCCGTTCCCTGCTCAAGGCCCAGCCCAAGGAGGAAACGGCGCGCTTGAGCAAAATCCTCGAACGCACCCGCCAACTGGAAAAAGAAGTCGATGCCCTGAAAGAAAAACTGGCGTCCGGCAAGAGCGCCGACCTGTCGGACGAAGTGGTGACGGTCGAGGGCGCGTCCGTGCTGGTCAAAAAGCTGGAGGGAATGAATCCCAAAACCCTGCGCGTTTTCATCGACAACGCCAAAAACAAAATCAAATCCGGGATCATTGTCGCCGGTAGCGCCGCCAACGGAAAAGTTTTTCTTGCCGCCGGCGTCACCGAGGACCTCACCGGCCGGTTCCACGCCGGGAACATTCTGAAAGACGTGGCCGCCATCGTCGGCGGCCGGGGCGGCGGGCGGCCCGACATGGCCCAGGCCGGCGGCGCCAAACCCGAAATGCTCGACGAGGCACTGAAAAAAGTCCCACAAATCATCCGCGAAAAACGATGAGCGCCATGCCGTCGATTCGCCCAACGTGAAGGATCAAAAAATGGATGCAAACAAGCGCTCCGACATGGATAATAAGTGGAAGAAACTGGCGACCCGCGCCGTCACCCAGGAGGAGTTCAAGGCGCAACTGGTTGCCGACCCCGTGGCCCGCATGAGCGAGTTCGGACTGCACCCCCCGGAGGGCGCGAAAGTCCGGGCGGGCGCCGACAAAGCCGTGCATATCCTGCCGCCCACCGGGTCGTCACCGGAGATCAAGGAAGAAATCAAATGGTGGAACCTGCGGCTGGACACCATCCGCCAGTTCGGCAAGGAGGAAAAAGAAGCAACCTCGCATGGCGCTCCCTTTGAAGACGGCGAAGTGTGAATGCGTTTGAACGGAAACAAAAAAATACGCGCCCGTAGCTCAGCTGGATAGAGTAACGGACTCCGAATCCGTAGGTCAGGCGTTCGAATCGCCTCGGGCGTACCAACAGGGAAAAGGGTTTGACGGATCTCCGCCGTCAAACCCTTTTCTTGTTTTTGCTTCCAGCGCGGAGGCCCGACCACACCAAATCATTCCTACCCGCTTGACATTATATTCCTGAAAGAATAAACTGAATTCCATCCATCGCAAAAAATAGGGAGGTTTGCCGCCATGAGAAAACCGCTCCTTGTTCTATTGGGCCTCGCGGTCGCGGCGGCGGGGTGCCAGGGCTCCATCGCCCCGCACATCAAGTCCCGTGTACGCCTGGGGAAAAAAACAAACTCCGCCGTCGCCCTGGTGGTCAATGAAGACCTGAAGAAACGGAAGCTGAACGGCATCAACATCGGCGAGGGCTGGATCAACCTTCTGGACGCCAGGCTGGCGCAACATTTCAATCATTCGAGAATTATTAACGAATCCGACCTCGAGGAATCCGCGTATTACGACTTGTGGGTGTTTCCGCGCTTTTACGAACACGGCGAGGAGTTTCAACTTCAGCTTGTCGGCAAAACCTCGCCTTACGGCCGGCCGGTGATTTCGACCGATGTCATGGGCTGCGCCCTGCATAAAAAACTGGATATCGGAGAAACCGCGTTCGCGACTCTTGGGACATACGGTTTGTATATTCCGTTTATTCCCTTCGCCATGGCCGCCGCCAACAAGGAAACCGTGGCCAACATAGAGGCGGCTCTGGCCGAATCCACCGACAAACTGGTCGGCCGGTTTCAGGCCGAAATGCAACGAAAGGGTTTTATGCTGGAGAATTTTGGCGAACGGAGAGCCGGAGGCTCGACGCGCATCGAATTAAGAACCGATGAGCTGGCGGACACCGTTTCCGGTTTCCGCGCGGGCCAGGAGCGGTATAACAGAAAAAGGAAATGGTCCTTTGCAAAATAATGCGAAGACCACCTCAACCATAGACAGTAATTTTTGCATACCAAAACCATATTTGTATTTCCGATATATAATACAGAAATTCAATTTTCAAGGTTTTTGGGTCTGAAAGACTAGAAAGGGGGGGATATGGGTTCATCCGTTCGGCCAGACCTTCTGCGCTACTGGGGCAAGGCCTCAAGGGACACAAACAACTTATTATACCACCCCCTCATTTATCATTCCCTGGACGTCGCGGCGGTGGCTGATTGTTGGTTAAAAACGGATATTTCTCTTCAGCGAGCTTTTGCAAAAATATGCAAGCGAGATGAAGAAATCATTCGTGCCTGGTTGTTGTTTTTTATTAGCCTGCATGATTTCGGCAAGTTTGATGTACGTTTTCAGCTTAAACGGAGAGACATTGCCCTGAAATTGAATCCTTTATTTTCCAATGCTGATCCCGACGAGGCAAAGCAATATGACCATGGAGGATATGGTTTTAAATGGTTCCTTAAAGAATATGAGAATTTTGGCTTGAGAAATTTCGATATAAATCATCCTTGGATCAAGGCGGTTACGGAACATCATGGAACCCGCTTAATATCCGGCCCACCCCCTTCACCTAGGGCTTCGGATGAAGTCAAAAACCATGACAGGGAAGCCCGCCTAGACTGGATCAAAGTTCTCCGTAAAATGTTTCTGGAACCGGCTGGAATCAAACCGGGAGATTCGCCGCCTGTTTGTCCGGAAATGCTTGCCGGGTTTTGCTGTGTCTGCGATTGGCTAGGATCAAATATTGAATATTTCGATTATAGAAAAGCGAGCAACAATCTACAACTCAAGCGGTACTTTGAAGAACGCTCCAGCGATGCCGAACGGGCGTTGCGTGATGGTGGAATTTTCTGCAGGCCTCTTGTTAGTGGCGGCTTCACTCAACTTTATCCTGACAAAACTCCCTATGGAGTTCAAACTCTTGTTGAATCGCTACCTTTGAATTCGGGGTTGACGATAATTGAATCTCCCACGGGGTCCGGTAAAACGGAAGCCGCCGTTGGTTATGCCTCTCGCTTGCTTGCGCAAGGATTGGCTGGCGGTATTATTTTCGCCCTCCCCACCCAGGCCACGGCTAATGCGATGCTGGAACGGTTGGATCAAATAGCCGAACGACTTTTCCCCGATGGCAGCAATATTGTCCTCGCGCACGGCAAGGCCAGATATCACCCCCTCTTTGAAAAACTTAAAAAAGCCGCTCCTGGAAAAACAGCGCAAGGGACGAGTGAAGCGAATTCCCAATGCGCCGCCTGGCTTGGCCAAAGCCGGAAACGACTGTTTTTGGGACAAATTGGAATATGCACCATCGACCAGGTTCTTTTGTCCGTTCTTCCTGTCCGCCATCACTTTGTCAGGGCGTTTGGCGTCCAAAAGAATATTCTCATTGTGGATGAAGTCCACGCCTATGACAGTTATATGAACGGTTTGCTTGACCAAGTTCTCGATTGCCAAAAGCAATCCGGTGGAACCGCTATTTTGTTGTCGGCAACCCTTCCAATCGAGCGCCGCGAACAACTTTTACGTATTTGGGGGCAAAACGACGACCAAGAGGCCGGTGCGGATTATCCTCTTGTAAGCTTTGCGGGCGAGGAGAAATCGGGTTATTTGAGCCCCGCCGAATTGCCGTTGCCACGCCGAGTTGAAATTGAAGTGGAGTTATCTCCTTTTATGGGGCCTTCGGACAGTCTCTTGGAAAAAGCCTGCCATGCGGCCAAGGATGGGGCGCGAATTGCGTTTATCTGCAACCTGGTCGCCGAAGCGCAAAACCTAGCCAGAAAATTGCTCACTATTGCGGAACAGTCCAAAATCATCTCCGAATCCTCGATTGATTTATTTCACTCGCGATTCCGTTTCCGTGACCGCCAGGAAATCGAAAATGAACGGTTGAAACCTTTTTCCAAGGGCGCTTCGGAAAAAGGAGGCAAAATTCTCGTCGCCACTCAAGTTATCGAGCAAAGCCTGGACCTGGATTTCGATTGGATGATTACCCAGTTGTGCCCCGTGGACCTTTTGTTCCAGCGGCTGGGCCGGTTGCAACGTCATGAACGAACTCGACCCGTTGGCTTTGAAACTCCTCGTTGCGTCGTTTTGCTTCCGGAAAATGACCAGGAATATGGTTCGCACAAGTGCATTTATGAGGATATTCGCGCTTTGTGGCGGACACGCGAGTTACTGCTGGAAAATGATGCGATCAATTTCCCGAAAGCCTATCGAGGCTGGATTGAGAAGGTTTACAAAGATGACCCTTGGCCGGACGAGCCGGAAACGATGCGGAAGGCTCATGAGAATTTTCTGCAGGAGCAAGATGGAAAACGCTTTTGCGCCAAACAACTTTCCGTTTCCAATGCCAGCCCTTTCGAGGATACGGACTGCAATGCGTCCTGGCTGACCCGCGACGGCGAAATGAGTTTAAACGTATTGCCCATAAGAATTATTAATGGAGGACATTGTACGCTGGAGGGAATTGCCTTGGCCGATGTAGACAAATATCAACGGGCAGAAACGATCAATTTGAACACCATCCCCGTCCCCAATTCATGGAGAAAATATTTACCGCCCCCGAAAGATTATCTGTACTACCTCGAAATGGAGCAGGCGGAATCGGACTCGTGGCAAGGCACGGTTGGAGCAACCTCTTTTACTTACGATTTATTATTTGGCCTGGAGCGAAGAGAACAATGAATCTTTTAAAAGACCCCTGGATACCCGTGAAGATTAATAACCAGTTCCGCCATATCACATTTAATGAGGTTCTCTGCAAGGAGGAAGACCGGCAAATCTCGGTCTTTAGGGATGACATGGAACTGGCGGCCCTGCAATTGTTGATTTGCCTGACCCAGGTCATATTCCCGCCCGAAAACGCCGAAGCCCTGCGCGCCCGGGAACAGGAACCCATGGACGAAACGGAGTTTAACGAGGGGATCAAACCCTACCTGGAATGGTTTGATCTGACCCACCCAAAATATCCATTCATGCAAATAATTAATACCCAGGCAAAAAAAATCACTCCCATTCAAAAACTTTTTGTTGGGTTGCCGGAAGGAAACAATCATTCTTTTTTTAATACCCCGGCGGAAA
The DNA here is from genome assembly GCA_046757665.1 of Nitrospinales bacterium. Classification (GTDB taxonomy): domain Bacteria; phylum Nitrospinota; class Nitrospinia; order Nitrospinales; family JAJDAT01; genus JBHHYO01. The sequence continues at coordinate 19,067 of JBHHYO010000044.1, forward strand.
TCACCCAAGCCTGTGGAGCCTGCGTGTCTGTCGCTCTATTCAATCAGGCCAGCAATAGCCCTGGCTTTGGAGGAGGGTTTAAGGACAGTTTACGTGGAAGCCGCGTTGCCATAACCACCTTGATCAGTGGAAAAACATTACGAAAAACCATTTGGCTTAACGTCTTACACCAGGACAAGATAGGAAAAATAATGCCCATGAAGGCGGAAACCGATCCGGTCTGGATCAAACCTGTTAAAGAGAAGGAAAAAGTTTTTGCCCACCAAACGGGATTATGTCGCGGCTTGTTTTGGCAACCTTCTCGCGTTTATTTGGAGTGGAGTAACAAAGAAATGACCTGCCATGCCTGTGGTTGCAACGCGAAAGATTTTGTCATTCGTTTCAAAAAGGAAGGATTCACATATGATTTTAACGGGCAGTGGCCTCACCCGCACAGCCCGCGCCAGTGGAAATTGGATAAGGGCGAAAAAAAAGAAAGCTTTGCATCTTTTACCACGACTGCTCCAGCTTGGACCCAATTGAATTCCCTGCTCATCGGGAAAGAAGAAGAAAAGCAAGGAGTCATTCCTGCCGCTGTTGTCAGTCAATATAGAAATGTGTTTGCCTGTCAGAAACTAGAACTTTCCGTGGGAGGATATCGCAACAATAAGGCCTCAGTTTTAGAGCGCCGCCATGAAATTTTTAGTCTTCCCGCCGGGTGGGAGGATAACCTCGAAAAGATAGAAGAAATAATTGGTTTGGCTCTGGAGGTTAAGGAAATACTGCACAACAAAAAGCTTTACAGGTTTGGGGAGGCCGTGGGGGGCAAAAAATCAAAGTTTCCTCAAAGTTTTTCAAAAACCTCGGAAGAACTTTTTTACCAACATAGCGAATCGCTGATCCATGAGATATTGCGAGAAATGGACTGGAAAGAAATAATGTCTATCCGGCGGGATTTAGCAAAAAAACTGGTCGCTCTCGCAAAAAGAATTTTTGACGACTTGACCAGGCCGTTCTGCCATGATCCAAAGTTTCTCAAGTCCGTGGTCATGGCCCGCCATGAGCTGTTCGAGGACTTAAATAAAAAACTACCGGAAAGGAGGAAACATGAATAACCGCGAAAAAAACAAAAAAGAAACCCCGGATTTTATTGCGATAAAAAAAACCTACGAAAGCCTGGACAACGGTCCCAAGGCCGATATCCGAAGGGTGGGAAAACCGGAGGATTTGAGGCTGGCCCCGGGCTTTTACCGGTTAAGGATTAAATGCTCCGGGAAGATAGAAAATATTTACGACAGTCAGTGGAAACGAATCGCATTTATCCTTCCCCACGCCGGACACTCGGATGGAGGACCCAGTTTAGGGCAGGCTTTGCATTTGCATGAAAGAGTTGCGGAAGCTCGTGTTTTTCAAGTCACTCGTTCCCGGTATCCCAACGACCTGATCCAGTTGCGCCGTCTTTGCGTGTATGTCAAGCCAACCGTCGATTGGCAAAAACTGGGCGAAACTTTGTATTATTGGGGAGACGAGCAAAAAAGAAAACTTATGGAAGATTTTTATTTGGGTGAAAAGAAACAACAAGCGCTTAAAAATCAAGAGGAGAATAATAGCCATGGATGAAAAAAATTTTCTAAACATTCACGTTCTTATTTCGCATAGCCCGTCTTGCTTGAACCGGGACGATGCGAATATGCAAAAGTCCGCTGTCTTTGGTGGAACGCGAAGAGTAAGAATTTCCAGTCAATGCCTGAAATATTGGATGCGAAAAAGCCACTACTTCAAGGACAGTTTCCCTGGTGTTTCAACTCGCACCCGTGCCATGGCCGAGGAGATTGAAAAAGAGTTAAAAGGAAAAACCCAGATGCCGGAAAAAGATTTACGAGCCTTGGTGGTCGAAGCCATGGAAGTTTTTGTCGCAAAACCAAGCAAAGAAAAGTTGAAAAAAGGCAGAGTTTTTACCCAGGTTGTGCCGTGGACCGACAATGAAAAGCAACAAGTTATTAACGTGCTGGAAGAAATCTGGAAAAAATCTAAAGAGAAAAAAGCCGATGAAACTGAAAAAGAAAAAACTAAGAATAAATCTAAAAAGAAAGACCGGAAAGAAGACTTGAAAAAGGCTTTTAGTTCCAACAAAAATAACATCGCCAACCTTTTCGCCCAAGGTTCGGACATCTCTCTTTTTGGCAGAATGACTACCTCATCTCTGATGCCAAAAGTCGATGGGGCGGTTTCTGTGGCTCATTCCATTACGACTCATTCGGTGGACGGAGATATTGACTATTTCGTTGCCGTGGATGATTTGGTCGAAGAAGACGTGAGCGAAGACCCGGATCAAGGCGCGGGGCACATAAACACCCAGGAGTTTGGTTCCGGAGTTTTCTATCGATACGCCAGCCTGAATATCCAACAACTACAAAAAAATATAGGAAGCGACACCACCCGTGAACAAGCGCTGGATATTTCATCTCACTTGGTGCATATGCTGGCCACCATAGTCCCGGACGCCAAGCAACGCAGTTTTGCCGCCTATAACCCCGCCGACTTGGTGTTGGCTTCCTTCTCCGACCTGCCGGTTTCCGCCGCCAATGCTTTTGAGAGACCCGTGGAACATAATCCCAAGGGCGGGTCCGGGTTCATACAACCTTCCATCGACGCCCTGGAGGACTACTGGAACAAGGTTCATAAGGGATACGGGTTGAACGACAGGCAGGCGGCGTTCAGTTTGTGGGATACCAAGCTCAAGCCTCGAAAGAACTCGCTTAGCGAACTTGAGGACTGGATTCGCAAAGGGGGTGAAAACGGCAATGGCTGAATTTTTGATCCTCAAACTGCAAGGGGTCATGCAGGCTTGGGGGAAACATACTTTTGAAGACTACCGTCCGTCGGAGTTGTTTCCCACTCGCAGTGGATTGGTGGGATTGCTGGCCGCCTGCCTGGGTTTGAACTGGGAAGAATACCAGGAACAACAAAAACTTTCCGAGAGTTTCCGTTATGCCGTGCGCGTGGATAAAAGGAAAGGCCCTGTTGAAAAAATAACGGACTATCACACCATATTAAACGCCCGGAAAGTGGATGGATCAATTAACACAAATGCTGTCGTTTCGCGCCGGGAGTATTTGTGCGATGCCGAATTCACCGTGGCCCTGGAGTTTTTCAAGGGTGCGAACTACGGCCTTGACAAGATTAAAGAAGCCGTGCAGAGGCCTTATTACACCCCTTTTCTCGGTCGAAGGTCGTGTCCCCTGACCCGTCCATTATATGAAGATACTGCCCGTGCCGAAAATCTTCATGCGGCTCTGGACCTCATTTCACCAAGGAAGGGGACGATATACAGCGAACTAGAAGATGGTAGCCCGAATCGTTTGACGGTTCGGGATGTCCCCGCTTTTAACGGACGCCGTCAGTTCGCAACCAGAACCATTTATATTCATGCTGGGAGGTAAACATGTATCTAAGTAAATTAGTTTTGGACCGGAGAAAAGCAAGCAATCCCTATCAAATTCATCGTCTGCTTTGGCGTGCCTTTCCCGGGATGCCGGACGAAAATCGGCCCTTCTTGTTCCGAGTGAACTGGGGGCAAGCCGGGAGCCCCTTGCAAATATTGATGCAGTCCCGTATTCAACCGGCGCAACCTGATGAGAGTAGTTGCCGCTTGTTAGCTCAAAAGCCCGTTGAACTTAACTTGCGTAAAGGTCAGGTATTACGATTCGCCCTATGCGCAAACCCCATCAAGTTTTTGAAAGAGGAACGTTGCCGGGTTCCATTGATTGACGACCAGCAAATCCTTGATTGGTTGAAAAGAAAATTGGATTCCGCTGTGGAAACCCTTGACGCTCAACTCGAGGGAAGAAAAAACCTTTTTTTCAGAAGAAACGGTCAGGCCGGGAAAATCGTCACCGTAAACCTTTCGGGCGTATTGCGCGTTCGGGACAACGAGGGGTTGCTTCGACTTATTGAGCGTGGCATCGGCCCCGCCAAGAGTTTCGGGTGTGGGTTGATGTTGCTCAGGAGGGTTT
>JBHHYO010000045.1:0-22455 GCA_046757665.1 Nitrospinales bacterium
TCCGCTATACACCTCGAAACCCCCTGGGAGGCTCCAGGGGGTTTTTTATTGGCCATGGCTTATGGACAACAAAATCTTTCAGGTTGACGCCTTTACGGACAAGGCGTTTTCCGGCAATCCGGCGGCGGTTTGCCTTTTGCCGCGCCCCGGCGGGGAGGCCTGGATGCTGGATGTGGCGCGGGAAATGAATTTGTCGGAAACCGCTTTTCTGAGCGCCCGGGACGACGGATTCGATCTGCGCTGGTTCACCCCCGCCGTGGAGGTGGAACTTTGCGGCCATGCCACCCTGGCCGCCGCCCATGTGTTGTGGGAGGAGGGATGCCTGGAACCGGCCGAGCCCGCGAGGTTTCATACCCGTAGCGGACTGCTGACCGCCGAGCGCCGGGACGACTGGGTTGTCATGGATTTCCCCGCCGAGCCGGAAGAACCTTGCGACCCGCCCGCCGGCCTCGACTCCGCCTTGGGGGCTGAGCTAAAATATGTCGGCAGGAACCGTTTCGATTTTCTCGTGGAAGTGGAGTCGGAGGAGGTTCTGCGAAACCTGAAACCCGATTTCTCACGCTTGCAAACCCTGGACGCGCGCGGGATCATCGTCACGTGCCGGCCGGCTTCCGGGACGTTCGATTTTGTCTCCCGGTTTTTTGCCCCGGCGGTCGGGATCGACGAGGACCCGGTGACCGGCTCGGCGCATTGTTGCCTGGGGCCGTTCTGGGGAGCGCGGCTCGGCAAGACCGAACTCGACGCTTTCCAGGCCTCCAGCCGCGGCGGCCGCGTCCGCGTGCGGCTCGGCAAGGGCCGGGTCGCCCTCGCCGGCCGCGCCGTCACGATTTTCCGCGGCGTCCTGTCGCCCCGGGAAATTTGAATTCACACCCCATAAGCACCGGAAACCTCGAATTCAAAAAGTTCCTTTTTTGAATTGCGTTTACGTACCGTTTTGACTTGTATGTTTGAAAAGCCTAATTCGGCTAGCATATCGGCGTAAAGGTGTTCGGTTGGCAACAAAATATCATAAAAAGTCGAATTCCCCACGATGTAATGCACTCGACTACCACGCGATAGAACCGGTAACATACTGTTCAAGTGAGACCAAATATCTTCAAAATATTTTGCAACATATTTTGACAGCAATTCCCCATTTTTATTATCAACATGGGCGATCCTATCCAAAATCTTTTTAAAACAATTTGGGTAAAAACCCTCCTTGTTTCTCTCCCAATCCATAAGACGGCTGGTTGCTATACCCCAGGTTCCTCCAATGGCTTGCCAATCCAGTTCACCCGCTTCACGCGCTTCACGTAAGTACCCAAGCCAGTACATATAAGGTCGCAACTCACGAATATATGACATCCGGTTTGGATATGGGGGGGAGGTTATCACCATATCAAATTTCCCCCTTACCACACTTTGCAGTGCCCTGGCATCCCCTTGAATAATGGTTGATTTCCGGTTTGGGTTGTGCGTGGCGGAAGCAAGTACGAACTCCAAATTGTCGGTATAGATGGACTCGTAATGGCTGGTGAGATCCAAATCTTTAAAAAGATCAACTTGGGAAATGTCCTTGAAGGACATGGATTGGTGATTGAAAGCGGCATTGGAAAGTGTGATCATCGTACGGCAAAAAGCCACGAGCAACAGTGCCTTAGAGGGTGAGGTCCCCGGTAGTAATTCATCAAGAGCGCCTTTTAATTGACGTAAAAAGGATAAAACCGGCGAATTCCACCAGCGGTCGATATTATGGATTGGAGGTGCCGGGGCTGAATTTGTCCGGTTTGTCCGCGTTGCCTTTAAGACGATAGCAGATTGATTGCGGGCAACTTTGACAATTGACTCCGAATAGCGATCCGTTTTTGTTCGCCCAAACCAGACCAGAAATGGATTGATTTCAACTGTGGTGGCTTCATGTCCACGATACGTTGCGTACAACGCCGTGGTTGACGTACCCGCGAATGGATCGAGAACCCGAGTGCCTCCTGGCCGCTTCTCCAGGATTTGGTCAACAATTTTAACCGAATATGCCGGCGTCAAGCGTAGCCAGCCAAACCTTCCCGCAGAAGCATTGTGCTTAAATGTATAATCGGATCGTTGCCTGACCTGAGGAGCCCGCATAGTTTGTTTCCTGAACTCTTCTTGTGCCTTACGCTGTTAAAAGAGCTTTCAGTACCGAATCTACTTCGCGTTTAAGTATCTTTTTATTTCTCTCAAAAAAACCGGCAAGATCATAACCGATAACTGAACTCATAAAATCGTAGGTAGAAATCAGTGGGTTATTTTTCCCCAAAACACCGGTCAGAATCAACCACTTCTCTGCCCGATAACGAAGCACGATATCCATATCAATTTGAGAAGACAAAACGATGACACAGGGCAAGTAGGACTTGGTGTAAGCCGTCGCCGCATTGGCGATATCCGCATTTTGGCGTTTTGAATCTTTACTTTTATAACCTTGTCGAACCTCGAACACCGCTCCAGACAGAGTTTTAATCACAGACGGTGCAACGTCCAAATCTTGTGCCGCTTGCTTAATCCATTTCTCTATTCGTTTATAAACATTAGGGTTTCTAACACACGCGAGAGGAATACGTCCGTCCAGAGAAAGTTTGCGGGTTCGATTTCCAGACGCGCGAATCGTGTAGGACCATGTTGTGTCGTCTGGTGACAAATCGAGTTTATCCTGTAAAATTTGACGGAACAAGTGCTCGCAACCAATACCAATTTGACGATATATACTTGTCATCCCACCAGCGGCCTTGTGTGCGGCATACATCAGAGGGTTGTCCAGACCAAACCAGCTATATAAAGCGTCTTCTTGATAAAGTTTTTGGAAGTCCGACAAGGAATATCCAGTCTTCCCGCCACGCCCTAATTTAGGCTTATAATGGGAACATATCCGAATGGGTTTCAAAATGATTTCTAAATATTTTTTGTCGAGCTTAGACGTCAATTTAAATTCCTTTTTATTTTAGGCCTTCTTAACTATAACCTAATTTTGGAATTTAAAAGGAGGATTTTCATGACGTTCTTGGGATAACGGTTACGCCGGCACATCATTCCTGATTTTGTGTTAAATTTTGACTATGATAAACGGATGAGCGGCGAAAAATCCGATGAGCAAACCATCTGATCTTTACGAGTGGGTTTATGCAGGGCATCCCTGGGACGAGTCTCTGGAATCGGCGCTGAAGGGTTACGGGTTCGACGAGCCCAAAAAGGCGTGGCGCAACCTCACCATCCTGGCCGGCCATCTCAACTTCCGCGTTTTATTTCCCGATTTTTTCCCGCGCTTTCTGGACCTGCTGAGCCAGTCCTACCAGTCCGATATCGCTCTGCACAATTTTGAGCGGTTTTCGGAAAAGTTTCTCGACAAAAATTATTTGTTCACTTTTCTTGACGGCGCCCAGGACCTCTTGCGGGCCTTGTTGATTCTCTTTTCCGGAAGCCAGGCGCTGACGGACACTCTGTTGAAGCATCCCGAGTACTTCGACTGGTTAAAACAGCCGGAGACTCTGGGCCAACCCAAATCCAAGGACGTTCTCTACCGCGATTTCTACGTCATGGCCGGCACCGAGGACCTGGGCTCCGACACGCCGCTGTTGTTGCGCCGCTTTAAAAAAAGGGAGTATGTCCGCATCGGCCTGCGGGATTTGCTGGGGCTGGCCGGGCTTGAGGAAAACGTCGAGGACATTTCCAACCTGGCGGACGTTTGCCTGCAAGTGGCCTACGAATACGCCGACAAGACGCTCAAGAAAAAATACGGCGCCCCGGTTTATCAAAACCCCGAAGGAGAATGGCTGGAATCGGAATTCGCCGTTGTCGGCATGGGAAAACTGGGCGGCCGGGAACTCAATTACAGTTCGGACATCGACATCATCTATATATACACCTCCAGCCGGGGCGAAACTCGAAACAACGATTCCACCGCCGGGACATCGGTCAGCAATCATGAGTTTTTTACCCGGCTGGGCCAGATGATCACTACCGTCATCGGCGAAATCAACATCGAGGGCCGGGTGTTCCGCGTCGACCTCGACCTGCGGCCGGAAGGCAAAAGCGGAGAAATCGCCAACTCCCTTGCCAGCAGTGAAATCTATTACCAGTCCTGGGGAAGAACCTGGGAGCGCCAGGCTCTCATCAAGGCAAGGGTCTGCGCCGGTAGCGAGTCTCTGGGCAAGGCGTTTTTCTCCATGCTGGAGCCGTTCATCTACCGCCGCTACCTCGATTACCGGGCCATTGACGAGATCAAGGCGATGAAACGCCGGATCGACGAGAGCCTCAAAACCGGGAAGGGCGGGAGCGAGAATATCAAACTGGGATTCGGCGGCATCCGCGAAATTGAATTCATTGTCCAGGCGCATCAGTTGCTGTTTGGCGGCCGCCACAAGAGCCTGCGCGTGGCCAACACCCTGACGGCCATGGGCAGGCTTCAGCGGCGCGGATTTTTTTCCGCCGACGACTATGCCCGCCTGCGGGAGGCTTACATTTTTCTTCGGCGCCTGGAGCACCGGGTGCAAATGGCGTTTGGATTGCAGACGCACAGCTTGCCGCGCCAGCCGGGGGAACTCGCCGTTCTCGCCCGCAAGATGGGCATTCGCGCCGACGGCGAGGAGGAAACGGTCGCCCGGCTTCGGGAAACCCTGCGCGGCCACACCCGCTTTGTGGGCGATTGTTTCGCCCGCTTGTTCGCCGGGGAAAAAACGCGCGAGATCACGGAAACCGCGTCCAGGCAATGGGAACGGGCCGAACAGGGGGAAAGCAGGTTCTCCCTGGAGTTGATGAAAACGGTTCCCTTCACCGATCCCGACCGGGCGTTCCGGTTTCTTAAAACATTGCGCGACGGCTCGGCGTTTTATCATCCGTCGGAAAAAAGTATCCGGACATTTTATTCGCTTCTTCCCGGAATTCTGGAGGGTTGTTCGCGCGCGGCGCGGCCCAACTCCGCCGTGGAAAATCTGGTGAAATTTCTCGAAGCCACCCGGGCAAAGGAAACATTTTTCAATCTCCTGCTGGACAACGAAGGGTTTCTCAATCTTCTCATGGCGCTCTTCGGCAGTGGCGAGGTGTTGCCGCGCATTCTCATCCGGCACCCCGAATTCATGGACGCCCTTTTGGGCATGGAGTCCATTTATCGTTTCAAAACCCCGGAAAAGGTGGCGGCGGACCTGGTCGGCAAATTGAAGTCCATCAACGGGCTGGAGGATAAAAAAACCTTTCTGCGGCGGTTCAAGCAGGCCGAGGAACTGCGCGTCGGGGTGCGCTACCTGATCGGGGAAACGGACTTGCTGGGGACCCTGGCCGACCTGTCCACGCTGGCGGAAATTTACCTCAAAACGTCGCTGGAAACGGCGCGGCAGGAAACGGCGCGGCAATACGGCATCCCCGCGTCGGCCCTCGACGATTTCGCCGTTGTGGCGATGGGCAAGCTGGGAAGCCGGGAACTCAACTTCGGTTCCGACCTGGATGTCGTCTTCATCTATGACGAACCGCGCACCGCCGCCCCGGCCTTGTCCGCCGGGGAAATGATCGCTTGCCACGCCACGCTTGCCCAGACGATTTACCGCATCGTGTCGGAACCCACCCACGCGGGGTATGCCTACAAAATCGACAGCGACCTGCGCCCCGAGGGCAGTCAGGGTATTCTTGTGCAATCGGTTAAGGGGTATGAAAGATATTTCGCGACGCGGGCGAGAATCTGGGAGCGGCAAGCCATGACCCGCGCCCGGTTCGTGGCCGGCAACTCCGCGCTGGCGGAAAAGTTTCTGGCAATCGCCCACGCCTTTACCTATCGGCCGAAACTCGAATACGGCTCCCTGATCGAGATCGCCCGCTTGCGGGAGCGGATGGAGAAGGAACTGGCCGGGGAAGCAAAAAAAGGCAAGAATGTTAAACTGGGGTTCGGCGGGCTGGCGGACATCGAATTCAGCGCGCAGATTCTGCAACTGATGCACGGCCACCGCCATCCCCGCCTGCGCGAAACCAACACCCTGAGCGTCCTGCGAATTTTGGCGGAAACCGGGATTCTGGATGACGCCGATGCCACCCGGCTTCGGGAGAACTATCTCTACCTGCGCCGTCTGGAGTGCCTGTTGCGTATCCAGGACGAGCCGGCCCCCAGGCATCTGCCCCGCAGGGAAGACGACCTGGCCGCCCTGGCGAAGTTGATGGACTACCGGGGAAAGGATAACCGGGAACTGGCCTCGCGGCTGATGCGGGATTACGAACGCACGACCCGCGAAGTGCGCGCCTTCTACCGCAAAAACCTCGACACGCTACTGAGAACGGCGCTATGACGGTTGAAATCGTTTCAAGCCCGCCAACCGGGCGGGCACGGGATTAAAATTTGCACGACTCGCCCGTTTTTCCGGTGATAATCAATCCTCCTTCGGCCTTGCCCTGTACTTTGAAAAGGCACATGGCGCAGTTGCCCAGCAGGTTTTTGAATTGATTGATCGGGTCCGTCACGGTGACCAGTGATTCAAACACCTGGTTTGCGGCCGTCGTGGGGAAGCGGATTGTGCTATCTCCGGCAAGCGGGGACAGCACGCCCTGCCGCGCAAACAGGGTGAGGTTTTTGCCGGGCGTATCCTGGGGCGCCTGGCAGTAGTTGATTCTCAGGTTGCCGCCGCCCCAGCTCCGGAAATAGCCCTTCTGGGTGAGCCCCTGCGCCCACGAGTCGCCGGTCAGGGATTTCATGCGGACATTGTCCGAGGTCAGGTCGGCGAAAATATTTCCGGATGTGGTGCGGGTGTTCACCCGGCCCGTCATGCCCAGGATAACGGCATGTCCCCTGTTGCCCACGATACCGGCGAAGGGATCGTCCACCATGCTGTGTTCGTTGATGACGGCCTCCTCGATTTCGCTGTCATCGGCTTCTTCCTGGATATGAAAGGTTTTGGGCGTCAGCACGCTAAACTTCATCAGGCAATTCAGGGCGCCGTTGCGCGGTTTCGTTTCGATTTTCAGCATCGTGCCCGTTCGGGCTATAGATACCCGGTAGCCGCAGTCCGTGTTATCCCAGGGAGCTTCGTCGATGTTGATCGTGCAACTGGTTTGGCCGGGGCTCAGCGCCGCCACTTTTATGTTGGTGCCGGTGATTCCCTGGCTCAGAAAGAAAGTCGGAATATCGATCACTCCGTTGGCCTCCGGATTGTTCCGTACACCGTCGCAACCCAGGGGATCCCCGGGCGGCAAGGTGGGGTTGCAGGCCGCGAACGTGCCCAGAAATTCCCGATGGTAAATTATTTTCAACCGGTCGAGATTGGTGCCGACGCACGGGATGTCGATGGTGCACCCCCCCTCGCCAATGGGGCCGAAAGTGAAACCGGTTGTGTCAATGTTGACGGGGCTGACGTCGCCGGGGTCGGCGTCGGTGAAGACCACGCAACTGAAACCCTTGGTGTCGCTTCCCGAGCCCGTGCGAAACCCAACGGTGGAGGAATCTTTCATATCCATGGAATCGCCCAGCAGTGAGCCGATCACGCTGGCGTTGTTTTTCAATTCGATCTTGCCGTTGGTGGCCAGCGCCCCGACGAACACGGCGTTGTCTCTCAGCTCGGCGCTCAGGCCCGCAAGAACAAGCGCCTGCGACGGACGACCATTGGTCTGGTTGATCGCCGCATTATTTTTCATCTCGAACTTGCCGTCGGTCTGCAGGGTCAGGGTTCCTTCCAACAGATCAATCCGCGCATCGTCTTTGAACTCCGCCTTGTTCTTGGCGTTGATGGAGGCGTCTCCGGTGATACTCAAGACACTCCTGTCTTCCATTTCAAATTTGTCGTAAATCCAGGCAGTCAGCCATCCGTTCACCTGAACGGTGGCGTCGTCCTTGAATTCCATTTCCTTAAGAACGTTGAAGGTGGTTATGCCGCCGATTATCATTTGAGCGTTATTTTCCACTTCAACTTCTTCCCGGACGTTGAAGGTGGCGTCTCCGGTGATGATCAACTGGCTGTTGTCTTTCAACTTAAGGTCCTTGAAGACCCAGACGACATCGTCCGGCGAGGTTTGCACGAGTTGGGTATTTTTCAGTTCCATCTTGCAAAATTGAAAGGGGCTGGCGCCGACCAGAAAACCGTTGGCGTCGGTGTGGGTGAAGAAGTCGAAATCGGGCCATCCCGAAGGGCAGTCATCACCTTCGTGGAATTCCGTGATCTCAGAGGAGGGGCTATCGAAGTCGTCGCTCTGGTTGTTGTTGCCTCCACCTTTGCCCTTCTCCTTGTCTTTGTTTTTGTCTTTATCGTCGTCTTTATCTACCGGGGAGGGGAATGCCGGGGCTGTGGGAAACGACAGGGCAGGCACCAGCGGGGTGCCGGGACAAAACCCGTTTTCGATTGTTCCGTCGATACTGGAGGCACTGGCGCCGCCGCTGAAGTTGATGGCGCTACAGGTGGTGACGGCATTGTCGCCCAGATTATCTTTAACCTCCGTGCTCAATCCGGCGTCGCAGGGGGTGCTGTCGTCCACGGTCCCGGCGAAGGCGCATTTCGCCGCTTCCGCCGTCGGCAACAAATTGTGAAAAATGCCGGGCAGGATGCCTTCAACCAGAAAAAGAAATATCGCGGTCAGGCTCAACAATCGAAGAAAACATTTCATCGCTCATGCCTCCACAACATAAAGGTATGAAATCTATAACATTATTAAATAGTATAGAAAGTTGTCGCCGGGCTCACAAGGAAAAACAAGGCAGGAAAAGGCCGGTTTGGGCGTTTTTTGTTTAATCTGTGGTTTATCAACCGGTTTAATTTGCTCTTTTTTACGTGTTTTTTCCCGGTGGTTCGTCAAAGCCCCGGCTGGAGCATCCCTTTGACCGAAAAGACCGTAGCCCCGTCCGGCCGGTTGCGGGAATGCTTGCTTTGACAGATAAAAAAGTCGGGCTTATAATAAAATCGGCGTGTAGCGATAACGTCTAAGGAGAAAGAAAAGATGTTCCGGTCACGCATCAAAACTATTCACGGCTTTACCCTCATCGAAATCCTCAGCGTGATCGTGATCATGGGAATCGTTGCCGCCGTCGCCATTCCTTCGTTCAATCCTTCCGGCATCAATGTCGGCACCGCGGCGCAAACCATTGAAACCGACATTCGTTTCGTTCAGGAACTGGCCATGTCGAGGAATCCTCGAAATGTGGGAGAGATCGGCATCACCTTTACCGTCGGAAGCTCGTCTTATAGCATTGTCGATCCCGATACCGACCCCGACGTCAACATCACGACCGGGGGAATATTTGACACCACCCGCACCCTGCCCGACGGTGTCACCATTATCAGCGCAAGCCCGTCAACGAGGATTTCTTTCAACAAGTTTGGCGAACCCGAGACGGGGGCGGCCAACTTTGTGCTCCAGATCGATGCGGATGGCGAAACGAAAACCATTACCGTGGAGCAACATACCGGGAAGGTGTCGATTTCATGAGTCTTAAAAAAACAATCCTTATGCCGGGCGCAACCCGTACATCCTTCTTCAACCGTCATTGCGAGGCGACAGCCGAAGCAATCCAGAAGGGGCCCATTCCCACCGGGCGTGGCCCGGCTGGATCGCCACGCCGCTGGTGGCGGCTCGCGATGACATCTGCGGGCGATGCCACCGGATACGGCAGACGCGGCACTCACGGCTTCACCCTGGTAGAAATCATTCTCGCCATTGTGATCATCGGAATTTCGGTGCCCGCGTTCGTCACCGCTTTTTCGAGTATGAAGGCGGGCAAAAACCCGGAATTCGCCGTGCAGGCTTCTTTCCTGGCGCAGAAATATATGGAAAACCTGACGTCTGCCTCCTGCGCCGGCATTCCGGCGACGGATGGAGCTTACACGCTAACCTGCGCCACGGTGGACGTTACCGCGCTGGACCCGGACAATGCGGGCACACCGGTTTTCGCCAAAAAGCTGACCCTCACCATCGGACGAACCGATGGCGAGATGTCTCCCATGGACTTTTTCACCCTGTTTTAAGGACCAATAATTTTCCCTTGGAAAGGATCAACGGTTTTGCGTAGCGACAAGGGGTTTACCCTCATTGAAATGATCATCGCCATCGTGCTGATCGCCATTTTGGGAACGTTTTCCATCGGCTTTCTGAAGAACCTGATGCTGTCGACTCAACTGAGCGCCGGCCAAAAGGACCTGGTGGACGAGGCCAAACTGGCCATGGAGTTCCTGACCCGCGAACTGCGCTTCGCCGACGAAACGCTACACTCCGTCCAGTGCGGGCCGAACCCGGTGCCTCCTTACAATTTCGATTGCGTTTCCGGCGCCAGCACGAGTTACGATACGATAACCTTTGACAAACTGTTTGGGCTGGCACAGGATACCAACAAGACGGCCATCAGATATTCGTTCGATACGGTGACCGGGACCCTGAAGCGCACCAGCGGCGGGGTTACGACGACTCTTGCCACCCACGTCAGCTCTTTCTCAATAACCGAACCCTCGGACGGTTTCTATATCATCAAAATGACGTTGCAAGGGTCCGAGGGCGAAAACTTTTCACTGGAGTCGGCGGTTCGCCTGAGAGCCTGATCAAATTATGCACCGGTTTCTTGAAAAATTCCGCGGTTCATATTTAAGGAACGACCAGGGCATCGCCGCTCTCATGGGCGTCATCATCGCCCTGGTGATCGTTGCCACCCTGGCCTTTGGTTTCTGGGCGGAAGTCCAGCAGAAACAGGCCGGCGGCGCGGTGAGCTACACCTCCACCAATGCCTTTCTCCTGGCCGAGGCGGGGATCCGTTACGCCGAGAAATGTATCCTGGCCAGTAATCCCGTGAACGGCTCCGGTTGTGCCTGCGGCGATCTGGGGTGCACCTGCAATTCGACGAACGGATGCGTGATCGACAACACCTTGAACTCGGTCACCATCAACAAAACATTCGGCAATGGCCGGGGGAGCTTTCATGTCGTCTTTCTCGTCGGCACGAGTAGCTTCGCCACGGCGACGTCCGTCGGCACCTTTGCCGGCGCGCAACGCGAGTTTAAAAAGGTGCTTTGCCTGGAGGCGGGTTGTCCCTTGTCGGAAAGCCCGATTACGGCCTGCACCAAACTGGAAATCTCCAACAACGCCAGTAGCAATGTCCCCATTCCCGACCCGCCGCCGGTCTGCCCGGACCCGCCCCTGGTCGATCCCCTGGTTTTCCCGGAAGACCCCGCCGGTTGCCCCAATGCGGCCTTTCCCGATTTCATTCAGGCGACGACGCCCTCGGGCCACCTGATGCCGCCGGACGGCAACGGCTTTCAGGAACTGATCCCTTCCGCGACCAGCCCGGACAAGTTTCAGTATTGCAACATGACCATCAGCGGTAGCGCCAAGGTCAAAACTCCGTCGAACACCATCATCTGGGTCGGCAAGGATTTTAAACTCAAAAACAACGCCGTCTTTTTGGGCAACGGCACCGTGGAGGTCAACGTCGGGCAAAAAGCGGAATTGAAAAACGTGTCCGACGTCAGAGCCGCCGACGGCGGTTCCGTGACGATTCATACGGACGGGGACTTCGTCATGAAAAACTCGTCGGGAGCAAATAACGTAGGCGACGGCGTGGGAACACCCGACCCCGATCCCGCAAGCTTGATCGTCCTGGTGGGCAATAACGCGAAAATAAAAAATTCCGCGACTTTGATCGGCGCCATTATCGCCAATAACAAAATCGAACTGGACAACAACGCCTTACTCAACGGTTCGATTATGGCGGATCAGGTTGAGTTGGAGAGCAATGCCACCATCATTTTTTCACCCACGGCCGGCTCCGGAGCGGCCGGGATCGTATCCTGCAAAAGTGGAAGCTCCAGCGGTGGCGGCGGCGGTGGCGGATGTCCCACCGTACGGTTTGTCCCATAAAAAATTGTAGAAAACAGACGTACCTGTTCTCTACGAGACCTGTGCCTAGGTATTCTTGGTCGACTGTCATTGCGAGGAGGTTCAGCCGACGAAGCAATCCAGAAGGCTGGATCGCCACGCCGCCGGTGGCGGCTCGCGATGACACCGATGGCGGCAAAGAATCTCGGGTTAAGCAAAGCTCTCGTTCTCTACAGGGCCTGTTTCCTGCCAAAACGGTTTTTCCCTCATCGAAATTTCTTTGGTTTTTTCCCGGTCCCGCTGGAAAAACGCGCCGCCTTTGGGTACAATGCAAACCGTGAGATGGACGACAACCCTTTGATTTTTCTGCGCTAGCTTAAAATGAAAATCCAACTCCCCCTCATGGGCGATAAAAAAAGCAAAAGAATCGTCGGTCTGGATATAGGATTTCACTCCATTAAAGCCGTGGAATTGATTGACCGCGAGTCCGAATTCGAAATCGTCCGTTTTGCTATTAAGGAAATTCCCAAAACGGTACTGGGGCAAAAGAACCGCGCCGAGGCGCTCGGCAAGTTTGTCAAACAAATGTTTGCGGAAAGCAAAATTTCCGCCGACATGGTTTACCTGTCCGTCAGCGGCCACAACGTCGTCATCCGCCAGGTGGAGTTGCCCAAAATGCCGCCGGAGGAATTGATCGACGCCACACGCTGGAACGCCCGCGAGGAAGTCCTGTTCCCGCTGGAAGAAGCCGCCGTCGATTATTACATCATGGGCGAAATCGAAAAGGAAGGCGCCGACTATTACCAGTTGCTGAGCGTAATCGTCCGCGCCGACATCATTCCCTTTCTCGTGTCCATTGCCAAAAGCGCCGGACTGAAATCCTGCGGAGTCACCATTATCCCGATTGCGTTGTGGGATTATGACCGCGTCGCCAACCATCCGCAACCCGATGACGTCACCTGTTACATTGACATGGGGGCAGAGCGCACCCGGGTGTATTTCGTCGCCGGGGAAAAACTGCTGTTCTCCCGGGAAATTCCCAACGGCGGAAAAAACATCACCACCGCCCTGGTTGGAGAATATGCCCTTGATGGCGGCGACACGATTACCATCGATGAACTCCGCGCCGAGGAAATCAAAAAGAAACACGGCCTGCCGCCGGAGGATTCCCCGGACAAAACCCAGGAAGGCATTCCCCTGACGCAAATCCGCGACCGCGTCCTGCCCCTGGTCACCCGGCAGACCGAGGAAGTTCAACGTTCCGTCGATTACTTTAAAAACCGGTACAAAGTGGATACGGTGCACCGCATCATTCTCTCCGGCGGGGCGGTGAGCTTGAAAGGCTTGTACCAGTTTCTTGCCAGTAACGTGGATATCACCATTGATCGGTGTAACGCCCTGATGCAGTCCTCCCCGCCCTTGAAGTCGGTTTCGACGGAGGACGTCAAACTGCTCGGCCCCAGCCTGACCACGGCGGCGGGACTGGCCATCGGGCGTTGCGACAAGATCAACGTCCTGCCGGAGGAATTTCGCTACTCGCTCAAAAAAACATTGATCAAATGGGCTCCCTTCTCCGCCCTGCCGATCCTCCTCATTGCCATGTTGGTATTCAGCATCAGTTATCGCGGAAGCATCGCAACCAAACAGAAGCTTCTGCAAGAAAAACAAAAAATCTCCCAGGCACTCCAGGTGAAAGTCGTTGCCGCAAAAACACTGCGGGAGGACCTGGATCAATTGAAAGCTCTGCAACGACAGTTGCAAAAGGAAAAAAGTCAGTTGCCCCGCGTTTCCAATCCCGTCGATTTGCACCGCGTGCTGAGTGAACTTTCCCGTCTCACCCCGAGCAACACCTCCCTGAGCAAATTGTCCTATATCGTAAAAAACGCCGGCAGAACCCGGGGCGCCGGTGCACAGCAAGGATGGATTTTCCTGGAGGGAATTATTTTCGACAATGAAGTGAAAGTCCTGGATACCCTGACCGGGTTTCTGAATCAATTGAAAAACTCCCCGGTTTTCAAAGAAGTCAAGCTGGAAAGATCCCAGGCCATCGACGCGAAACTGTATACCAGCCCGGGTTTGAGTTTCAACCTGTCTCTTTTGCCCGTCTCCCGGAAGGAAGACGGTATCCGCGAGGCTCGGCGGTAATCTATTATGGAAACCCCGAAGATCGATTTTAAAAAACTGGCTCCCAGGGAAATTGCCATCCTGATGCTCACCGTTGCCACCGGCTTGGGGTTTGCCTATTACACGTTCGAATACCAGCCCCAGGCAAAAAGAATGAAAACCATAGATACCAAATTGAAAAAAGTGGAATCCACCATCCGGTCGTTCAAGTCGGCCATTCCCTCGCCGGCGCAAGTCAAACGCACCGAAAGGCAAATGGAGCAGGTGGACAGGGAAATCACCAAACTCGAAGTCGAAATCAAGGCCATCAAAGACAACATGCGTGGAAGGGAAGTGGACGTCCTCGATGAACTTCGGCGGGAAGCCGAACTCAACGGCGTTACTTTGGAATCCGTCACCACCGAGGAGAAAACAGTCACCCGGGGAAAGGTGACCTATAAAGAAGTTTCCCTGGTTCTGAAAATTCAGGTCCACTATTCTTCCATCGGCAACTTTATCGCCGCCCTGGAGAAGATGCCGGCGATAATTTCCCTCAAAAGCATGAAGACGTTCAGAAAAGAAGATATCCTGCCGCGTGTTGAGGCTTTGATCAATGTTGAACTGTCGGTGCTTTAAAATGATCTGCGGGAATCATGGGATGCCGTGCGTGCGCGCGTTTTTTGCCGTAGCGGCACGCGGCGGATATTTGGCGATCTGGTGTCTTGCGGCCGCGGTGATTCTCCTTCCCGGCACGTGCCCGGCCCAACCCGCTGGAGAGGCCGCCCTGCCGCCCGAAACCGCCGCTCCACCGCCGGAAACCCCCACCGCGCCGAGAAATCCCTTTTCGCTCCCCAAGGGCGTGTACCTCAGTTCCCTGGCCCCCGTGAAGAAAGAGCCGCCGCCTGTCGAGGAATTCGGCTTTGTCCTGCAAGCCATTGTCATTGGCGACAAGGGGAAAGTGGCGACCATCAACAACCAAAACGTCCGCGAAGGCGACCTGATTTTCGACAAGAAAATCCTGGAGATCAAAAAAAATCAGGTGATCCTGCGCGACGAAAAAAAGAATGAAGACATCACACTGACTTTGGGCTCCATCCCCTTTCCCATTCGCGTCAGAAAGGGATTCTGACCCGGAGTCGCGGGTCGGCGCGCAATCGAACCCCCACCCCCTGGATACCCCAGGCATGAGAACGCGGCCAACCCCGCCAAACGCCCGTGGTCGCCATCCTTTGCGGGCAGGATAAAACATTAGACTAATTTAGTATTTTATTGTATATTAATTTCGTTAAAATTTAATTAAATTACATGGTGGTTCTCCCCTGTGATTCCTTCTCTTCAAAAAGCCATAACCGGAACATTGTTTCTGATATTTCTTGGAGCCATAGGCTCCTGCGCTTTTCCCAAAGCGTTCGAGCAAACCGACGCTCAACCGCAGGCGGCTTCTCCCCAGGCAACTCCTCCCATGGAAAACCTGGTCGAAACCCAGCAATCCCCTCCCCAGCTTGCCAAGGAGGACAGGCCGTCCGGACTGGTTCTCACGCAGAGCGATATGACGCCGAAATCGCAACGCACCAAACAACAGCGTTTTACCGTCTCCGCGCAAGACGTGGAAGTGCAAACCATTCTTTTCTCCCTGGCTCAGGAAATCGACCAGAACATTCTGATCGACCCCGCCGTCAATCAACGGGCCTCCGTGGATTTAAAAGATGTCACATTGGAGGAAGCCCTGGACGGGTTGCTGACCCCCCTGAAGCTGACGTACGAGTTTGACGGCAATTTCATTCGCGTCCGGCCGTTGCGCATGGAAACCCGGACGTTCACCCTGAATTACATCATTTCCCAGCGGCAGGGTAGCAGTAACCTGGAATCCTCCAGCGGCTCGGAATTGACGGGCGGCGGGATTTCCGGCGGCGGCTCCTCCAGTTCCGGAAACACCCGGGCGACCAGTAGCATTGTGTCCCAGGAGGAAGCCAACATCTGGAAGGAAATCGAAAACGGTCTGGAACAAATCATCGGCGTTGCCGGCCAGGGGACGCCGTCCGGTCCAACTTCGACGACAGGCACGTCCGGCGCCTCGGCGTCCGCCCCAGTGATTGCGAGCGCCGGGTTTTTCGCCATCAACAAGCAGTCGGGAGTGATTGTCGTCAGAAGTTTTCCCGACACGTTAATGCAAGTGGCGGAGTTCCTGGAGGCGGTGGAGGGCTCCTCGCACCGTCAGGTATTTATCCAGGCCAAAATCCTCGAAATCAATTTGAAGGACGAGTACCAGCTCGGAATCGACTGGCAAACGGTCAGCCCCATTAATGTGCTGAGTGAAACCACCTCCAATTTCGGCAACGCCGACGCCGCGAGCACGGTACTCCAGGGCGCCGCCGGGCTTACCTACGGCCTCAGCAATTCCAAGGTGAACCTGGTGATCGACGCCTTGTCCGAGCAAGGCTCCGTGACCGTGTTGTCCAGTCCCAAGATCGCCACCCTGAACAACCAGCGCGCGGTCATTAAAGTGGGAACCGAGGATGTGTTCTTTATCCCGACGGTCAGCCCGGCGAGCCAGAACCAGGCCGCCTTCACCACCTTTCAGCCCAACACGGTCACCATCGGCATCATCCTCGACGTCGTGCCGCAGATCAGCGCCAACGGTATGGTGATGATGAGCATCAATACCAGTATTTCCGAAAAAGTGCGGGACGCCATTTCGCCGGACGGGAGGAACCGTGTGCCGGTTTTGGACGTGCGCGAGTCCAACAGTGTCGTTCTCGCGCAAAACGGACAGACCATCATTATCGGCGGCTTGATGAAAAACAAAAGCCAAAAAGAGAACGACCGGCTTCCCATCCTGGGAGACATCCCTCTGCTGGGCCGCCTGTTCCAGAAGCAAAAGGATTTCTCCAACAAAACCGAACTGGTCATTATGCTGACTCCCGAAGTCATGGTCGGCAGAAAGATCGACGACCGCTTCATGGCCGAAAAGAACCATCTCGAGGAACTGGGATATACCGTCAACTAAACCAAAGGCCGGAAGGCCCCAAAACCGGCGGCCGGCAAGGACAACTCCATGTACGAATCCTTTTACGGACTAAAGGAAAAACCCTTCAGTCTGACACCCGATCCGAAGTTTATTTATTTAAGCAAGCATCATCAGGGCGCGCTGGACCACATGCTGTACGGCATCCGGCAGAAGGAAGGTTTTATGACCATCGTCGGCGACGTCGGCACCGGCAAGACCACGCTGTGCCGTTGCCTGCTGGACCGCCTGGACGACAGTGTCCAGGTGGCGTTGATTCTGAATCCCATGGTTTCCGACATCGATCTGCTACGCACCTGCCTGCATGACCTGGGAGTGCGGCCGGTTCACGCCGGGCGCAAGCTGGTTGCCGCCGTGCCCGCGGGCGATGCGTCTGCGGAACAAGACGCAGGCCCCGCCGAGGACTCCGCCGAGGACTTCTCGTGGATCAATACACTTTCCAAAAAGGAACTGCTCGACACGCTCAACGCCTTCCTGTTGCAACAGCACCGGGAAGGCAAATCGACCGTCCTGATTATCGACGAAGCCCAGAACTTGTCGCTGGACGTCCTCGAACAGTTGCGTATCCTTTCCAACCTGGAAACGGAAAAAGACAAACTGTTGCAGATCATCTTTGTCGGCCAGCTGGAATTGAACGACAAACTGGCCCTGCCGGAATTGAAGCAGTTGAACCAGCGCATTTCGATCCGCTACCGGATCGCCCCTCTTTCCAGGGAAGAAACGCGGCGCTACATCACACATCGGTTGATGGTAGCCGGCGCCAACGCGGGCATTCGTTTTACCCGGTCGTCCCTGAACGCCGTTTACAACTATTCGCGGGGGTACCCGCGGTTGATCAACCTGTCGTGCGACCGGGCCTTGCTGGCGGGGTTCAACGCCCAGGTGGACACCATTGATGCCGGCCACGTCAAGCGGGGCATTCGGAGCTTGCACGACAGCGATGAGACGGGCGGTTGGCTTCGCCGGGTTTTCATGGACCGCTTGTCCCTGGCGGCTTCCATTTTATTTTTTCTCGCCGGCCTGGCCTTTTTCATGATGGGCGGCAATGATCCGGCGGGCGGCAAAACGGCAGACCTCTCGCCGCGCCTCAAAACTCCCGACACCGCTCCAGCGCCCGCGCAACAACCGCCTGTCGCGGCAACCGTGGCGGCACAAACCGAACCCGCCGACAATTACCGTATCCAGGTTTACGCCCTCAGCCAGCAGAACCTTGCGGAAAAAAATGTCCGCCAACTGCGCGAGGAAGGCTATGTCGCCTATTGGAAAAAGATCGAATCCTCCGGTCACACCTGGTTCGTGGTGTATGTCGGTCCGTTCCAGAATATCGAATCGGCCAAGACGCGCCTCGCGTTATTGAGACAATCCGGGCGGGAATCCATCCTGCTGTCCGTACCCAAGACAGGCAGGAAAGCCCGGCCATGAGCCTGATCGCAGACAGCCTTAAAAAGGCGCTGAAAATCAAGGAGACCCCCGACTCCACGCCGCCGGCGTCCAGCCTCCTCAGCCGCCCGGATGTTTTAAAAAGCTTCCGCGCGGCGGACCTGCGGAAGTATCTGTTGCCGGGGATTGCCGTGGCCATGTCGGTGGCGTATCTCATTTATTCAGGTGCGTTTCAGAAGTTCGGCCCCATCCTGTCGCATTTGCCGCTGGGTCAGATGTTGGGTGTTTCCAAGGATAAACCAGCGCCGCCTTTGCCGACGCCACAACCCCGGCCCATTGTTTCCCAACCCAAGCCCGCGCCGCCGGCGGTTCAGGCGCCCGCAACAACGGTGGAGCCTTTTGTTCCGCCCCTGAAATTTTCCGAACCTGTTCTTGCCCCTGTTGCCGAACAGGCCGTTTTGCCGACGCTTCCGGTTTTGCCTCCCGTCCGGGACGAAGTTGATCTGCCGCCCCAGGTGGTCGTCAAACGAACGCCCCGGAAACGAGCGGCCAGAAAACCGGTGAAAAAGAAGGTGGCGCCTCCCAAAACCTTCTTCGAACCCGAAAGGGAGCAACAGCACGCGGTCCTGCTCACCCTGCTTCCTCCGTCGAAAGAGCCGAACGTGGCATTCTCCGAAACGCCGACGCCGGAAATCTTCAAGAACAGCAACTACTATTTCAACCTGGGAATTTTTCATCACCAGGCGGGCGAGTGGAAAAAAGCTCTGGCGGATTACAACCGGGCCGCCGAGCTGAGCCCTGCCGATCCCGAAATCCATAACAACATCGGCCTGATTTACAAGGAGCGGAAGGCATACGACGCGGCGATCGAGCAGTTCATGCGGGCGTTGTTCATTGATCCCAACTTCGCCAAGGCCTACAACAACATCGGCGTTGTTTACTACAACCTCGGCGACTTCCAGAGGGCCGTCGCCAATTATCAAAAAGCCGTTCAAATCAATCCCAAAAACCTGGAAACCTATAACAACCTGGGAGTGATTTACAAAAAACAGGAGCAGTTGAAAAAAGCCGAATCGGTATTCACCAAGGCGTATTCCCTGAACCCGAAACATCCCGGCACCAATTACAACCTGGCCCTGCTTTACGAAGAAATGAACCGCAGGCAGTCGGCCATTTACTTTTACCGGCGGTTCGTCAAGCTGGGCGCGGACACCCATCCCGTCCTGGTAAGCAAGGTAAAAGCCCACCTGAAAAGCCTTGGCGCCAGTGTGGGATAACTTCCGCCGGGGGCCTTGCGAGAGAAATCATTTCGTTCAACGAATTGCAAATTTTTACCGCCCGTCGATCCACTCCGGGTGATAGAATAGGGGGTAATGCCCCTTTTCCGGAGATCGTTGCGTGCGTGGTTTCAAAGCCTTCGTCAAAAAAAATTTCCTGACCGGTCTGTTGTTCACGGTTCCCGCCGCCCTGACATTTTTCCTGTTGTCTTTTGCCGTTTCCGGAACCGACCGGGCGCTGGCTCCGTTGGTCATCCGCCTGGCCGGAGCTGTCGGAATCGTTTTGCCGGAGCGGTTCGGCGTTCCGGGGCTCGGCTTTGCCGTCATTTTTTTGCTGATATTCCTCGTGGGACTGGGCGCCACCAATTTCCTCGGAAAAAAACTCGTGGCCGCCGGAGACCTGCTGGTGAACCAGATTCCCTTTGTGCGTACGATTTACGTGTCGATCAAAAAAATCGTCACAACGATTTCGCAAACTAAAACCCTTTCCTTCCAACAAGTCGTCCTTTTGGACTATCCCCGTCCGGGGTTGAAGGGCATCGGCATCGTCTCCTGCGATACCGGCGGCGAAATCGCCCACCGTTTGCAAGAAAACATGGTCAGCGTTTTCGTCCCCACAACGCCCAACCCGACGACCGGATTCCTGGTCATGCTACCGCGCGAGCGAGTCATTCCGCTGGATATTCCCGTGAATGACGGACTCAAGATGATCGTTTCGGTGGGCATGTTCAATCCGTCGGTGGCGGAAAAACCGGCAAACGACATCCCCGGATAAGAAAGAGCGCAGGCCTCGGGTCAAAAACGATGTCCTCTCACCCGCCTGGACGCGCATTTTTTCCTCAATATCCCTCCGAACCGGTCCAGGAAGAATAATGCGGTATTTTTTGACAGGTTATCTGCCGGTTCAGGTCCTATCCGGATGGCGCCGGTAGCTTTTTCGGCCTGCATTGCCGGTTCATTTTGCATTTCCATCCGGCATTTCAAGGAGGCAGGGGCGGGTTTTTCCTTGATTTCCCGTCGTAACCCGCGACCAGCGAAACCCTCATTCATACACATAATAAACCCAGTACTTTCATAGGGTTAAGTAATACGTTCATCCTTGCGGATCGGCGCGGTTTCATGAAGGAAAAAGCACCTGAAAACATGAATCCGGCGCCTGAACAGCATGAAAGCAAATTTCCCCTGATATTTTGCCGAATTCGGGAAGATTTATGGCTCGCTTTTTGCAATATCTCTTGGCGACATGTATTCGACAAGGCAGAATGTGCCGCCACAAGTCTGATATTAACCCGTGAACCCGGACGTTTTGCGGAAAATTCCATGTACGAATCCTTTTACGGATTAAGGGAAAAACCCTTCAGCCTGACACCCGACCCGAAGTTTCTTTATTTAAGCAAGCATCATCAGGGCGCGCTGGACCACATGCTGTACGGCATCCGGCAGAAGGAAGGTTTTATGACCATCGTCGGCGACGTCGGCACCGGCAAGACCACGCTGTGCCGTTGCCTGCTGGACCGCCTGGACGACAGTGTCCAGGTGGCGTTGATTCTGAATCCCATGGTTTCCGACATCGATCTGTTACGCACCTGCCTGCATGACCTGGGGGTGCGGCCGGTTCACGCCGGGCGCAAGCTGGTTGCCGCCGTGCCCGCGGGCGCCGCGCTGGCGGAGCAAGACGACGCAGGCTTCGCCGATGACTTCGCCGGTGACTCCGCCGATGACTTCTCGTGGATCAATACACTTTCCAAAAAAGAACTGCTCGACGCGCTCAACGCCTTCCTGTTGAAACAGCACCGGGAAGGCAAATCGACCGTCCTGATTATCGACGAAACCCAGGACTTGTCGCTGGACGTCCTCGAACAGTTGCGTATCCTTTCCAACCTGGAAACGGAAAAAGACAAACTGTTGCAGATCATCTTTGTCGGCCAGCTGGAATTGAACGACAAACTGGCCCTGCCGGAATTGAAGCAGTTGAACCAGCGCATTTCGATCCGCTACCGGATCGCCCCTCTTTCCAGGGAAGAAACGCGGCGCTACATCACACATCGGTTGATGGTAGCCGGCGCCAACGCGGGCATTCGTTTTACCCGGTCGTCCCTGAACGCCGTTTACAACTATTCGCGGGGGTACCCGCGGTTGATCAACCTGTCGTGCGACCGGGCCTTGCTGGCGGGGTTCAACGCCCAGGTGGACACCATTGATGCCGGCCACGTCAAGCGGGGCATTCGGAGCTTGCACGACAGCGATGAGACGGGCGGTTGGCTTCGCCGGGTTTTCATGGACCGCTTGTCCCTGGCGGCTTCCATTTTATTTTTTCTCGCCGGCCTGGCCTTTTTCATGATGGGCGGCAAAACGGCAGACCTCTCGCCGCGCCTCAAAACTCCCGACACCGCTCCAGCGCCCGCGCAACAACCGCCTGTCGCGGCAACCGTGGCGGCACAAACCGAATCCGCCGGCGATTACCGTATCCAGGTTTACGCCCTCAGCCAGCAGAACCTTGCGGAAAAAAAAGTTCGCCAACTGCGTGATGAAGGTTATGCCGCTTATTGGAAAAAGATCGAATCCTCCGGCCACACCTGGTTCGTGGTGTACGTTGGCCCGTTCCAGAATATCGAATCGGCCAAGACGCGCCTCGCGTTATTGAAACAATCCGGGCGGGAAGCGATCCTGTTGTCCGTATACCAGGCAGGCGGGGAAGTTCGACCATGAGCCTGATCGCCGACAGCCTTAAAAAAGCGTTGCGAACCAGAGTGGCGGTTGACTTTGCACCGCCGGCGTTCAGTCTTCCCCGCCGGCAGGATGTTTCCAGAAGCTTTCGCGCAGAGGACCTGCGGAAATATCTGTTGCCGGGGATTGCCGTGGCCATGTCGGTGGCGTATCTCATTTATTCAG
>JBHHYO010000046.1:0-22318 GCA_046757665.1 Nitrospinales bacterium
GCGGGTCAGTTTGATTTCCTCATTCCAAATTTGCAGATTATTGCTTTTTTGAACATACGTGTCGAGCAACTGTCCCGGAAATCTAGGCTGTGTTTTTTTAAAGGCTTTTGGTATAGGATAACCAAGTGTGCGGCAAACGTGTTCCTTGGCAACCTTGGACCGGGTGCGAATGGACATGCCGCCCAGAGATAGCCCCTTGAGTCCGGTATTGAGCAAGGCTTCAAGTGCGGGTGTGGGTATCCACAGTTTTGGGTCATCGACTTCAACAGGATCATAAATAGAAATCCCACTTTTAGAAATGGCACGGACAAACCGGCGGAAATTTTTTGGGCTACTTGCCATGTACCCTTTTCTTTCTGGTAAGAAGGTCGGGAACAGATGCGCTGAGGGCTTTAGCAAAGACTTCCAAAGTACTTAACGTAACGTTCCTTTCGGAGCGTTCGACCGAGCCTACATAAGTTCGATGAAGTCCACAAATATCGGCCAGTTCTTCCTGGGACAGTCCTTTATGGTTCCGGTAATTCCGAATATTGTCTGCTAGAATATTTCGTAAAGTAGCTCCAGGTTTTCTCATTTTCTATTGTTCCATTTCCAATGAATTTTTACATTAATATTGGGGGCAATGAATCCTTTAAGTCTACAGACATCAAGTAGCAATATTTCCGAAATAATGTTACGGGACACAGAACAATCGAGCCGGAATCTGGTGCGTTGGATATTGCCGGTTCTTTTCGCCGGAGTTTTGTTGTCCTGTTCGGGCGGGTTGTCGGCCTCCGATAGCGAGCGCGTTTTCCGCATGACCGTCACCGCGGAGCCCCCGACCCTGGACTGGTCCCTGGCCACCGACAACGTGTCCTTTGATATCCTCACCAACATTATGGAGGGCTTGACTCAGTACAACACCCACCTGGAACCGGTCCCGGCCATCGCCCGGCGATGGGAGTTTTCCGCGGATGGAACCCTGATCACCTATTACCTGCGGGACGATGTGTTCTGGACCGACGGCCGGCCGGTGACCGCCGAGGACTTCGAGTATTCCTGGAAACGCCTGCTCAACCCCGCCACCGCCGCGGAGTATGCGTACTTCCTGTTTGATATTGAAAACGCCTACGAATACAATTCCGGAAAAATCAAGGACCCGGGCCGGGTCGGGGTGCGGGCGCTCGCTCCCGACATTTTGCAAGTCAAGCTGAAACGGCCCGTCATTTATTTTCCCAGCATCACCACCTTCATGGTGACCTTTCCCCAGAGGAAGGATATCATCACGCGATACGGCGACCACTGGACGGACCCCGAACACATGGTAACCAACGGCCCCTTCACGCTCGGCGAATGGCGGCACGAATACAAAATCGTCCTGCGGGCCAACCCCGGCTATTACGGCGGGCGGCCCGGGGTGGACCGGGTGGTGGCCTACGTGGTGGAGGAAGCCACCACGGCCCTCGCCCTTTACGAGACCGGTGAACTGGACATGGTCGAACTGCCGCCGGTGGCGATTCCCCATTATAAAAATGATTCCGAGTACAGGACCTCATCCATATTGCGCGGCTATTATTACGGGTTCAACGTTCACAAACCGCCGTTCGACCGCGCGCTGGTGCGGCGGGCGTTTGCTCACGCCATCGACCGGTCGCGCATTCCCGTTATTTTGCAGGGCGGCGAAATTCCCATTGCGTCCTGGATTCCCAAGGGAATGTTCGGGTTCAACCCCGACATCGGTCCCAGGTTCGACCCCGAAAAAGCGCGCGCCCTGCTGGCCCGGGCGGGCTACCCCGGCGGCCGGGGCTTTCCGCCGGTCACCGCGGCGTACAACACCGACCAGACCAACCGGCTGGTCGCCGAATTCCTCCAGGCGCAATGGAAAAAAAATCTCAATGTGAATGTCGAACTGGAAAGCCAGGAATGGAAAGTGTTTCTGAGCCGCTTGAAAACCGACGCGCCGCAAATTTTCCGCCTGGGATGGGGCGCGGATTTTCCCGACCCCGACAACTTCATGAACCTGTTCGTTTCCACCAGCGGCAACAACCACCTGGGATGGAGTAATCCCCGTTACGATGAACTGGTGGCCCGGGGCGCGGCCGAGCGGGACCCGAAAAAAAGACAAGCCATCTACGACGAGGCGCAGACCATACTGACCGAGACCGACGCGCCGATAGTCTCGTTATTTGTCGCGCCGCAAAACCTGCTCGTGAAGTCCTATGTGAAAGGTCTGCAAATCAACGCCATGGAGCTACTCTATTTGAAAAAGGCGCGGCTGGCCCCGCCGCTCCCAACACGCCGCAAGGAAGCGCTGTAGCGCCCGGCCCGGCTCCGCCGCCAACCTCAAACCACTGATGAGCCTCGATACAAACATCCGGGTTGTGAAAAATTCCGTCTGGCTTGTGACGGCGGAGATGGTTTCCAAGCTCCTGGCGCTGGCCGTGCAAATCGCGGCGGCGCGCTATCTGGGAGAAAAGGGATTCGGCGTTTTTGCGTTCGCCTTCGCCGCCACCAGCATCCTGATGATCCTTGCCGACTCCGGCATCAACCACCTGCTGACCCGGGAAATCGCCCGCCGGCCCGACCGCATCGGCGATGACCTGGGCAACGCGCTTGCCCTCAAGAGTGGGCTGTCGCTGATCGCCCTGGCGGTTCTTTTCGGGTTTCCCCTGGCGACGGCGATGGACCCGACCTCCCGGCTGGTGGTGTGGAGCATCGGCGTTGCCTTGCTGGTCAACGGTTATGCCGATGTTTATATCGCCGTGTTCCGGGCGCGCGAGCAAATGTCCCTGGTCTCCATTTTGATGATGGTGCAACGCTGTTTGTTTTTCATTTTGGGTCTGGCCGCCTTGCTGATGGGATACCGGGTCACGGTGTTTTCGCTGACCTTCCTGACCGCGGCGTGCATCAACCTCGGCCTCGTCCGCCGGCAGATGCGGATACGATACGGCCTCCAGCCCTGGAGATGGCAATGGAACCAGGTCAAGGAAATTTTCTGGAGTTCACTGCCCATCGGCGGAGTGATTTTGTTCTCCTACATTTACTTCCGCATCGATTCGGTGATGCTGTACTACCTTCGGGGAGACTCGGAAACGGGATGGTACTCGGCGGCGTTCAAGCTGGTCGAGGGCGTGGTTTTGTTGATTGCCGGCGTTCGCGGCGCCCTCTTCCCGCTTTTGTCGCGGACGTACGCCGAAAGCAGTGCCCGGTTCCAGCGCATCTGGCGGGAAGCCGCGCGCTATCTGCTGATGATCGGCCTGCCTGCCGCCGCGGGTATGGCCCTGCTGGCTCCCCGCCTCGCCATCCTGTTTTACGGAGAGTCCTATGAGCCCTCCGGAAACGCCCTGCGGCTCCTGGCGCTGGCCATCCCGTTTTTGTGCCTGAGCGACATCGCGTCCTACCTTCTGGTCGCCGCGGACCGGACGCGGAAAATCTTCCGGGTCGTCGGTCTCGGCGCGCTGTTCAACATCATCTTCAACTTCCTTCTCATTCCGCGATGGGGACTTGACGGCGCCGCCGTCGCCACTTGCTTGACAGAACTTTTCGTGTTTGGTGTATACTACAAAACGATCAGCCAAACGTTTGCACCCATAGGCATTCTATCCTTGGTTTGGCGTCCGTCAGCAAGCGCCGCGGGCATGGCGCTGATCCTCTGGTTCTGCTCCGCCCTGCCGCCGGCCGGCCTGATCCCTCTGGGTGCGGCGGTTTATATTGGAACATTGGCGGCCCTCCAAACTTTCAATCAGCATGATATGGCAATCCTGCGCGGTCTCCTGGGCCGCGGACAACCCTGAACCATTTTCCCGATCCATGGTTGAACCATCCACAACGCTGTCCATCGTCATTGTCAATTACAATTCCAAGGATTACCTGCGGGATTGCCTTTACTCGATCCGGGAAACCGCCGCCAACCTGCAATGCGAAATCATCGTCATCGACAACCGCTCCGTTGACGGTAGCGTTGAATTTATCCGCAAGGTCTTTCCGGAAGTGATCCTGATTCCCAACAAGATCAACTGCGGATTTTCCCGGGCGTGCAACCAGGGAATCAAAATTTCCAGAAGCCCGTATATCCTGCTGTTGAACAACGACACGGTGCTGTTGCCCCATGCCCTGGAGACCATGATATCCATCATGGAAAAATCGCCGGGCATCGGTCTGCTGGGCTGTAAATTGTTGAACACCGACCGAAGCCTGCAACAGTCGTTCGGCAGGGTGACCGGTTTTGTCAATGAATTCGGGCGCAAGTATTTCATCAACCTTTACGAGAAACACAAAAACTCCCTGGTCGGCAAGTTCCTCAATTGGACCCATGCCGGAGAAAAAGAGGTGGCATGGGTCAAGGGAGCCTGTATGCTTTTGCGGCGGCAGGCTATTCTGGACGCGGATTTGATGGACGAAAATTACTTCATGTACATGGAGGAAGTGGATTTAAGTATCCGCATCAAACAACTGGGATGGAAAATCGTTTACACCCCCAGGGCGCAAATCGTCCATCACGGCGGCGGGAGCACGGCGACCAACAGTTACCGCGCCCTGGTCGAATACCGGAAAAGCCAGTTGTACTTTTACAAAAAACACTATGGAAAATCGGGATTGCTCAAACTGCGAATCTACTTGTACTGCAAACTTTGCGTGAATTATCTGGGATGGTGGGTCGTCAGCCTTTTCAAGCGGGGAGCGGATTCGCGGGTGGAAGAGCGCGGCCGCTGTTTGCGGGAGATATTCAAACTGGTGGTGGACTACCATTGACCGCCGCGCCGGCGCTCAGGCATTCTTGAAACCATGTTCCAACTGCATCGCCACCATTTCCCAAGCCTCCTCCACGGTAATGGAGGTGAGGCATTTCAGGTGACTGCATTCGGGGAACCGGCCCTGGTCGTAGCAGGGGGAACATTCCACCGGTTTGTAAAGGACCGCGTTCCGCGGCTCCGGCGGCACCCACTCCCTGGGATCGATGGGTCCGTTGAAGGACAGCGTGGGAACGCCCATGGCCGAGGCAATATGAAGCGGCCCGCTGTTGTTGCCGATAAACAACCGGCAACGGCGAAACACCGAGGCCATTTCCCCAAAAGACAGGTCGGTCGTATCCAGGCATTGCGGATGCGCCGCCCGGATGCGCGCGACGACGTCCCGGTCGTCCGGCCCGCCGACCAGGAGGACGCGGCAAGGAAATTCTTTCTGGATGTTGCGAATCAATTGCACATAGTTTTCCGCCGGCCAACGGCGCGACGGCATAAAACTCTTTACGTTTTTTCCTCCGCCCGGCGCAATGGCGATCAGAGGGTCTGCCTCACGAATTTGGCGCCGTTCCAGAAAATCGGCAAGAAACTCGTCTTCCCGCCGCGACAAGTAATAAAAGCAACCTTCGTAACGGACGGAAACGCCCAGCGCCCGGAGGAGGTCCAGGTAGGTTTCCCGCTCGTTGCGGGCGGGCTGGGGGATCACCCGGTGAGTCAGCAGAACGCCTTCCCTGCCGCGGGCGAATCCCACGCGCCGGGGAATCCCGCACAACGCCACCAGCAGGTTGAAGGGCCACGCCCGGTGCAAAACAAAAACCAGGTCAAAATGCTCCCTTCGCAGGAGCCGTACGATCCGCAAAACCTCCGGCAGACGCGACCACGGTTTCCCTTTGAAAAGGGCCGCGTCGTCGGCCAGAATCAAACGGTCGAGGCACGGGTTGTTTTCCTCGACCTGGCGGCAGGCCTTGCCCGTCAGCAGAACGATCTGGGCTTGCCGGAAATGTTTTCTCAGGGAATCGAAGAAAGCCGAGGCGATGACCAAATCCCCCACGGCCCCCAGTTTCACCAGGAGGATTTTTTTGGGTTCCTTGTTCGCCGGGGCGGATGATTTCATTTTTTTTGGGGGGGCTGAATTTTTCCGCCGGTCATTGTGTGGCGCGCCGGCCGGGAAGCGGATTTCAAGTGAGATTGTTTTCCACGAAATCGCGGACCTGCCGGATTCCAGCCACCACCTGGGCCTCATCCATGGGATGGATGCGAAAGGAAACGGCGCCGGGATGCCCGCCGCCGCCCATGTAACTGTCTCCGGGAAAGACTCGCCGAATTTCCTGTTCCGTCTCGCGCAGGTCGAAACCGGCGTAATTCACGGCGCGCCTCAGCTTGATAAAAATGCAATCTTCTCCGCCGGCATTTTTGCCGTTAAAATAAATAATCCCCACCTTGCCCGCCTGCTCGGGAACCATGTTCACAAGAAACAAGCGGACCTCGGAAAACCATTCGGAGTCGAAGGGCCGGCAGACATCCTTGACCTGGGCATACGTCGAATCCAGCAGGTTCAGGCAAGCGACCCCGCCTCTCGTATCAAGCTTTTGAGTAAAGAGGTTGATGCATTGCTGTTTTTCATCGTCCAGCCGGTTCATGTAATTAAAAATCTGCCCGCTCGAGGAAAAATGGATTTTTTTGTCGCCGGAGGGCTTGTCGTCATCGGCCTTGTCCCCGTGGGTCATACTGCTGAAAGTGTCTCCCAACGTTTCCATCCAGTACGTATAATCCTCTTTCAAGGGAACCACCTTGCCGCCCAGGGTGTCGCCCAGCAATCCGGTGATCAGGGCGAGCAGGATGTTCCGCTGATGAAACGGGTTGGGAAAATCCGGATTTGTTTTCTCCAGGCTGGCCAGCAATTCGGCGACAATTTCCGTGTTGGCATTTGCCCGGCGAAACAGCTTGATTCCATATTCGGTCATCTCTTCGCTGTCCGCTCCAAAATGATGGTCGATTTCGATGACCGGCACATTCCGGGAGAGAAGATGTTTGCAAATGGCGGAGTAAAAGGGCACCAGCTTGGTGTTGGCCGTGTCGAAAAAAATCACCAGGTCCACTTTGTCCTTGATGGATACGATATCCTGCTCCGAGGGAATCACGTTGATGGAATTGAATTCAATAATTTTGTGCATAAAGTCCAGGCCTTGCCCCAACCCCTCGGCAAGCACCATGTAAACTTTTTTCCCCAACAGCCGCAAATACAGGGAGAGGGACAACATCGACCCAACGGAGTCGGGATCCAAATCCGCCGAGAAAAAGAACGTTTCATGGTTTTGTATCAGAGAAACGGCCTCCTGCAGATTTTTTTCCCATTGCGGTCCGGAAATGGGAATTTTTTCTTTCATAGCGAAAACCTTCCTGTCATAGGATGGGGTTTGCCTTCAACATGACAACAAACAGGATTCAATACCGTCCACGGATGAACCGCGGACCTTGCCGGACGTATTTTCACGGATGCGGTTTGCCCTCGCCGACGGGGAACCCCATCTTGGCCAGCTCGGCAGAGGAAAAAGGACACTTGCCCGCGGCCAGCCGGGTGGCGCCGTTTTCCTGGGCGGGCGGTTCGCTTGGCACGTCTGCCTGTTCCAGCTTGCCGGCTTCGGCCATGATGATCCAGTGCAGGGAATCGATTTGCTGATCTTTATCGGCAACAAATTTTTTCAACGTTTCCCGGGTTTCGTTATGAACGGCATGGTCAATGGCGTCCTGATATTTGCCGCGGATCATCTTTTCCAACTCGACCGCAACTTTAAGCGCATCTATGGATGTGGACATGGGTCGGTCTCCCGATAAATGTTTATTCTTAGAGTCTATGATTTCAAATATAGCAAAAACCGATTTCCGCCT
The DNA here is from genome assembly GCA_046757665.1 of Nitrospinales bacterium. Classification (GTDB taxonomy): domain Bacteria; phylum Nitrospinota; class Nitrospinia; order Nitrospinales; family JAJDAT01; genus JBHHYO01. Next base: position 7,611 of record JBHHYO010000046.1, read on the forward strand.
CAAGTCATATCCCGTTCCGTGGCATCCCGCGCAATTTCGACCCGGGAATGAAGGCCATTTGAGGAACATCGTATTTACAAATCCGTCACAAGGCTCTATAAAGGAACCATGGCCGACAAACGCGACATAATCCGGCCGGGGACAAAGGGCGATATCGTGCTTTTGGGGTTCCCGCATGACGAGGGGGTGGAGATCAACGGCGGCCGGGTCGGCGCCCGGTCGGGGCCGCAACGGTTTCGGTATCATATCCACCGGTTCGGCACAGTGTGTAATCCGCAAATGAACATCGACCTGACGCATATCGCCCTTGCCGACGCAGGCGATATCCCAACCGACGGCGCGCTGGAGGAGGCGCACGCAAACCTCACCCGGCACGCGGAAACCATTCTTGCAGACGGCGGCATTCCCTTCGTGGTGGGGGGCGGCAACGACCAGTCCTATCCCAACGCCGCCGCCTTGTTAAATCAAAATCCGGAACAACCCGTGGGGGTGATCAATATCGACGCGCACCTGGACGTGCGGCCCCTGAAACAGGGCCGGGCGCACAGCGGCTCGCCCTTCCGCCTGTTGCTGGAGGATGACCGGTTCGACGGACGAAATTTTGTCGAATTCGCCTCCCAGGGAAGCCAGTGCAACCAGGAGCACGCCGATTACGTTCGCGCCAAAAACGGCCGCATCCTTTGGCTGGACGAGGCCCGGCGCGGCGACTGCATGAGCGCGTTCCGGGAATATCTCGGCAAACTGGCCTGGCGGTGCCCATCCATCTTCGTCAGCTTCGACCTCGACGCCATTTGCGGGGCCGACGCGCCGGGCGTTTCCTGCCCGGGAATCGTCGGCCTGTCCGCCAGAGAGGCCTTGACCATTGCGTACATTGCAGGCTCGCACCCGCAAGTGGATTTGTTCGACCTTTCCGAATATAATCCGGAAGTTGAGGAATACCGCACCGGACGGCTGGCGGCGGGGATTTTTTATTATTTTTGTCTGGGAGCCGCTTCCAGAGCGGCAAGGACATGACAATCGTTGCATTGCGTTCCAGCAAAAAACCACCCCGAAAAAACCCGCGAACCGCCTCCCCCTTGCGGCCGATGGCCATGGAACTGTGTCCGAAAAAATCGCCGCGTGCCGCAACCGGCCGCACGCTTCGATGTTGTGACTGGGACACCGAAGCCGCCTTGCGTATGTTGCAAAACAACCTCGACGAACGGGTGGCGCTCAATTGGCAACAGTTGATCGTCTACGGAGGCAGTGGCCGCGCCGCCCGGAACTGGAAGGAATATCATCGCATCGTCACCGCGCTCAAACGACTGCAAACCGACCAAACGCTTTGCGTGCAATCCGGCAAACCCGTCTATATCGCCCAAACGCACCCCGAGGCGCCCCGGGTGGTGATCGCCAATTCCAACCTGGTCCCCGCCTACGCCACCCAGGAGCATTTCGACGCTCTCGACCGGGCCGGATTGATCATGTACGGCCAGATGACCGCCGGAAGCTGGATTTACATCGGCACGCAGGGCATTCTGCAAGGGACCTATGAAACGTTTGGCGCGTGCGCGAAACAGGATTTCGGCGCTACCAGCCTGGCCGGGAAATGGATTTTTACCTCCGGGCTGGGCGCCATGGGCGGCGCGCAACCTCTGGCGGGCACCATGAACGAAGCCTGTATCCTCTGTGCCGAGGTCAACTCCCGCCAGGCAAAACGCATGGTGGCCGAGGGCTATTTGGACCGCGTAACCGGTTCCCTCAACCGGGCGCTGGCCTGGATCGACGACGCATTGTCCGCCGGCCGGCCGGTGAGCGTCGGGCTGGTGGCCAACGGCGCCACCACAGCCAAGCTCCTCCTGCAACGAGGCAGGATACCCGATATCGCTACCGACCAAACGCCCGCCCACAACCTCATGGATTACGTTCCCGAAGGCGGCAGTTATTCGTCGCTCATGACCCTGCGCGCCAAGGACCCGGTGGAGTACCGGAAACGCTCCCAGGCAACCATAGTCGAACATACCCGCGCCCTGATCGACCTGCAAAACCGCGGCGCGGTGGTTTTCGATTACGGCAACAACCTGCGCGGGCAAGCGGAAAGCGGCGGCCTGGCCGTGCGCCGCGCCGACGGAGCCTTTATCTATCCGGGGTTTGTCCCGGCTTACATCCGCCCCCTGTTTTGCGAGGGCCAGGGGCCGTTCCGCTGGGCGGTTCTGTCCGGAAGGAAAAAGGACCTGTGGGCCATCGACCAGGCGGTGATCGACACGTTTCCCGAAAAACCGGCCCTGAAGCGGTGGATCGAAAAAGCCCGCTTGCAGGTGCCCGTTCTGGGCTTGCCCACGCGGGTCTGCTGGCTGGGCTACGGCGAACGCACCCGCCTGGGCACGGCGATCAACCGCATGGTAAAAACCGGCCGGGTGACAGCGCCCGTGGTGATCGGCCGCGACCACCTCGACTGCGGCAGTGTCGCCTCTCCCAACCGCGAAACGGAAGCCATGCGCGACGGTAGCGACGCCGTGGCCGATTGGCCCTTGTTGAATTTCATCCTCAACGGCATTTCAGGCGCCAGCTGGGTCAGCTTCCATCACGGCGGCGGCGTCGGCATCGGCAACTCCCTCCATGCCGGCATGGTCATCGTCGCCGACGGCACACGCAAAAAACAGGCCCGCCTGGACCGCGTCCTGACCAACGACCCCGGGTTGGGCGTCGCCCGCCACGCCGACGCAGGCTACGAAAAAGCCAAAACCATCGCAACAAAAAGAGGCGTCCGGATTCCCCAATGACGACCAACCGAACCTGTTTCAGAAATATCGGCGAGTTGATCCAGGTCGATAAAAACTCAAAATTGAAAATACGCAACCGGTGCGCGCTGGTCGTTCATAATGGCCGGGTGAAAAAAATCATTCGCGATTCGGCGGTCACAGCGTCGGACTATTCGAAAATCGTTGACCTGAACGGCACGTCGGTTATCCCGGGCCTGGTGGATTGTCACACGCACCTGATCCATGCGGGCCAGCGCAAGGAAGAAATGGAGGCGCGCGCCCGGGGCGACTCCTATATGGAAATTCTTAAAAGCGGCGGCGGCATCCACGCCACCGTGGAGGCCACCCGCAAAGCTTCCGAGCCGGCGCTGTTCCGGGCGGCGGAAAAACGCATGGAACGCATGATGACCCTCGGCACCACGGCGTTTGAAATCAAGTCGGGTTACGGCCTCAACCTGGAAACGGAAATGAAAATGCTCCGTGTGGGCCGGCGGTTGCGCGACCGGTTCAAGGTCCCTCTCGCCTTGACCTACCTGGGGGCGCACGCCGTGCCGCGGGAACGCGACAAGTACGAATACCTTAACGATGTCATCGCCAACCTGCGGCAATTCTGCGGGCTGGCGGATGCCGTGGACATCTTCTGCGAACGCGATGTGTTTTCCGCCGCCGATTTGCGGCGGCTGTTTCTCCAGGCAAAGTTACTGGGATTCCATCTGCGGGCGCACGTGGAGGAGCTGTCCCGCCAGGGAGGCTGTTTTGAAGCGGCCCGGCTGGGGGCATTATCCTGCGATCATCTGGAACACGCCAACCCCACCGACATCCGCGCCATGAAACTCAGTGGCGCCGTGGCCGTCCTCATGCCCGGCGTCACGTTTTTTCTCGGCGGCGGCAAACTTCCGCTGGCCCACACCATGCTGGATGCGGGCGTACCCATCGCCCTGGCTACGGATTGCAACCCGGGAAGCTGTCCATCTTACAATATGCAAACCGTACTTTACCTCGCCGCCTCCCTGTATCGCCTGACCCCCGACCAGGCGCTGGCGGCCGCGACCCGCGGGTCGGCCCGGGCCTTGAACGGCGGGCAGGATTTCGGCGGACTGTTGCCCGGCGAACGCGCCGATTTCCTGGCACTCACAACCGGCGATTACCGCGACTTGTTTTATTACTTCGGCGAAAATTTCGTCAACCAGGCCTATTCCGCCGGCAAACCGGTGAAACGTGTGAAAAATCCGTTCACCACGGGTTGACAGCCGATGTTGAAAAAAATGCCAAGAAAAGCTAAACTTTGAAAATCCGGCAAACTTCGGATCATTTTCGCGCCTTATTAAAGAAAAGTTAGTGTGCCGAATTCTTTGAGAGGCGCGGCGCCAAGGAGAAACAACCCGCTATGCGGAGAAAATATTTCAGGAAACTGTTGAGGCGATTCATGGTCGGCAAACGATACCGCCCGTCGGAGGAGGAGCGGCAGGAGGTGCTGGATCTGGTGAAAGACAATTACCACCCGTCGGCCTTGGAGAAAATCGCACCGCCGATCGAAGCCGCGGAGACCCGGCCCGACGAGCAACGCTCACCGGAAGATTACCTGGTCCTGGCAACAGACGCCTACCGCACCGGCGAGCACGAGCAAGCCCTGGAGTACGCCTTTGCCGGACTGCACCTGCACCCTGGCGACGACCGGGTGGCTTCCAGCCTGCGGAACCGGCTGGGTACGGTGTTCAAGGTCCTGGGCGTCAAGTCCCTGGCGGTCCGCAATTTCGACCGCGCCCTCGGTCTCGACCCCAACTGCCACGGCCCCCTGTACAACCTGGGCATGGTCTACTTCGAGCAAGGCAAATTCGAGGATGCGGAAAAAAAACTTCAGGAGGCGATTCGGTTCGACCCGCCAAATCCCGATTACCACAACGACCTGGGCAAGGTTTATCTCACCCAAAAGCTCTACGACGAGGCGGAAGAGGCCTTCCGGGAAGCCATCCGGCTGAACGGCTCCAAGGTGGCTTACCGCATCAACCTGGCCTTGACGCATTATGACCGGCAACAGTTCGGCAAGGCGCGGGAACAAGTCATCGAGGCCATTGAACAGAATCCGAGCCAGCCACTGCCCCACATGATTTTCGGAAACATCTGCTTCAAGCAACGCCGGTACAAGGAAGCGGAAGCGGCCTATAGAGAGGCCTTGAAACTGGATTCCGGAAGCACCACAATCTATAACCTTTTGGGCGATTTATATTTTGAGCAAAAACAGTACGGCCCGGCGGAAACGGAATACCAGCGGGCCGCCGGACTGCAACCCAACAACGCCAAAGCCCACAAAAACCTGGGCCGCGTCTACCTGGCCCAGGAACGGTTTGCGGAAGCCGAGGCGGAATTGAAAAAATCCATCCGGCTCGACCCCGCCGCCGCCGCCGGACTGATCAACTTCAAAATCACCCCGCCGAAAAAAAAAGCGTAAAACCCCCGTCCCCCTGATCCGCGAAGACACGCATCTCAACAGCGCGCCTTTGAATGGAAATACGGTAAACGTATTGAAACTATTTTGGTTCTATGGGATATTTAAGCTATATCCATGGAGGAAATCATGAATACGTCATCCATTAAAGCAAAATTGGATTCCATAGAACAGGAGTTGGTGTTCGTTAAAAAAGCATTAAAGGAACACCAACCGAAATCCGGCGAAAACAAATCGATAAACGATTTGTGCGGTACCTGGAAAACCGACACAAGTATGGACGAGTTGGAATCCATCCAAATCCAACCGCGACCCGCCCCCTGAATGAAGTATCATATTCTCGACACCCATACGCTCGTGTGGTTTATTGAAAACAATCCGACACTTTCCCAAAAAGCAAAAGATGCCATCCTCGATTCCAATTCGAAAAAGGTTATTTCAGTCATTGTCCTGGCCGAATTAAAATTTCTCGCAAACAAAAACCGCTTTCAACCCAAATTTGAACATATCCTGGAATTTATCGAAAACGACCCCCACATGCCTGATCTACCCCGTGGATCTAAATATTGTGGAAAAAATCCCGGAAAATCTTGAAATTCACGATGGGATCATTGCGGCAACCGCACGATTGTTTTCAGACTTGCCGGATTCGGAAACGCTCCTGATCACAAAAGACAAAAAATTGTCTCAATCGCCAATGGTCCAAACCCTGTGGTGAGTTTATTTTCCCTTCCCGATTTGAAAAAAGGCGAGCGATATTCCTCCGCCCCCTGATCCACGCCGCGCAACGTCAAGGTTTATTCCAACCCAACGTCTCTTGAGAAAATAGAGCGCCGTTTGACTCTCCGCGTTTGAATCTCCTCGGCTTTTTCATTTACGGCGGTCTGCTGTTATAATGTCTGCATGAAGAAAATCGTGATCATCGGCGGCGGCATCGCCGGACTGGCGGCGGCGTATCGGATTCAGCGGGAAATCGACGAAAGCCAAGCGTCCATCGAGTGCGTCCTGCTGGAAGGCGCGAACCGGCTCGGCGGCAAAATCCGCACGGAACGATTCGACGGCTTTATCGTCGAGGGCGGCCCCGATTCCTTTATTTCGCAAAAACCGTGGGCCATCGAGCTGTGCAAGCAACTCGGCATCGGCGACCGGCTGGTCGGCACCAACCCGGATCAAACGTCTACCTACGTTTACACGGGCAAAAAGCTGTGCCCCATGCCCGACGGCCTGAGTTTGATGATCCCCACCCGGTTTCTGCCATTCATAACAAGCCCGTTGTTCAGTCTGGCGGGCAAGCTTCGCATGGGCATGGACTTGCTGGCTCCCAAAAAAGCCGACGATTCCGATGAAAGCCTGGCTTCTTTTACCCGCCGCCGCCTGGGCGAGGAGTGCCTGAAAAAAATGGCCGAGCCGATGCTGGCGGGAATCTATGCCGCCGATCCGGAGAAGATGAGCATCAAGGCCACCTTCCCCATGTTCTTCCAGACGGAGCAAAAACACCGTTCGCTGATCCTCGGAATGCTGGCCCGGAAACGGATGGCTCCGGTTAAAACCAATTCCTATTCCCTGTTCATGACATTGAAAAACGGTTTGGGGGAAATGGTGGAAACGCTTGTCGAAAAGTCGCCGGCGGTTTCGTTCCGCACGGCGGTGAAGGTGGACGCCGTGATGCGCAATGCAAACGGTGAAGGGCGCGGCTGGCGGGTGATGCTTGCCGATGGCGGCGACCTGGAAGCGGACGTGGTGATTCTCGCGCCACCGGCCAATATCGCCGCGCAATTGCTCCGCGACACCGCGCCGCAAATAACGAAACTATTGAGCCAGATCCATTACGTCTCCACGGCAACGATCACCCTGGCTTACCGGAAGGACGGGTTTTCGCATCCGCTCAACGGCTTCGGGTTTGTGGTGCCCACGGCGGAAAAACGAAGCATCATGGCTTGCACGTGGACTTCGACCAAGTTCCCGCAACGCGCACCCAGCGACTTTGTTCTGTTACGCTGTTTCGTCGGCGGCGCATTGCGCGAAGAACTGGCGGAGCGGAACGCCGAATCCATCGCGGCGCTCGTCCAGGACGATTTACGGGACATTATGGGCATCCGCCAGAAACCGGTTTTCTGCCGGGTGTACGGCAATCGAAAAGCCAATGTGCAGTATCATGTGGGACACGAAACGCTGATCGGCAAGGTGGGGCGGGAGTTGCAAAACCACCCCGGCCTGTATCTTGCCGGTAGCGCCTACACCGGTATCGGCTTGCCGGACTGCATTCTGAACGGCACGCGGGCGGCGGAGTCCGCCCTTGCCGGTTGCAAACAAATCTGACTGACGTCCGGCGGCGCGTCTTGAAACACCGCGGCGGCGAAAAGGAGACAATTATGAAATGGGCTTCCAAACTTTCCACCGGCGACACCATCGATTCCTGCATTGAAGAAACCAGCGCGGCCGTCCTGGAGCAACTGGGCGGCCGGGAGGTCCACCTGACCGTGATCTTCGTCTCCCCCCAGTTTCGCGGCGATTATCCGCGCATCCCGGCGTTGATCCGCGAGCGGATGAATCCGGGAGTGCTGATCGGCTGTTCCGGCGGCGGCATCATCGGCGGCGGCCGCGAGGTAGAGCAACGGGCGGCTTTCAGCATGACCTGCGCGCATTTGCCTGGAGCCGATATCCAGCCGTTTTATTCCGACGCCGTGAACCTGCCGGACCAGGACACCGCGCCGGGGGTTTGGCGGGACTGGCTGGGAGTCAAGGCGGAAACCCATCCGGATTTCATCATGCTGGCCGACCCCTTTTCCTTTCGCGGCGAGGAATTTCTGCAAGGGCTGGATTTCGCCTACCCCGACAGCACGAAAGTCGGCGGGCTGGCCAGCGGGTCGAACGTCGGCGGCGGCAACGCTCTTTACCTGGGTGACGAGATTCACGCCGAGGGGCTGGTCGGAGTGGCGCTCAGCGGCAATATTCAAGTGGACACCATCGTCGCGCAAGGTTGCCGGCCCATCGGACGGGTTCTTACGATCAGCAAATGCCGGAATACCCTGCTCATGGAACTGGAGGGCCGCACCGCCTTTGAAGTACTGGAAGACCTCATCGACAACGCGAATGAACGCGACCGCGGGCTCATCCATACGTCCCTGTTTTTGGGGATCGAAATGGACCCCCTGGCGGACGACCCGAAGCAGGGCGATTTCCTCATCCGCAACATCATCGGCGCCGACCGGGAAGCCGGGGCGATTTCCATCGGCGCCTATCTGCGCGAAGGCCAACTGGTGCAGTTCCACCTGCGCGACAAGGTGATGTCCGCGGAGGACTTGAGCCTGTTGCTCTCCAAGTATTCATCCGGGGAGAATGCCCGGGACGCCCGGGGGGCGCTGTTGTTCTCCTGCCTGGGCCGCGGGCAACACCTTTACGGAAAACCCGACCACGACTCGAACCTGTTCCTGGAAAAACTGGGTGACATCCCGCTGGGCGGTTTTTTCTGCAACGGCGAAATCGGCCCCGTCGGCAAAACCACTTACCTGCACGGCTACACCAGTTCGTTCGGCATTTTCAGAAGCGCCGGGAATCCGTGATGCAGGCGGGTGCGGGTCGGCAAGAAAAAGAGGAAAATTGAGGAAAAAAGCTTATTTCAAAATCTTTTTTTGGCATAATGAGGTACTAAAAGCCATGGCCCCATAACCTTTTATTCAAGTTTAATATGGCACGCGCAGATTTACTTATAAAGTTGGTTCGTTCCGGTAGTGCTGGCGATACTTCCACTTTCAAAAAGACTGTTGAAGCCGTAATTGCAGAAGAACGGTCTAAACAGCACCACGTTTTGGCTGAACGCCTAGGGGAAAATTTAAGACCCAATGGTTCGGATAGTTTTAAAAATAATAAAGACGACCCTGCTCGTAATCTTTTTCTCGAAATTTTCCCATCACGACGCATGGAAGACTTGGTACTTCCCAATGCCGCAGAGAATGCTTGCCGTGAACTAATTGAAGAACAATTAAGATCTGACTTGCTTAGAGCCCATGCTCTTGAACCTCGCCATAAAGTCCTTCTGGCAGGCCCACCGGGAAATGGAAAAACCAGTTTGGCGGAAGCTATCGCTGAAGCCTTGGCCATTCCCCTTATCTCGATCAGATATGAAACCTTGATCGGAAGTTTCCTCGGTGAAACCGCCGCGCGCTTGCAACGAGTTTTTGATTATGTTCGAACTCGCCCTTGCGTCCTCTTCTTTGATGAGTTTGACACAATCGGAAAAGAACGTGGCGACACCCATGAAACCGGAGAAATCAAGCGTGTGGTCAGCTCCTTGCTCCTTCAAATGGACTCTCTTCCCAGTTATGTGATTGTTATAACCGCAAGCAATCATCCGGAACTTTTAGACCGTGCTGTTTGGAGACGTTTTCAATTGAGGATTGAATTACCTCAACCGGATTTTAAGCAACTCTCAGCCTGGTTTGAAAAATTCTCCAAAAAATTTGACCAGCCTCTGGGACATACCCCAAAAACACTCGCTCAGAAATTGATTGGAATAAGCTTTGCCGAGGCGGAAGAATTTTGTGCAGATATCCTTCGTCGATATGCACTCACCCATGAACAGCAGAATGTAAAAAAAATCGTTTCTTCCTGCCTTGCTCAGTGGCAAGCCCGTTATTCAGTTAAAGATTAATAGCTACTTCCTCGGCGTTGGGATATGCCAAAAAAACCCCTTCTTATCTTTCCTAAACCCAGATTGGCTGAAAGAAAAAAGCGACGCGGTGGAGGAGGAGGCGGGGAACATCATTTTCCAAGCGTTTCTCAACAAGTCGGACGTGTTGAGCCTAAACTAACCGCCTTAAGGAAAGCTTTTGAAGCGGAACAGGCGGAGCTGACAGAGCATCCTGTTGGCATGGACCCAGAACAGGTTCTGGTTTTGGAAACAGCGGGATCAATTGAGAACTTTTTACGAGCTGTAAAAAATGTTCCCAAATTGGAGTGGCTGGCGGATGTTGAAACGGATGAAATTGACCCGGACGAATACTTTTACAAGATAAATAAGAAAGAGAAGAAACAGCCGGACAAGAAAATCAAACGCCAGCTTTTTTTGGCCATGGCCAATCAACGGGCTATGGATGAGCTTTTATCTTTATGGGAACGATTTAAAAAAGGGAAACCTCTTGGCCGCGGGCGAAAAACTTGGGAAGATATTTTTACTCAATTGTATGATTTGCGACGCTGGGATGTTGAGGATAGGTTACAAGAAACCGGTTTGCTTGAAGATTGGAAAGAGCGGTTAGACGCAGAAGAAGAAAACCTGCCTTTGGAAATAGAGCTTTGGTTTCGCTCAGATATTGAAAAAAGAAAACAGGCACAAAGCGTAACGGAAGCCTTATTGCTTGAAAGTGGAGGATCAATCATTGCTTCAAAAATTATTGAAGACATTAATTACCACGCGATTTTAGCCGAAGTTCCATCGGGATCAGCGCAAACCATAATCCAAACATCTAATGCGCGGTTAGTTAAATGCCAACAAGTCATGTTTTTTCGAGCGGTCGGCCAGTGTAAAGTCAGCCCGCCGGAAGACGAGCCGGAAGAACAAAAAGAGTCCTGTTCCATCGAATCCGATTCAATGGAAAAACCGACAGGCGATCCCGTAGTCGCTTTGTTAGACGGGATGCCATTGGTTAACCATCAGCTTTTGGGTGGACGTTTAAAAATAGATGATCCGGATGATTGGGCTTCTACATACCAAGCCAACGAATTCAATCATGGAACGACGATGGCTTCCTTGATCGTTCACGGTGAACTCGACGAAAAAGAAAGACCTTTGTCTCGACGGATTTATGTTCGGCCTGTCATGAAACCAAATCCGTCTGACTTTCACCCTCCAAGAGAAGAAAGCATTCCTCAGGACGTTTTGTTGGTGGATTTGATTTATCGAGCCGTAAAACGAATTTTCGAAGGCGAAGAGAAAGACCAACCTGCAACCGCTCCCTCAGTAAGAGTCATTAACTTATCGCTTGGAGATCCTTCGCGTCCTTTCAACCGATTTTTAAGTCCCTGGGCAAGGTTGATCGACTGGATTTCCTGGAAATATAAAGTGTTGGTTTGTGTAAGTGCCGGAAATCAAGCTCAACCGATAGAACTGGGAATCTCCGCAAATGATTTTGAAAAATTGCCTGATGATGAAAAGGAAACCGAAATCCTCAAGGCGGTATCGGCGGATGTAAGAAACAGGCGGATACTTTCACCGGCGGAATCAATTAATTGCGTCACCGTGGGAGCCGCTCATTGTGACGGGTCTTCTCCTAATGGTTTTGGAATGCGGGTTGAGTTTCCTCATTCCAACGACATGCCCAGTTTGATTAATGGGTTGGGTTTGGGGTTTAGGCGTTCGATAAAACCAGATATTTTGATGCCGGGAGGACGGCAACTTTTTAATAGCTCCCATGCGTCAAATGCAAGGTTTACGCCCGCCAACTCAAACCGATCTCCCGGTCAAAAGGTAGCGGCACCCGGCAAGATACCGGGAGACCTGTCTTTTGTTCATTACACCCGCGGAACAAGCAACGCCAACGCCCTTGCCTCAAGAGGATCGGCGCACTGTTTTGAAGTGCTGGACGAAATCCGGAAAAACGAACCAGACAAAATTCCCGAAGATTGTATAGCTCCTTTACTTAAGGCGATGGTGGTGCATGGAGCCCTTTGGGGAGAAGCCTATAATGTTTTGACAAAAAGCCTTAAGAATCCCTCGAATAGTGGCTTTTTTAAGGACATCGCAAGCCGTCATTTGGGGTATGGGATTGCTGATATAAACCGTGTAAAACAATGCACGGAAGAAAGAGCTACCTTACTGGGTTTCGGACAACTGAGAAATGAGGAAGCACATGAGTTTACCTTGCCTCTTCCTCCAAGTTTGTCTGGAACGACTGAGTGGCGTCAGCTCGTTATAACCCTTGGTTGGTTATCGCCCCTCAACCAGAATCATGGAAAATATCGACAGGCCGCTCTCTGGTTTGAACCTCCCACAGAAGAGTTAAACACTGACCGAAAATATGCTGGCTGGAGAACGGTACGTCGAGGCACCGTTCAGCATGAAGTCCTTGCTGGAAAAAAGGCGAGCGTGTTTTCTGACGGCGACAGCATAGTTATAAAGGTAAACTGTAGAGAGGATGCCGGTAAATTAAAAGATACTCTTATTCCCTACGGGCTTTTGGTTACTTTGGAAGTCGACGAGAGGATTGGCATTCCCATTTATCAAGAAATTCGAGATCGTATTATCGTGCCCGTAAGGATCCCTGCCAAATGAAAAGTTTAATAGCTTTCTAATGGAATAGAATCCGCAAAACGTACGACGCCGCGGGTCAGGCGCGTGGCGCATAGTAGGTTTTGTACCATTCGACGAATTGCCGGACGCCGGACTCGATGTTGGTCGTGGGACGATAACCGTAGTCCGCTTTGATGGATTCAATGTCCGCCCAGGTTTCCGTCATGTCGCCCGGCTGTTGCGGCAGGTCGTTGCGCACGGCCTGTTTGCCCAGGCACCGCTCGAGCGCCTCGATGTAGGTTGCCAGCTCCTCGGTGCGGTCACTGCCGATGTTGTAAATGGCGCAGGGTTTGGGATGGTCCAGCGCCAGGGTGACGCCTTGAACGATGTCGTCGATGTAGGTGAAATTGCGTTTCATCTTGCCGTGGCCGTAAACGTCGATGGGGTCGCCGGCGAGGATTTTTTTAGTGAAGATGAACAACGCCATGTCCGGCCGCATCCACGGGCCATAAACGGTGAAGAACCTCAACCCCGTCACCGGCAGGTTGTAAAGGCGGCTGTAAGTGTAGGCGGTGAGCTCGTTCGACCGCTTGGTCACGCCATAATAGGAAATGGGGGTGTCGGCCCGGTCCTTTTCCGAAAACGGGATTTCCCGGGTGTCGCCGTAAACGGAGGACGACGAAGCGTAAACAAAATTATCAACCTTGTGCTCCCGGGCGCATTCGATGATATTCAAAAACCCTTCGAGGTTGGATTTCTGGTAGGCAAAGGGATTGATCAGCGAATAGCGGACGCCGACCTGGGCGGCCAGATGGCAGATGCGGCTGATGCGATACTCGGCGAACAGCTCCCGTAACGCCCCGCGGTCGCACAGGTCCATCTCCCGGAAGCTGAAATCGGCCCGGCCGGCGATCTGTTTGATCCGGTCCCTTTTCAAGCGGACGTCGTAATAGTCGTTGAAATTGTCGAAGCCGACGACCCGGTCGCCGCGTTCCAGCAGTCTGGCGCATAAATGAAAACCGATAAACCCGGCGGCTCCGGTTACAAGAATCATGTTTTCCTTTCCGGGAAAATGTTAACGGTTCGTCAAAATGCTCTGTTATAACATATTTTGCCGAGCCGGCGGGCGGGCGGGAAACCGCGGCTCAATCATATCATGAAGATCACCATACTCGGTTCCGGCACGGCGGTGCCTTCGCTGACGCGCAACTCGGCGGGCGTTCTGGTGCAGTGCGAGGGGCAAAACAACCTGTTCGATTTCGGTTACGGCAACCTGCGGCAGTTGTTGCGCCTCGGCATCACCTATCACGACATCGACCGCATTTTTTTCACGCACAACCATCCCGACCACATGTGCGACCTGATTATTTTTTTATTCGGCTCGCGCTACCCTAATGACCCGCGCACGAAGGACCTGCCGATCATCGCCGGACCGGGGTTCAAAAAGTTTTTTGACGGAGTGATGACCGCCTTCAAGCGCTGGCTGGAGCCGACCGCCTATAACATCGAGATCATCGAGCAGGACGAGGAAACCCGCGTCCACGTCGGCCTCCGCGTGACCAGCAAAAAGGTGAACCATATCGAAATCAGCCGGGGTTACCGCGTGGAAGATGCGTCCGGAGCCACCGTCGCCATCTCCGGCGACACGGACTCCTGCGCCGGCATGGAGGAGTTGGGCAGGGACGCCGACCTGATGATCCTCGAATGCTCTTTCCCCGATGACCTGAAATGCGCCGGCCACCTCACCCCGCGGCTGGCGGGCCGGCTGGCGCAGGCGGCCGCCTGCAAAAAACTGTGCCTCACCCATTTCTACCCGCTCTGCGATTTGCAGGAAGTGCGAAAAGTCTGCCACGAGGAATATTCCGGCGAACTGTTCCTCGCCGAAGACCTGATGACGTTTGAACTCTGACCCCGCAGGGGAAGTACCGACGGGTTTTCCAATTAACGTCGTATGTTATTTCCGCACGTTTGAGTTAGCGGAGGGAGGACTAACTTAATGCGCTAAGGCAGTGCGATGGATGGATTTTCCCCATTCAAAAAACTTGTCGTAGAATCTTTGCGCTTTCGGATTAGACAATTTTAACTTTTGATTCTGCTTCAGTAGTGTCCGGGGAAAAACAGGAGGCATGGCTTAACCCTTTCAGCAATGAGATAATGTGATCGGTTAAAAACGTTATCCATACTGGAGGATCAAGCCATGACCCAAGTTGGAACGGTATTTTCAGAACTGTTGAAACTTGTACCGAGATATCATTTTGACAAGGCTGTTGGCGGCTATAAAGGAGACCGATAC
>JBHHYO010000047.1:0-22004 GCA_046757665.1 Nitrospinales bacterium
GTTGCCGTGAAACGCTTGCGCGCCCACCACAAAATTATCCTTCGAGGTTGTCGTGATACTCACCTTGCATCCAAACTCGTACTTCTTATGCGCCTTGCCTTTCGAGATGCATTCCACTTCCGGCGCGTGCAGGCTGTACAGCTTGCCGCGGTCCGTCCGTTTCTGTTTGAGCAGGCGATGTCCCATCTCCAACAAAGGCGCGAACCGATCTTTTAACTCCACGTTCCCGGAAACCTTGCGCTCGATATCCCGCGTCACCCGGCCCAGATACGTCTTCAGTTTTCTGATTTCTCTCCGCGAACGTTTCATCTGCCGGGCATGGGCATAACGGCTTTGCATCAGCAGCGACTGTTTCGATTTGCGCGTGTACGACTGGCGAAGCTCAACATTGCAGGCTTTGGCTTCGCGGACCAGATTCATTCGCATCCGGTGATACAACTTGGCGTCCGTCGGAAAACTCACCGCCTTCTCCTGCACCGTCGTGTCCACGTTCAAACGGTGAAGGCTGGCGCGCTTCAAGACCCTCGTCTTCAAACCCGCGTGGACCGTCTCCGCAAGCAACGTCTCCAACCCTTCGCTCTTTAACCGGTTGCGCCACTTCGTCATCAAACTCGGGTCGATCGGCAATTCATGCCGGAAATACTCCTCCCCGCAAAACAACTGCCAATAAGGGTTCTCCACCCATTGCGCAACCACCTCCTCGTCGCTCAGCCCCTTCGCGTGCTTCAGGTAATGCAGGCCCACCATCAACCGCGTCGGCTTCGCAGGGCGCCCCTGGCCTTCGCAGTAGAGCTTGCCGAACGCTTGATCGAACCCGGACCAATCGATCACCTTCGACAGGCAGATCAAAGGATGGCCCTCGTCGCACAGAAAATCCAGTCGAACCAAATACAATTCTCCTTGACGATCACGCGGTTTTGCCTGCATAAATCCTCCAGTTTTTGAGCGTTACGAACAACTTCCTTGCAAGTCTACAACACTCAAAATCCAGGCGCACCCTTTATCTATACGGGTTTTAGACTTTTTCAGGGACGACTATTATAGTCGGGATAATTTCTTTTTAAATGGGAAATGTGGGATTATATGAATTTTATAAATCAAGACATTTTCATTTTATAAGCGCCGCGAGGAATCGTTTCGGCCGGTCGGCAGGGGCTATTTTCTCCCGTATTCCAGCAGAAACAGGCCGCCCGACAGAACGGCGTAAATCATTCCCATCTGGGTCAGAAACCGGGGAACATCCACCGGCGTGATTTCCTCGCCGTTGATCACATAGGTAAATGAGAAAAAACTTTTTTTGATGCGGTCCGTTGGCCGGACCTGCTCATAGAGGCCAGCTTTCACGCGCTTTTTTATTTCCCCGCCCGCCGTGGTTTTGAGGATCAGGTAATGGGAAATGTTGTGGAACCACCCGGCGCGAATTTTTTTTTCAACGACGGTTCCCTCCATGGCGGTGAAAAATTTGAAAAAGAACAAGGCTCCCAGCGCCGAAACCAGAAGGACCCGATAATTGAGAAACGCGGCTCGATACTGTTCCTTCCGGGTTTTTGGAGGGGTTCCCCGGCCCATGAAAAACGAGTGAAAAAAGGGAGTAAAAATATCATATTGAAAATAAGGATAGCCGGAATAATGCGGCCGGGTAAACTCGAAACCACCTTGAGGCTTCTGCCGATTAAAAAGAAAATCGTCGTATGCCTTTCGCTTTTTCAGATTGGATAATACCGCATAAGCTTCCGCGGCACGGCTGAAGGTCTCCCGGTCTGCCGCCGTGGAGTCGGGGCGCTTGTCGGGATGATACCGTTTGGCAAGCTGGCGGAAGGCTCGTTTGATTTCACGGAAAGTTGCCGCGGGGTCGACGCCGAGGATTTCGTAATAATTTTTGTCTTTCATGGAATCGAAGGGCGGGCCGCCGGCAACCTGCTATGGGTGCGAAGGTTTTTTCAGCAGTTTCTGGGTCAGCCATGCCATGGCCAGGATGAATAGAACAGTTATCAAGATATTGATGATCTTTAATTCTTTCAGGGACTCCAAAACCAGACCGCCCACCAGGAAACCCGCGGCGGTGTAGGTTACGGAGAAAAGGATGTTCCCGATAAAAGAATATAAAATGTAGTGTGACGCGGGGTAGCGAATCATCCCGGCGAACGGTGGAATGAATTTTGATACGGCAAAAAGAAAACGCCCCAGAATCACCGTCACTGCCGGGCGCGACTGAAACAGTCGGCGGGTCGATTCGATGGGGCCGGTCAGTTTCCTGACAAGGGCGAACTGCATCCAGTACTGAAGTCCGGTCTTGTAGCCGAGAAAATACAGGAACAGGTCGGCAATCCATCCTCCGGCGAAGCCGCAAGCCAGAACGACATAGACGTTCAGTAAATGGTCGGCGGCGGCAAGACTGCCGAAAACCAGAAACAGGGGAATCCCGTAGTGGTCAAAATAGGTGCCCAGCAGGACCACCCAGTACCCGTAATCGCGGACCAGCCCCTCGATGGTCTCGGGTGACATTACTCACACATGTCGCAGAGCATATTCGAAAGGGCGTTCATACAACAACAACCGGCATAGGTTCCCGCTCCGGACACGGCGCTGTGCTTGAACGTCTCTTTCATGTCGGGACGTTGAAACTGGGGCGACTGCTGATAGGGAGAAGGTTGCCCCGGCTGGCGGTATTGTTGCGGCGTTTGGCTGTCCGGGTCGTTTTTCGTCGGCGTGCCGCATTGCGTGCAAAAATTGGCCTCATCCGGATTTTCCGTTCCGCAGTTTCCGCAAAACATAAATGATCTCCTTTTCGTTTAACGCCGGGCAGAATCGTTGCCGGTTAGAAATCTTTGCAGTTCAACAGAACCCGATCCCGATGCTTCTTTTTCAACACCATAAAATCAAACACTTTTTTCAACTCGTTGTCAAGGCTGTGAGTCAGAATGTTTTGCACGATGGAATATGATTCCCGCAAATTCAGGCCGGGAAGAAGCGTCAGCAGTTCTTTCCGTTCCGCTTCGAGCCGTTGTGAATATTTTTCATGAGTTTTGCCGAGCCAGTTGCGGCTTTCCGTTTCAACGAGGGGCTCGGCGCGCAGGATCAGATTGAACTGGCTGTTCTTGTAGTCTATATGGATATCCGCCATGGCGTCCAGTAAATTGATCACCTTGCCCAGTCTCTGGAAGAAGCGTTTTAACAAGCCGTGCGGCCCGTCCGCGATTTTTCCCTTGAAAGGCTGGGACATGATATAAGAAAAAATTTCCGCCCAGCGGCCGAGAAAAATATCGATGTTTTTTATCGCCTCGTCCTTTTCCAACCGGTTCAGCTCCCGCTGTTGTGACAGGACGAACGGCAGATCAATGTTGAACTTTTCATACGCCTGTATTCTCCCGGTAAAGGATTTGCGGATATGATTTTGAAAAAACCGGTTGTAACGGGTAATCCAGAAACCGGACTCGTCCAGCAAGTCGTCTTGAGATTTCACCTGGAAGGCCAGCAGGCAGAGGTAAGCGCCCAACTGCACGGCCTCGTGGTCGGCGGGCAGGGCGGCGACCTTGACAAGCGGCGCCCCCGAACACCGGTCCTTCACCGCCTCGATGTCCCGCACCACCAGCTCGTTATACATCATGGCCATCAGGGTTCCCTCGTAGCCGGTTAGAAATGAATAGATGCGGGGATTGTTGCGCACCAGATGCCGGCAAATACTGCAATAATACAGCTTGTAATACTGGTAGTCCTTCATGACCAGTTCCATCTTTTCGGGTTTCAAATAACCGAGCATAGCGGCGGGGTCCCCTGTTGTGTTGTTGACCGGTTCATTGTAGTAGAATGCCGGTGGAGATTCAAAAAATGCCGATCATAACTATCCTTCAGTTTGCCTTGATTGCCGGTGTGGTGGTTTACCTCACCGTGAACATGTGGCACCTGGTGAAAGTCGCCCCGTCGGCTGAGCCACTGTCGCCGCCGCCGTTTGTCTCCGTATGCGTTCCGGCGCGCAACGAGGCGCGGGGCATCGAGGCCTGTTTGACCTCGCTCCTCAAGCAGGATTATCCGCGGTTCGAGGTGATCGCCGTGGACGACAATTCGACGGATGCTACGCTGGAGATCATGCAGTCCCTGGCCGGCGCATTTGCCAATTTAAAGGTCATCCGCGGCGCGCCCCTGCCCACGGGCTGGTATGGTAAACCGTTTGCCCTGCATCAGGCATCGGCAATGGCCGGCGGCGACTATTTGCTGTTCACCGATGCCGACCCGGTTTTCCGGCCACAGGCCATCGCGTCGGCGATGCGGTACATGCAAAACAACGATCTGGATGTGTTGACGTTGATGCCGGGAACGCAGTTGCTCACCTTTTGGGAAAAAGCCGTACAGCCGGTGATTTTTGCTTTTATCGCGGGGCTGACCCGGTTCAAAAAAGTCAACAGCAAAGAGTATCCCAACGCCATGGGAATCGGCGCTTTTATCCTGATCAAGCGCGAGGTGTACGAAGCCATCGGCGGACACGAGCGTGTCAGGCAAAAAATCGTCGAGGATATCGAACTGGCCAAGTGCGCCAAGCGCGGCGGGTACCGTCTGGTTATTGCCGATGGCAAGGCGATTCTCTCCATCCGCATGTATCACTCGCTTCGGGAAATTTGGACCGGCTGGCGAAAAAATATGTTTGTTGCGTTGAAAAAATCCGTTTTTTGGACGCTATACTATATAACGGTGATCCTGGGTTTCCAGGTCACCCCTTATGTCGTTCTGTCGGCTAATCTGTGGACGGGGAGTTCGGTTCCGTCGATTGCCCTGGCGTCGTTCGGGGTGATGCTGGTTTTGATCACCGGGGCGCGGTTGTGCGGGGAATTACAAATACCGGCCCGGCTGGCACTGCTGTTTCCTCTTGGCGCGTTGGTCATGGCCGCCATCATGCTCAATTCCATGGTGCAGTCCCTGCTCAAGGGGCAAACCGAGTGGCGGGGGCGAAAGGTCTAAAGAAAAGGGAAAATCAATGGAACGATATCCAAAGTTGTTTATTAAAGCGGGGCTGATTTACCTGTTGGTCGGCGTGGTTCTGGGTATCGGTATCGGTGTGGTTCCCGACTGGAGCGCCCGCTTGCGGTTTGTTCACATCCATCTCAACCTGCTGGGTTTCATGGTCATGATGATCGCCGGAGTGGCCTACCATGTTCTGCCTCGCTTCAGCGCCAAACCGCTTCCCTGGCCGGAAGGTTTGAGATACCACTTTATCTTGCAGAATATCGGCCTGGTCGGCATGGTGGTCTCCCACGCCGCCGGCGGGTTGTGGCAGACGGGCGTTTTCCATGTTCTGTTTATCCTGTTTTCGATCACCGCCGGGGCGGGGCTCGGCATTATGTGCTACAACCTCTACAGCATACTTGTTCCGACTGCGGAGTCGCCGCCGCCGACGAAAATTTCCGCCGCAATGAAAGTGTCGGAAGTGCTGGACAAGTTTCCCGCGGCACTGCCGATTTTTCTGCAAAACGGTTTTGCCGCGTTGGCCAACCCGGCGGCCAGAAAAACTTTCGCCAGGGTTGTCAGTATCGACAAGGCTTGCCGGAAACACGGCGTTGACACCGCGCAATTTTTGCGGCAGTTGAACGCGGCGCTGTTCGGCAAACCGCCCGCCGGCTCGCCGCAATCCACAGGTTCGCCGGAAGAGGCTCATCAAGTAGGCGATGTCATACGCAAGGGAGAATATTGCAAGCCCGGCGTCATGGTGGGCAGTCTCATTAAAATCTATCCGGAGACCAAGGCGGTTTTCGAGAGCCATTATGGCGCGGGATGCTTTTCCTGTCCCGGACAAGCCTTTGAAACCGTCGAGCAGACTGCGCAGATGCATAACGTGGATGTCAACTTGATCCTCGGGGAAATCAACATGGCGATCAAGTCGGCGCTCAAGGATTGAGGGAGAGGGACGGCTTTGGCGGACGACTCATTCACAGAATTCGTTCTGGATCAGTTGCGGGCTCTGGGTGCGTTGAACTGCCGCGCCATGTTTGGTGGTCACGGGCTTTATCATGAGGGCGTTTTTTTCGGCATGGTCTTCAAGGGCAGGCTTTATTTTAAAACCGACGCCAAAACCCGCGCCGAATATTTGAAGTGCGGCATGAAACCCTTTTGTCCCAGCCCTCGTCAAACCCTGAAAAACTATTACGAAGTTCCCATAGACGTCATCGAGGACGACGAACAACTCGCTCGCTGGGCGCAAACGGCTATGGGTGTTTGATAGTCATTGACGGCAAATCACAAACAGGTTTGTATCAAGTAACTCCGGTGTTACCATAAGAGGGCTTGCACCGGCTTGCGCTGACTCCCCATGGATATAAAATGGGGTCTGGACCACACACCGGGTTTCTTCCATGAGAAAGCTCAGCAGAATCAAGAAAATTATCCTGTTAAGCGCGGTGTTTTTTACCTTGATGATCCTTGTCGCGATTTTCAGCGACAGCGGCATCCTGGCCGTTTCCGAGTTCAAGCAGGACTTGCTTGAGCTGAAAAAAGAAGACCAGGCCCTTGAAAAAGAAAACGCCAGGATACGCAGGGACATTCAGGCGCTGAAGTTTGAGCCTTACGCGATAGAAAAGGTGGCCAGAGAACATTTGAACATGGCCAAGCCGGGCGAAACCATTTACCGAATCGTCCGCAAGTCTAAAAACCCGCTTTCCGCCCCTGCGGATAAATGACAGCTGTTTCCCAAGCCTTCCATCCGCTCCCAAAGAAAATTCTCCGAGTTTTGCCATTGCCCCCGGGTACCATAGCCCGCTTGGCCCCGCCCATCGCGGCAAAAACCGTAAGGCCCTGTCCCATAAACGGAGAACTCCAATTTTTTCAAATGATTTCCTGTCGGTCGGGTAAAATTATTTTCTATGCAAAAGGGTATTGAATTTTTAATTTTTAATGTTAAAGTGTAGCATCCCGTTAAGTGGTGAAGATTGAAATTAAAGGGGTTGAAATCTTCTTTCGATAAAATAAAAGAGTTGATTTATTGCCCCAAAATGCGTAAACTTCTTAAATAACCAAAAAACAATAGCTTAGCAGGAGGGGAAATGACAAAACAAGATATCATCAATCATGTTTCCACCGAGGCCAAACTTTCCCGCGCGAAAGCGGAAGAGGCTGTTGAAACCGTGATCAAGTTGATTAAGGAATCGCTGGGGCAAGGGGAGACGGTCATTTTACGGCGGTTCGGTTCTTTTCAAGTCAAGGAAAAGGCCAGACGTATGGGAAGAAACCCCAAGACCGGCGAGGAAGCAGAAATTTCTGCGCGCAAGGTGGTTCGCTTTAAATCCGGAAAGTATTTCAAGCAGACCGTAAATCAGACCTGAATCTTCCGACTAATTGATTTTATTGGATTTTTGTTTGGCGATTACAAAATCAGCATGGCATCTCCATAGCTGAAAAACCGATACTTTTCATGTTTTGCGGTTTCATAGGCTTTGTCCATCAGGCGCTTGCCGGCGAAAGCGCAGACCAGAAGGTACAGGGTGGATTTTGGGAGATGAAAGTTGGTCAATAGTCGCTGAACATTTTTGAATTCATAGCCGGGGTAAATAAAGCGGTTCGTCCAGCCGGAAACATCGTTTTCCACTGGCGTGGCCAAGTTTACGGATTCAAGCGTCCGGGTGCTGGTTGTGCCGACAGCCAGGATGTCTCGACCGGTTGCTTTAGCCTCGACCAGCCGGTTCCAGGTGTTCCGGGGAATACGGTAAAATTCCTTTTCCATGGTATGGCTGTAAATGATCTCGCTTCGGACAGGTTGAAAGGTTCCGGGGCCGACATGGAGCGTAAGAAAAACCGTTTCCGCATACTTTGGGTTGATGGTCCTCAGCATAGGGTCCGTAAAATGTAATCCGGCGGTTGGGGCGGCAATAGCTCCGGCATTTTTCGCATAAACCGTTTGATATCTCTCCCGGTCGAGTTTTTCCATGTTGGGGCTGGTATTCCTCTTGATATAGGGGGGGAGGGGAACCTGGGCCGCGTTCTCCAATGTGGTTTTCAACTCGCCGGAGCAGTGAAAACAAAGAATTCCTCGCCCATCGCGCTTTTCCAGCAATACTGCTATTAAGTCTTCCGTTCCAAAAACCAGTTCCGAC
The DNA here is from genome assembly GCA_046757665.1 of Nitrospinales bacterium. Lineage (GTDB taxonomy): Bacteria > Nitrospinota > Nitrospinia > Nitrospinales > JAJDAT01 > JBHHYO01. The sequence goes on from JBHHYO010000047.1 coordinate 8,076, forward strand.
CCGGTTTTCATCCCGCCCAGACCTTTCACTAAAGCCTCCCACCGGTTTGTTTTTATTTCCCGAATCAGCAAGACTTCCACGGGTTTCCCGGTGTGTTTTTTTCGACCGACAAGTTTGGCGGGGACAACCTTGGTGTCGTTGAACACCATTAACGGATGGTGAGCCAGGTATTGAGTCAGGTTGGTAAATAAGTCGTGTCGGATGGTGCCGGTTCTTCGGTCGATGATCATCAGGCGAGACCGGTCGCGGGCGGCGGCAGGTTCCTGCGCGACCAGCTCGGACGGAAGGGAAAAATCAAAATCCGAGAGCTTTAAGGGGTTTTGAATGGGGATTGGGTTTTCAGGAAGCTTGGACATACTGAAGTTATTTATTAGGTAATATATTATAACTTGTTGTTATTAATTAGTATTTTTATTTTTATTTTCTTTCCGCGTGTTGAATAGAGTAACAGAAACGGGGCGGTTGATGGAAGAAAACAATCTCCAGAAAGTGTTTTTGAGGTTGACCCCACAGGGGTTTTGTACTATTCTTTGGAACTTGTTTTTCGCGCATTACTTTTATAATGCTTCGCACAAGGAAACCGGGGAGAAAAAATGGTTAAAGCTTTTAAGATTCTAGGGTTATTCTTCATTTCCTTTGCCTTGGTTGCCGGGGTTGCTGGAGATGCGGACGCGAAAAAAAAGAAAAAGAAACCCGTCGTTAAGCGAATGAAATTTGTCGGCGCCGCCAAGTGCAACGGCAGTTGCCACGATGCTTATTATGAAGCGTGGAAGACAACGCCTCACGGTAAAACTTTCGATCTCTTGAAACCGGGTGTTCGTCCGGAGGCCAAAAAACGGGCCAAGTTGGACCCCGATAAAGATTATACCGCCGATCCTCATTGCCTCCGGTGTCACACGACCGGGTATAAACAGAGAGGGGGATTTAAACCTGCCGGTACCAAGAAAAAGATCAAGATTAAAAAGGGCAAAAATAAGGGCAAGATCAAGGTTAAGGATGTCAGCACAAAAATTGACCCTGAAGAGCCCCATCTGGAGCAGGTTGGCTGTGAAATGTGCCATTCCGCGGCCGGAGGCTCGGAAATGCGTATTGTGATGAAAAATACCAAGGGCAAATTCAAGAAATCCGACAATGAAAAATTCGGTCAGCGCTGGGATTACGCCAACGTTTGCTCACGGTGTCATACGCATGAAAAGAATCCCTTCAAGCCAAGCCTGGATGCCAAGTACAAGTTTGATTTTGCGGAAAAGGTTAAACTGGTCCATCAGACCGACAAGTTCTGGAATGAAGACAACGAGGACCAGAAACTGGAAGAAACGAAAAAGCGGAAAAAGCAAACGGCTCAAAGTGAGAAAACTCCCCTTGTGATCGAAGATTGGGGATTCAGAAAGGGCAGGCTGGCCTTTAAGAAAGGTACCCTGCCTTTCAACCGCAAGAAGGGGACGTTCAATTACAAAAAATAATTTCTTCGGAGAATTTACAAGAGGCTTGGTTCCATGGGAAGGAGCCGAGCCTCTTTTTTTATTTAACCCCCTTTCTCTGAGAGACCTTTGCATGAGTGTACTTGTTTGATTATCATTGCGAGGAGCGAAGCCGACGAAGCAATCCAGAAAGGAGACCCATTCCTACCGGGCGTGGCCCGGCTGGATCGCCACGCCGCTGGTCGCGGCTCGCGATGACACCGGAGCGGCGAAGTCTCGGGTTATGCAAAGGTCTATTTTCCTGAACGGGGATGGGAGGGGCGCCCCGCGGCCTGCCGGTGGGCGCGTTAACCTTGAAGGATAGTTGAAAGTCAATGGGTGAACGAACGTTTGCAAAAAAAATCCTGTGCATAGGCTCCGGTCATGTGGGCGGGCCCACCATGACCGTTATTGCCGACAAGTGCCCGGATTACAAGGTAACGGTAGTGGATATTTCCGAGCCGCGGATCACCGCCTGGAATTCCGACAAACTGCCCATATTCGAGCCCGGGCTGAAGGAGCGTGTGGAGCGGGTGCGTGGGAAAAATTTATTTTTTTCCACGGAAATTGACCGGGAAATTGATGCGGCCGATATCATTTTCGTTTCGGTCAACACCCCCACCAAGACGTATGGAAAAGGCGCCGGCAAGGCGGCGGACTTGCAATACGTCGAACAAACCGCCAGGCGCATCAAGGAAAATTCCCGCTCGCCGAAAATTGTCGTCGAAAAAAGCACCGTCCCCGTGCGTGCCTCGGAGGCCATTGAGAGAATCCTTCATTCCGGAGCGAATTCCATTCAGTTTGAAATCTTGTCGAATCCCGAATTCCTGGCGGAAGGTACGGCCATTCGTGATATGGAAAACCCGGACCGGGTTTTGATCGGGGCCACGGATACGCCGTCCGGGAAGCAGGCCCTTCAGGAACTGATGGATATTTATCTGCGGTGGGTGCCGCGGGAAAAATTGATCACCACCAACCTGTGGAGCAGTGAATTGTCCAAACTGGTTGCCAACGCATTTCTCGCCCAAAGAATTTCCTCGATCAACAGCATTGCGTCCCTTTGCGAATGCACCGGCGCCGATATCACTGAAGTATCGAATGCCGTAGGACGCGACAGGCGGATCGGCTCCCAGTTTATGCGCGCCGGCGCGGGGTTCGGCGGCTCCTGTTTTCGCAAGGACCTGGCGAGCCTCGTCTATCTTTGCGAGTATTATGGGCTGTATGATGTCGCTCAATACTGGGAGCAGGTGAATACCATTAACGACTACCAGATGGAACGGTTTGTCGATCACATCACCCGGGCCATGTTCAATACGCTGGTGGATAAAAAACTGGCTATTTTCGGATTTGCGTTTAAGCCGGACACCGGCGACACCCGCGACGCGCCGGCTTTTTACATTTGCAAACGCTTGTTGGAGGAAAAGGCGAGATTGTGCATTACCGATCCACATGCCTTGGCCAATGCCCGGAAGGACCTTCAAGGGTTGGAAGGCCAGGTGGACTTTGAATCCGATCTCTATAAAGCCGCCGAAAATGCCCATGCCATTGTCCTGATCACCGAATGGGACGTTTTTAAAACTCTCGATTACCGGCGGATCCATGAGACCATGCAAAAACCCGCCTTCCTGTTTGATGGCAGAAACCATTTGGACCATCAAGACCTTTTTCAAACAGGATACAACGTTTATCCCGTCGGCAAACCCAGCCTGAACCATTTCTAAGCGCTTCTTCCGCGAAGAATGGGAGGACGACCGCCATTCCCCGGGTTTGGAGTTCTGACGGGTCGGTCTTTTCTGGGATTCTTGTTTGGAATATGATAATTCTGGGCATGATCGTTTAACGCGAGGAATGTAAAATTTACATTCCCGATTGCTCAGGGCTGATTGTTAAACTTTGGCAGAGGTTGCGTCATGAACAAATGGTTTATGCTTACCTTGGTGGGACAAGACCGGCCTGGTATCGTTGCCCGGGTAAGCGTCGCCTTGTATCGGGGCGGATGTAATCTTGGAGAGGCCTCCATGGCGCGTCTGGGGGGCAACTTCACGATTATGCTGATGGTGCAGTATGAGGGAAGTGTGGAGGCCTTGGAAAAAATTATTGCTCCGGTATGCGATTCCCTCGGTCTTCGCCTGCATGTGGATGAGATCGAGGGAGAGTTGCACCATCATGTCGAACCGAATGTCCGGATAAGCGTTTATGGCGCGGACCGGGCGGGTATCGTGGCCGAGGCAACCGGTGTCTTGGCGGAAGCCGGACTCAATATCCTCAATCTGGAATCCGATGTGGGTGGTACTTCGGAAAATGCCATTTATATCATGCATATCGAAGGGGTGGCGACAAAAGGAGTTGATGTGCTACAAAAAGCGCTGGAAGTTCTCGCAAAAGAAAAAAATGTCGAAACCCGGCTCTCACCTGTCGATACTCTACTGGGATAGCGCCGATGGCCGTTCTCGATATTTTGGTTTATCCGGACCCGCGATTGAAAAAGTTGTCGCAACGGGTCGAGAAGGTTGATGATTCCATTCGTGGTTTTATAGCCGACCTGGAGGAAACCCGGAAAGCAAGCCCGGGGTGCGTAGGCATTGCCGCTCCGCAAGTGGGACGTTTTCTCCGAATCGTTATCGTCGATGTTTCCAGCAAACCCAATATTTCCAATCATGGCCATTTGATTTTGATCAATCCGGAGCTTCTTGACCGGGAGGGAGAGGTGGTGGGGCGGGAAGGCTGTCTTTCGGTCCCGGATTATACCGGCAATGTCGCCCGCGCCGAACGCATCACCCTGAAAGCATGGAACGAATTTGGCGATCAACAGCTCTACTCCATGGAAGGGTTTGAGGCGCGTGCGGTACAGCATGAAATGGATCATTTGGAGGGTTTGCTGTTTCTGGATCGTCTGGCGAGCAGAAGAAACAGCTTGTTTCGGCGTAAAGTTTATAACAAACCGGTCCTCCCGGCGACAAACCATTCCTGAAAAAAAAATCAGCTTTAGCCTTTCCTGAAAGCAGGCATTCGTGACTGGATAAAAGACGCCTGCCGGCCCTCGGTTGTTGAACTCTCCTTATCTCCCGGGTATTCAGGCTGGATTTCTTTCTTGACTATATATTCTTATAAGAATAAAATGGTTTCCTGTCATTACATGCAAAATTCCGAATACTCATGAATCTCGTTTGGGGGAGGGGCCGTGATGAGAAAATTCAAATGTTGTGTTACAGGGCAAACCAAGGAATATTTGGAAAAAATCAATAATGGAAGTTCGGGAGAAACGCTGGTTCTCTTGCTTTGCGGATGTGTTTACGTCCGGGACCACTCGAGTGAACATGCGGATGGTACGCTTTGCGAAAATAATTATAAATCGGCGGACGTAATGGCGAATCCATCTCATGTGGCAGGGGCAAGCGGATAATTTCGGGGTCGGATCGATTCAAGGAAAGACGAGGTGGGTGTCGGGGTGTTGGGTGGCCCGTCGATTATCGCCGGGAAGGGCCTGGCTGATGTTTGTATTCATCCAGGATTTTTAGCGTTTCCCGTACGCGGGCGGCGATGATTCTCAAAAAAGGTAGCAGAGCTTTTGGATTCTTTTTGGAAAGCGTGTCGAACATTTCCTTGGTAATTTCACCGATGACGCAATCTTCCAGGGCGGTGACGGTGACTGAACGTGGCAGTTGGTCGATCAAACCCAGTTCGCCGAAAAACGCCTTTTCCTCGAGAATGGCCAAGACTCTTTTTTTCCCTTTGATATTAGTAATGGAAACTTCCACCTTTCCGGATTCGATAACGTAGGCTGATCCACTTTTTTCACCTTTCTTGATGATTTCTGTACCTTTCTTTATATGAATTTTTTTCATCCGTTGGCTTCCCGCAAGCGTTGGTTCTCGAGCTTGAGTTCTCTCAGCTCGTTTTGAAGGTGGATTGCTTCCAAAATGTTGCGGATACGCAAGAGCACCACAGGAATGGTAAAGGGTTTTTCCAGGTAATCCCGGGCTCCGCCGAGGTATGAAAGAAATGCGGTTTCGGGATCGGTGCGGGCGGTCAAAACCAATATTTGAACGGAGTCTTCGCCGATTTCATTGTTCTCCCTCATCTCTTTGATTTGTTTCATTACCTCATGGCCGTTCAGGTAGGGCATCATAATGTCGAGGAGAATGAGGTCGGGATGAAATTCCTTGCAGATTCCAGAAACTTCTCGTGGGTCCGTGGTGCTACGGATTATTTTGTATCCCTCTTTTTTTAGCGCCCGTTCAAGCATCAAGACATGGGTTCGTTCGTCATCGACGATAAGAATTTTGGAGTTCAAGAGTCTTTCATTTTCGAGCATGGGAGGTACCTTTGAATTTTGTGGATGGTTCCCGGGTATTCGGAAATGATGGTGAACGGATACCAGGTCCAGATTTTATTTATTCCATATGGCTGGAGAGGGGTCAAGCTTTTTCTTAACCGGATTCGGCGGCTTGATAGGGGAACGCTCTGGTTGATTCCTGGTTTTCAATTCAATGGGTTATCCGCGTCCGCCGCCGGTTTCAAGGCGCCGGATCCCATCGATCATTTCTTCAATGTTTTTGACCATGGCGGCGGAGTTCTTGAATTCATCCCATTCCCCCGCCGGATTGACGATGATCAGAGGTTTACGATATTCAAGGGCCAGTTCGATTTCCGAACGGGTGCCGGCGTTACCCGGAAAAGCGATCACCGTATTGGCGGTAAGAACGATGATGTGGTTGCGGCTGTCGGTTTCCTTGCCTTGGGAGCCGGAGAGGTGCAGGTGAGTATAAATGGGGATATCGACATAAGCGTTGGGATATCCCTCTTGCGGCTGATGGTCTCTGCGCTGTTCCGGGCTTTCGCAGGCATATCGGGAGGGAAGAATGCCGATAACGATGCCGGTTCTTTCTTTTACTTCGCAAAACGCTTTGGCGACGGCTTCCATCACGCCGGGTCCACCGCCGTTGACCAAATTATAACCTTGCTCGGCCAGCCATCGGCCCAGGGGAATGCTGAGATGGGGATGCGAAGCGGTTGCGGAGCCAATGACTCCAATGATGATTCGTTTTTTCTTCATGATGTCCGGTTTTTCAGGTTTTCTGCCCACTTTCCAGGCCGACAAATGCAAGGTAGGTCATGAGTTGTTCCAGGTGAGCCGGAGAGTTTCCGAATGAACTTTGATAATCGGTTGTTTTCAGGCTGACCTCGTTGCCTCGCCGAATCAAGTGATAAACCAGCGATGCGGCTTCCGTAACCCGTTTCTCCAATACCTCCGGTTCGATTTTCCGGTTGGTCTGCGGGTCTTGTGTATGAAGAAATACCGTAAAGCCGCTACACCCGCCGGCGATGAATTCCTTTACCCGCGGCGACCCCGTCTTGGCTGTCGATTTCCAGTGAATGGAGCTAATGGGATCGCCGGGCCGGAACTCGCGCAGGGCGTAAAGTTCTTCGCCCCTTTGTTTGATTATGCCTTCTCCTTGCAGGGGAACGCCCGCCGGGGACGGCAGGTCCACGTTGCGAATCGCGGGAAATACGGTGGCTTGCAAATCCAGGGCAACGGGTTTCGATTTGATAAAAAATCCGAAAGGAAAGCTGGTGAACACCCGGCAGGTTTTGATTTCCAGCAATCCTCTTTTGCCGGCGGTGAACATCGTTTTCTTTTCTCGTTTGGAGGCATGGGGTATATGGAAAAAATAAAAAGGGTGTTCGAGTTGCAAAGGGTTGTCCGGGATTGGCGGTAGTTTGATGAGCAGTGAATAGGAGGGCGTTTTTTTCTTGTGATTGGTGACCCGGATGGTCATGGGATAGGGTTCGCGGGCATAAAGGGTTTTCGGAATGGCGCCCTCGATGGCAATCCGTTTCAGGGTGATTTCGGACAGCAGGCCTGAAACCGCTATGAAACTGCAACACATGGCCAGGATGAGGTACAGCAAGTTGTTCCCGGTATTGATGGCTCCGAGTCCGACACCGAAAATAAGCGCCACGAATCCGCCGCCTTCGCGGGTGAGTTCCAGCGTCCGATTTTTCAGGGAAAACGTGAAAAGAGGTTTGGCGCGGTTTTGGGATTCCATTGGCAATTACTAATACGGATTTTTGGGGAACCAATTTTTGTCACGCTGAGCTTGTCGAAACATCTCGCTTTTTGATTTATAGCCATCTCTAAAGGTGTAATTTTGAGAAGTGAAATAGAAAAATTGTCACCCTGAGCTTGTCGAAGGGTCACCTTTTAATGAGGAGTGGTTTTTTGACAACTTCGGCAATTTCCCATAATCACCGGAAATGAGAACCTCTTTTTTGCTCCTGGACCATCCTTTAATTTGTTTTTCCCTTTCGATGGCATTTCGAATATCATCAAACCGCTCGGCAAGCGCCAGCTTTACAGGTCGTTTATTATGGGTGTAGCATCCCTTTATCAAACCGTTCTGGTGCTCAAAAACCCATCTCTCAACATCATTGGTTACACTGGTATAATAGCTTCCATCCTTGCATTGGAGAATATAGACAAAATACCGTTTCATTGGCAACCGATCAAACCTTTACGGCAAGGTGATGCTTCGACAGGCTCAGCATGACATTTTTGAAACTTTTTCAGCAAATCACTTTAAGGGTTTGTGGTCAGGGTATAGGCATCGGGTTCTTAAAGATCGAGTAAGTGTCACAAGCTCCGAAAATGAAAGCACCATAGGTTGCCACAATAAAAATCACCGCTAATAAATTAAAGCATATTCCAGCTTTGTTCCACTCCTCAAGATAAGAACGTTGGCTACAATAAGCCAGGCCCGAACCAATTGCGGCGGTTACCACTCCCAAAGAAAAGTATCCTAAAGGAGAGGCTAGGGCATTGAGAACTACAGTTTTTTGTGCGTCTTTTGAAAGAAAATTTCCCAAGAATGCTAGAATAGCCACCGTAGCCCCTCCATTGATCAATAGGGCACTTTTTATAGCAATTCCCGCAAGATCGACAGAGGCCTTTATAGAGGCAATCATCCAATCCCGTCGGTACTGATGGTTGTATTGGGCTAACGTAAATTGATTTTGAGCGTTGTAATAATCGCGTTGCTGTTCCGGGGTTAAATTAGGTGTGGTTCGCTCTTCTGAAGAAATTTGGTCATATATAGAATTAATAAATTCCTTTAACGTCTTGGTGTCAATAACTTCATCATTACTTGATCTCAAGTTATTGACTGAATTACGGATATACTCAAAAGCCTGAATAGCCCTCAAGTTTTGTTTTTCAGTAGTCATTTCCTTTGGTAATCCGTGTTCACACCGGGACTTCCTGGTTTTCCACGATATCCAGGATAATGGGTGCGGTATCGGCGGCGCTACGTTTATGGGCGCCGTGGCGCGATTCGGGAATCACTCGATGGCATAATACGGGTGCGGCCAGTTGCTTGATGTCGTCGGGGATACAATACTCACGGCCGTGCAACAGCGCGCGCGCCCTGGCGGCTTGTTGCAGGATCAGGCCGCCGCGCGGACTGACCCCCAACGACAGATGTTTGCAATGACGCGAGGCCGTGATGAGGCTCAAAATATAATCAGTTAAAACAGGCTCTATTTTAACCTGATCCACCTGGTTTTGCAGGTCGATGACATCGGATTTGTTCAGGACGGATTTTAACTCCCTTGCCGCCGGGCGGGTGGAGAAAGTGCGTAGCAGGCGGCGTTCGTCCGCCTCCGCCGGATATCCCATGGAAACGTAGATCATAAATCGGTCCATTTGCGATTCCGGAAGAGGAAAGGCGCCATGGCTCTCGATCGGGTTCTGCGTGGCGATGACCATAAACGGCGGCTCCAGTGCATACGTAGTATTGTCTACGGTGACTTGATTCTCGTTCATGGCCTCCAGAAGCGCGCTCTGGGTGCGCGGCGAGGAGCGGTTGATCTCGTCTGCCAGCACCAGGTTGGAAAATATCGGCCCCTTGTTGAAATGAAACAGGTTTTCCTTCTGGTTATAAATCGATACCCCCGTGATGTCCGTGGGCAGAATATCATTGGTGAACTGGATACGCTTGAACGACAGACTGAGGGATTGGGCAAGCGCGTAAGCAAGAGACGTCTTGCCGACTCCCGGAACATCTTCAATCAGCAAGTGCCCTCGGGCCAGCAAGGTAATGATAGCCAGTTCGATGGTCTCCGATTTGCCGATAATGACGGATTCAATGTTACGTTTCAGGGCTTCCAGGGTCTGATGGGTTGGTTTCATGATATCAACTCAACGCTCTCAATACTTTTTGCATATCGTCCATAATAGATTGCCGGTTTTCCAGCGTGTAAAACCTCAGCAAGTAGGCGGGATGAAAAGTCAGCATGAGTTTTATTCCTTCAAACTCATGCCATGTACCGCGTTCCCGAGTGATGGCGACCGTTCGTCCCAGTAACGTGGAAGCGGCCGGTTTTCCCAGGGCAACGATGACCTTGGGGCGGATTGCTTGCAGTTGTTGGACCAGAAAGGGCTTGCATGCGGCAATTTCATCTGCTTCCGGGTCCCGGTTGCCCGGCGGACGGCATTTGACGATATTGCAGATGTAAACGTCTTTTTCCCGGTTCAACTTCATTCCCTTTTCGATGATTTCCGTGAGTTTTTTCCCGGCGCGGCCGACGAAGGGAAGTCCTTGTACATCCTCATCCGCTCCAGGCCCTTCTCCCACGAAAACAAGGTCCGCCTCCGGATTGCCGGAACCGAACACAATATTCTGCCTTCCCTCGCACAACTTGCAACGAGTGCAGTCTCCCAGTTCCTGTCTGACTTCGGCCAATGATTTTTTGGCGGTAGGAGAAGAGGTCACCGTTTTCCTCGGGGTTTGATTGGAGATTTGAAAATTCACTTCCAAGGGAATTTCATGGTAACCATAATCCCGAAGAAAAATAAGGTAGTTTTTGAGTTCTCTGAGTTGAGAAGGTCTCCGGAGCCCTTTCATCATTCATAAAGAATATCAAAAGCCCGGCGCGGTGACAATAACTATCCAATTTTAAATCCCTTATTCTTGGACGAGAGGGGTTTTTGTGCAGAGGAGTAAAAAAAAGCCCCCAATGGACTTGCCATTGAGGGCCTTGCCGTTAGCTGTTAAAGAGAAACGGAATTAGAAGAAGAAGATAGCTTGTGCCGCCAAGGTGTTCTGAGTGTTGCTTTGATTGGCGCCATCGCGGTTGCCGAAAGCCAGCTTATCGGAGTGATCGTGACGAAATTCCGCTCTGAACACAAAGTTTTTGGTTAACTGGGCTTCCGGGGTGAAGGTAAACGAATAAAGTTCCTGAGGTGTTCCGCTTCTAAACCCATCGTCGTCATTAAAAAATTCCCCGCGGAAACTGACGAAAAGCCATTTATTGATACCTTGGCGGAGAATGCCGGAAAATCCCCACCAGTTCGCATCATCGCCAACAACAACCCCATTGGTCATACTGCCGTGAAGAACATCAATATTGAGGAGAGTGCTGTCGGTGAGTTCGACATTGATAACCATGTCGAAAAGATCCCGCCAGCCATCCGTTACACCGGCTGATTGCTCCAGCCCACCAACCCAGTTGGCATAGATCGAAACACCTGCAAACGGGGTCAGAGCCACCTGGGCGCCCCAAACTTTACCGGCGTTATCGTCGACCGAGGTGTCCCAACTGTTGGAGAGCATGGCGAGGACGCTGAGTTTATCATTAAAGGTATAGGAAGCTCTGATCCCGGTGTGTGTGAAAGGGCCATATTTAAAACCCCAGGATCTGGAAATGTTGTAGTTGAAACCGTCATACCCGTCCATGAGTTCAGTGCCGACGTGGGTGATGAATTTACCGGCATCGATTACCAAGCCGTTGCCTATGGGAGCGTTGTAGGTAACATAACCCTGTTGCACGTCAAAATCCTCACGGTTAACACTAAACGTGCCTTGCCCGGGAACGGTTACATTTGGGTCCGGCGCCGACTTGTTGACATCGGGTTGGCTGAATCCAAAGGAAAGGTCGAACCGAAAACCGGCGTCGCCCGGTTCCGCATCTTTTAAGAGTACCAGCTCACCGGCGTCGAACTTGAAAGTATTGTCGTCGGTATCGAAAACTCTTAAAGCGTTTGTTCGGTCAGAAGGGTTGTTCGTGTTGTAACTGTAGGATGAGGCGGCAAAGGCGTGTATTTCGATGTCTTTGAAAAACTCAAGATGTTCTTCAAGGTCATGTCCTATCCCGGCATGTGTCGCATACGCCTTCCCCGTCAAAAGGACAACCCCCATCAAGGTCAAAAGAAAATTTCTAAATAGCTTTTTCATCCTTCACCTTTCTTTCAGAGTCAACCGGTTTTTAATTCCCTGCGTTTATAAAGCATTAGTTTCGGAATGTCAAAGGTTCATTGAAAAAAACGTTTGTTGTTTCAGCACACAAGGATTCCCTGGTTTCAACTTTAGGGAATGAAGCCGCGTTCGTCGTGGAGCGAGATATCCAGTCCTTCGGTTTCTTGCTCATCGTCAACACGTAGACCCATGACGCCGTCCAGTACTTTCAGAATAATGAAGCTACCGAGGCCGGAATAAATCAAGGTAGCGCTTACTCCAATGAACTGAACGCCGACTTGGCCGCCGATGCTGGTGATATCGCCTCCAAAACCGGCTCCACCCAGATTCGGAGAGCAAAACACTCCTGTCAAGAGGGCTCCGATAATCCCGCCCACGGCATGAATGCCGAAGACATCGAGGGAGTCGTCGTAGCCGAAGGCGCGCTTAACCGTGGTGGAAGCGAGGAAACAACCGATCCCCGCCGCGACACCGATCATCAGGGCTCCCATGGGGCCAACGGCCCCCGAAGCCGGGGTGATGGCCACCAAACCCGCCACCGCGCCGGAGGCTATGCCCAAAACGCTGGGTTTGCCGTGGGAGATCCATTCGCTGAACATCCAGCTCAGCGCCGCCGCCGCCGTGGCGATTTGGGTCACCGCCATGGCCATGCCGGCAACGCCGTCTGCGGCCAGCTCGCTACCTGCGTTAAACCCGAACCAGCCCACCCACAACATGGACGCGCCCATCACCGTATATCCGAGGTTGTGTGGCGGCATGAGCGTGGTAGGGAAACCCTTGCGCTTACCCAGGACTAACGCCGCCACCAGGCCGGCGATGCCGGCGTTGATGTGCACCACCGTGCCGCCGGCAAAATCCAGAATTCCCTTGCCCCCGAGCCAGCCGCCGCCGCCCCATACCCAGTGGGCCACCGGCGCGTAAATCACCGTAAGCCAAATGCCCATGAAAAGTAGCATCGACGAAAACTTCATGCGCTCGGCGAAAGCGCCCACAATCAGCGCGGGCGTAATAATGGCGAAAGTCATTTGAAACGTCATGAATACGGTCTCGGGAATGGTGCCGCTAAGCGTATCGACACCGACTCCGGCCAGGAACATCTTGTCCCAGCCGCCCATGTAGGCTCCGTCGCCGCCAAAGGCAATGCTATAGGCCCACAGCGCCCACAGTATCGTCATGAGCGAAGTGATGGCGAAGCACTGCATCAACACCGAAAGCACGTTTTTACTGCGCACCATCCCGGCGTAAAATAACGACAGCCCCGGAATGGTCATAAACAGCACCAAGGCGGTGGCTGTCAGCATCCACGCCGTGTCGCCAGAATTGAGCGCCGGAGCGTCCGCCGCTTCGACCCCCGGCACAAGAAATAATATCTGCAAGAAAACACCGAGGAATAAGCTATGGGTTTTGATCTTCATAAACCACCTTTCATCGAATAAAGTGGATTGACGTTGCCCGCGAAACTGACGCTGTTTTTGTCTCGTTGACGAATGACTTGATTCGGAGCAAGGAGCGGCGGATGGTATGGAGTCAAATAGCATCGTTGCCTCGCTCCCCCGTCCGTATGCGGACGATTTCAATGAGATCGGTAACAAAAATTTTGCCGTCGCCGATCTTGCCGGTTTGCACCGCTTGCATGATCGTCTCGACCACTTTGTCGAGCGATTCGTCCGGCACCACCGTTTCGATTTTGATTTTGGGTAAAAAATCCACCACGTATTCCGCCCCACGGTACAATTCCGTGTGGCCCTTTTGTCTGCCAAACCCTTTGACTTCGGTCACGGTTATCCCCTTGATGCCAATTTCGTTCAATTTGTCTTTGACCTCGTCCAGCTTGAACGGTTTTATGACCGCTTCAACCTTCTTCATAGGAGTTCCCTTCGTCTTGGGTTTGTAAATAATTCGTGTCCGGAAAGGCGGAATGTTATAAATGCAAACAGGACTCAACAAATAACTTGCCTTGCCGTTCCCGCCTTAACAGCAAAGAATATGCCATCGGGGAAAAAGAAATTAAGCAATTGATTTATAAAGTGAAACCAATTTCCCCGAATTGCCGGGCCAAATTTGAACGCCTGAAAATAGTGCAGACACACTAAGGGTTGCACGGTTTTTAGGCACGGAATTAAATTTAAGGTTAAGAGATACGGCCGTGAAAATCCGCTTTTGGCCAATAAAAAACCCCCTGGAGCCTCCCAGGGGGTTTCGAGGTGTATAGCGGA
>JBHHYO010000048.1:0-21906 GCA_046757665.1 Nitrospinales bacterium
GCCAAAAGCAAATGCAGGAAAACGAATAGCAATCTCATTTTCCTCACCAAACAAGACGATCATTAAGCGAATCAAAATAGAGTGAAACCTGTGGTCAAAAACGTGCCCTTCAACAAATCCAGTCAAAATGAACTCTATGGGGGAATAGGCGTAATAGAGCAAAATCGCATTTTCATCCCCTCCCCCCAATGAACGGTTCAGTCCAATGAGTCTTAAAACGATTCCCAGCACGATGAGAACCACAAATATGAGACTGACAGAGGATTTCTTTTTCATAATCTAAATGGAGTAAATGTCTCCGGTGTATTCCAACGTTTCTTTTGGAAGTGAGAGCAATTGATTGAAGTTGGGATGAAGGATGGTTGCAAAGGGAAGGACCGTCAAGCGCTGAGCGCTTCCTGGGAGGGTTCCAGTTTGGGCAGGCTGACTTTGAATTTTGTTCCCTTCCCCAATTGGCTTTCCACGTCAATCCGACCTCCGTGAGCTTTCACAATGTACCGGGAAATGCTCAAGCCCAGCCCACTGCCGCCCTCGGACCGGGAGCGGGCCTTGTCCACACGATAAAAGCGGTTGAAAATGTTGGGCAGGTTTTCCTCGGAAATGCCGATGCCGGTATCCTCCACGGTCAGCAAGGCGGCATCCTCCTTGTTTTGCAGGGAAACTTTTATTCGCCCCCCCGGCGGGGTGTATTTGATGCCGTTGTGCAGAATGTTCCAGATCATCTGCCGCAGGCGGACGGCATCGCCATTGATCCGCGCCGGCTCCAGATAGGCGATCACGATTTCTATATTTTTTTCGTCTGCCAGCACTTCCGCGTGTTTGCAAACCTCTTCAATAATCGTTCCCAGGTCCATCGGTTTGCAATCGAACCGAATCTTATCCTCGTCCGCCTTGGAGAGCGCAAACAAATCCTCCAGAACCTTGGACATGTAATTAATTTCTTCCAGGTTGCTGGACAACACCTCCTGATATTCGTTGAGTGTGCGGACCTTATTGAGAGTCAACTCGCTTTGTCCCTTCAAAACGGTCAAGGGCGTGCGTAATTCATGGGACGCATCGCTACTAAACTGCCGCATGTGAACGAACGAGTTTTCCAGCCGCTCCAACATGTCGTTGAAGGTAACGACCAGCTTGCCGATCTCGTCCTGAGCCGGGGGCACGGGGATGCGTTTGCTCAGGTCGTGACCGCTACTGATGTCCCGAGCGGTTTGCGTTATTTTGGAAACGGGATTCAAGGCGCGCCGGGCCATGAAAAAACCCACCAGGGTGGCCACGCCCAGAATGGCCGGGATGGCCATATACAGAAAAATTTTCAGGCTTTTCATGGTTTCATTAACGGCCTGAAGGGAAGTGCCCACCTGAACCAGGTTCACCAGTTTCCCGTTGCGCCGGATGGGCATGGTGAGCACCCGAATGGGGTGGTCGTCCGACAACATGAAAGTTTCAAACGTATCTTCTCCCTTGACCGCCCGGGAGTAAGCCTCCTGGGTCAGGGGAAACTGGGAGCCGTCGATATTTTTGGAGCGCGAACCCACGTTGCCGGAGCCGTCATAAATCCGGAAAAACTTGTTCATGTTGCCGTGCCCCATGAACTGGTTCAAAAAATATTCCAGCCCCGGCAAGGGCGCCGCCGCGTATTTCATCAGGGCGGTTTTCGCCACCACCCGCGCCGAAACTTTCAGCGAGTTGTCCACGCCTTCATACAGTTGGTTGGATAAAAAGAAGTGCAGAAGAAAGCTGAAAAGGATCAGGATGATGGCCAGAAGGGCCACGTACCAGGCGGTCAATTTCAATCGTATTGAGGTAAAGCTCATGGGTCACTCCTTCATCACATAACCCACGCCCCGCAACGTGTGCAACAGTTTTTTGGGATGGTTCTTGTCGATTTTTTTCCGCAGATGATTGATATAGACATCGATGACATTGGTAAACGTGTCGAAGTTGTAGTCCCAGACATGCTCGGCGATCATGGTTCGGGTCAACACCTTTTCCCGGTTCCGCATGAAGTATTCCAGCAGACTGTACTCTTTTCCGGTAAGTTCGATTTCCTCTCCGTCACGCTTGACTTTATGACTGAGGAGGTCGAGGGTCAAGTCGGCGATTTGCAGAACGGTCTGGCGCTCGGTTTTTCCTCTTCGCAACAACACCCGCGTGCGGGCCAGCAATTCGGAAAACGCGAACGGCTTGGTCAAATAATCATCCGCGCCCTTGTTCAGCCCTCTTACCCGGTCTTCCACGGAATCCTTGGCGGTGAGGAGAAGAATGGGGGTGTCGATTTTATCTTCGCGCAACCGGGTCAGCACCTCCAGGCCATCCATCTTGGGAAGCATG
The DNA here is from genome assembly GCA_046757665.1 of Nitrospinales bacterium. Classification (GTDB taxonomy): domain Bacteria; phylum Nitrospinota; class Nitrospinia; order Nitrospinales; family JAJDAT01; genus JBHHYO01. The sequence goes on from JBHHYO010000048.1 coordinate 2,332, forward strand.
ATGTCCAGAATAATCAAGTCGTAGAGATTTTCGCGCGCCAGGTATAATCCTTCCTCGCCGTCGTAAGCGACATCGACGGCGTAGGTTTCCTCCTCCAGGCCCTTTTTGATAAATCCGGCGACTTTTTTTTCATCCTCGATAATCAAGATTCGCATTTACGCATCCCACTTCTTTTGGACTTTATGCAACTCAATTTCCGACTGAAGCATTTTCATGTGCTTTTCGCAATCCTTCATTATGGCGGAATACATGGCCCGGCAACTTTCATCCCTGGCGTCGATCATGGCCTGCTTGCAAATCCCCGCCGCCTCCTCCACGGATTTCAAGGCGACCAGCAAATTTTCATTAAATTTTTCAGCCATGGCAAGTTCTCAATCCACCGGCGGATTTCGATCATTCGTCAAAATCGAGCCGGGACGGGGGGTTATTCTCTTTCTTCCTTTTCCCACTGCTTGCGAAAGAGAATTTTGACCATCACGATACCCAGGGCCATCCCGAAATAAGGAAGAGCATTTATTAATTCCACCAGAAAACGTCCGAAATCTCCATAATTTTTTGCCAGGCCGCCAAGCAAGGGATTGCCGGACTTTTCCACCCAGTAAAAAATGAGGTTGATGACCGTTCCGCAAATAAAACCGATGAAAGCGCCAAACCCGTAGTAAACAATTTTAAGTCCATCCACGCCATATGCCCCCGCAAATCCTCCTTGCGCTGTTATACTCCAATGGTTAATATCTTAATACAACCTTATAGCGGTTGCAAAACCTTCGGGGGGAATCATGCGGCTGGAAAACAAAACAGCGATCATCACCGGCGGGGCAACGGGGATCGGTTTTGCCTGCGCGCAACTGTTTTGCCGGGAAGGAGCGCGGGTGGTCTTGTTCGGCAGACGCCAGGACAGGCTCGACGAGGCGGTGGGAACTATCGGTGAAAAGGCCCTGGCCGTAGCGGGCGACATCACCCGCGAAGAGGATATCGTCCGCCTGGTTGACACCGCGCTGGCCCGTCTGGACCGGCTCGATATTCTGGTCAACAATGCCGGGGCCTTCGGCGGCGCGCCCCTCCACGAAATGGAGGACGAGCATTGGGACAACATGTTCGCCGTTAATTTGCGCGGCGTGTTCCGATTGACCCGGCGAGTGATTCCTTCCATGCGGAAACAAAAATCCGGGTCAATCGTTCATATCAGTTCCATCCTGGGAATGATCGCCGTTCCGCAAACGGCGGCCTACAATGCTTCCAAGGGAGCCTTGATCCAGCTCAGCCGCTCCATCGCCGCGGAATATGGCGCGGACGGCATCCGGTCCAACGCAGTCTGTCCGGGACTCATCGCCACGGAAATGACCGCCGACCTGATGAGCGACAAGAAACTCATGGAAGAATGGCGCAAGGGCTATCCCATCGGCCGGTTTGGCGAACCGGAGGACGTGGCACGGGCCTGTCTTTATCTGGCCAGCGACGAGTCTTCCTTCGTAACGGGAGCCGTTCTCCCGGTGGACGGCGGATACACCGCGCTCTAGCCGCGGGGTTGACTGGTTCTCCGGCAAGGCATAGAATAACTTCGTTTACTCAAACATATTTATGATCGGTAAGGGTTTTTTCGCCGGGCACGTCCGCGTTTCACCCACAGCCTCAAGAACACAACACCATGAAATACGAACCGGTTATCGGACTGGAGGTTCATGTCCAGTTAAAAACCCAAACCAAGTTGTTCTGTTCCTGCTCAACGGAGTTCGGCGGGTCTCCCAACGAAAACACATGCCCCATCTGCCTGGGAATGCCGGGGGTTCTGCCGGTTTTAAATAAAAAGGTGCTGGAATTGGCTATACGGGCCGGACTGGCGACTCATTGCCGCATCCAGACCACCAGCCGTTTCGACCGTAAAAATTATTTTTATCCCGATCTGCCGAAGGGCTATCAAATTTCACAATACGATTTTCCCATCGCCTTGGGCGGCTACGTCAACATCCGGGCAAACGGCGCCGGGAAGCGCATCGGCTTGACCCGCATCCATATGGAGGAAGACGCCGGAAAACTGATCCACGGAGAAAACCTGGGCCAGCCGGACAAAAGTTACGTGGACTTCAATCGCACCGGCGTCCCTTTAATCGAAATCGTCAGCGAACCGGACATTCGTTCGCCGGAGGAGGCCAAGGAATATTTGACGGAACTGAAGGCCATTTTGCTGTACGCCCAGGTGAGCGACTGCAATATGGAAGAAGGCAGTCTGCGATGCGATGCCAATATCTCGCTACGTCCCCATGGCCAGAAAAAGTTCGGCACGCGCACGGAACTGAAAAATTTAAACTCCTTTCGGTTCGTGCAAAAGGCCCTCGAATATGAAATCGACCGCCAAGCCAAAATACTCGACCAGGGCGACCGGGTTGTCCAGGAAACCCGGCTGTGGGACAAGGGCGTTACTTTTTCCATGCGTAGCAAGGAGGAAGCGCACGATTACCGGTATTTCCCCGAACCCGACCTGGTGCCGATGGTCGTCGATGAGCAATGGATCGAAACAATACGGTCCACCCTGCCCGAACTGCCGGAACAAAAGCGGCAACGGTTTGTCAAGGAATACCAAATTCCTCCGTATGACGCAGGGGTCCTCACCTCCACCCGGGCTCTCGCGGACTATTTCGAAAAATGCGTCGGCCTGTATCCTGAACCCAAGACCATCAGCAACTGGATCATGAGTGAATTGTTGAGGGAACTGAAGGACGACAACCGGGACATTTCGGACTGCCCGGTCACTCCCGGCAAACTAACGGATCTGCTACAATTGATCGACCGGGGAACTATTAACGGAAAGATCGCTAAAAGTGTTTTTAGTGAAATGTACCAAACCGGCAAACCCGCCGAGACCTTGGTGCGGGAAAAAGGTTTAACCCAAATTACCGACGAATCGCAAATCGTCAAAGTCATCGAAGAAGTGCTGGAGGCCAACCCTCGCCAATTGGACGATTACCGAAACGGCAAGGAAAAACTCTTCGGGTTTTTCGTCGGCCAGGTGATGAAGGCCAGCAAGGGTCAGGCCAATCCGGCGGCGGTCAACAAATTGCTCAAGGAGAGGCTGGCTTGAGGGCTTTGGCGAGCGGCGCCCGCCCGCTTCCGCTCAAACAATCTCTTTTTCCTTAAAAATCGTAACCGGTAGAAACTATGTCGCACACTCAATGGAAAACGATCATTCATATTTGTCTTGTTACCTTTGCGGTTGTTTTCGGGTCCGCGGTAAGGTATAGTTCCACGGCTTTCGCCGGAGAAACCAGCGCCCCTGCTTCACCGGCGGGGAAAATATCCCAGGACAAACGCTTTATCGACAATGGCGACAATACCATCACCGACACCAAAACGGGGCTCATGTGGATGAAGCAGGATTCCTTTTTGCATACCGGGCATTGGAAAAACTGGTTCCAGGCGCAGGACTACATCGACCAGTTAAATGAAAAGGGATTCGCGAATTATCATGACTGGGAAGCGCCCACCGTGGAGGAGTTGAAGACCTTGTATGAACCGGAGAAACTCAACAGCTCCCAGCTGGGCCATGAAATGAAAATACATATCGACCCCCTGTTTGCAAAGAAAGGATCGGGGTCTTCCTGGTCGGGCCAGGCCAACGGCGTTTTCCAGGCTTTCGGAGTTGTTTTCAATGACGGCAAAAGATTCTCCCATCCGAAGCGCTCCAAGGCCCGGAAATCAATTCGCGCCGTGCGCCATCCCTAACCCTGAATTATTCCTTGATAAGTGAATCCAACTTTATGAAAACCCTGAAACGTTCCATCATTATTTTCTTCTTCGCTTGCAGTTTCGTGGCCGGTCCGGACTCACCGGCGCAGGCCACCTTTCCGGACATGGAAATCGGCCATTGGGGCAAAATGGACACCAACATCCCCAGTATGGCGAAAGGCCTCACCAATGACAGGGACGACCCTCAATACATAAAGGTTCATGAGCTTGTGCGCGACAAAAAATATGATGAGGCTCTGGCCATTCTGGAAGAAAAAGCCAAAAACAAATCCGAGCGCGACACCGCCCTGATCCTGAAAGCCATCATTCTCAACGAACAAGGGAAATATTTGCAGGCGCTTTCGGTCATGCGCCTCGGGGAAGTGATTCAAAAGCTTCATCCGGCGATCCAGTTCGGACTTTGCCAAATACATCGCAACCTGGGCCAGGCCGACATGGCTCGGCGATCTTGCAGGATCACCACGCAACAACATTTTCGCAACCCGCTGACGCATTACGAATTTGCACAAACCTTGATGGCCCTGGGGGAAATGAAAGAGGCCAGCGACGAACTCGCCCTGGCCGCACAATTCGATCCCAAAAACCCTCGCTATCATTATCAGCGCGGATTGATTTTTTCCTATTTCAACGATACGGACCAAGCGAAAAGGGCTTTTCAAAAAGCCCTGTCCGCCGATCCCAATCATCTGGACTCCGTCTATCAGCTGGCTTACATTTATGCAGTGACCGGAAAGCCGGAAAAGGCAAAAAAACAGATCGCCGTTATTCTTGCCGCCAAGGACGAGCACCCCAAAACCCAATCCGCCAAAGTGTTGCTGAATTACATCAACGAAAACGCCACGGCCAAACTGCCGGCAAAAATCGATCCGCCGGCGTACCACCTGAGCCGGTCGCAATCTTTCTACAAATCCGGGAAATACGGTCTGGCGCTCCTGGAAGTTCAAACTGCCGCCCGGCTCAAACCCGACGATCTGAAAACGCAGGAAATCCTCGTCGGCCTGAGCAGTATTCTTTTGCGTTTGGTCCTGGCCGAGGAAGCGGTAAACCACCTGATTGAGCTGGCCAAAGGGCAGTCTGTGCTCCAGGCTCGAGGATACCAGAAACTCGGCGACATCAAAGTAATGCAAGGCAAACTGGCCGCGGCCCGCAAAAATTACGAAAAGGCGCTTTCCCTGGGTGATCCCAAAAACCTGGCTAAAATAGCAATCGAGGAAATCCCCGAACAATCCGCAGATTCCGCGGCGCCCATCAAACCTCAGGAGCTTTACATCGACCCCGTGGAAGGACTGAACCGTCAAGGCGAAATTTTTTCCCACTACGGAATGTACAAGAGTGCGCTCGGCATCTATTCCCTGATCCTGAAAATGAAGCCGACGCATGTTCTGGCGAAGCTGAATGCCGGCGCCGCCTATTTCAAGATTGGGCAATACAACCGCGCCATTGCTCTTCTCGAAAAAGTTCTGGTCACCCATCCCAATCACGAGAACATCAGCACTCACCGGCTTCTCCTGGCTCAAGCCTATGCGAAAAAAGGCGATTTGACCTCGGCGCTCAATAACCTGGAAAAACTGGTTGAACTGAATCCTCGCTACAAGAAGCTCATCCAGTCCAAATCTGAATTCGAAAAACTAAAAAATTTTGAGCGGTACAAGAAGCTGATGCAATAGCTTTTTGATTTTTTATGATTCGCCCGTTTTTTCTCAAAATGTGCTCACGCCCGGCCCGATGATGCTTCGGAAAATCCGATTTGACTTTCATCCTTATTCCTGTAAAGTTGGAAAATCCGGGAATTTTCGACCACAATTTTACTACGAGGAGCATTAACCCGGCACACTGGAAAGCCTGCAATGCCTTCCCTATTCAAAGGGGAGACGGCAAGAGGATGAATCCGGATTTTCCATGCCGCCAATTATATCGCTCCCCCCGGTAAATCCGTTTTGGCGTAAATGGTTTTTATATTTTCAAAAGGGAGGACACGCAGATGACCATCCAACAGGGAGGTAAAATTTTTGTTCTAAAGGGGCTGATAATTTTTTTCGGGATCCTGCTTGTTTCCGGGCAGGGACTATCCCAGACAAACGACTGCGGAGAAGCCGGGCGCCAGTTGCAAGGAAATTTTGAGGTTATCCAAACCAAGGGAGGTCTGTGGGGTTATTTCGAAAGGGCCACGGCATTGAAGGATCGGTCTTTTCTGGGGATGCAGGCCGACTCCAAACTGCAACGCGCCGTGATGATTTTCAAAGAGCAATGTAGCGATCAGTCCACCCCCCCTCCCACCCCTGCCCTGTTTAAAAAAATCGGCGACGTTCTGGATGAGGCCCGGATCATCAACAACAAATCGGTGAACCGCACACCGCCGGAGAAAATCGTTACCTCCGTTCAGGAACTGATCAAAAACCTCGACAATCTCATAAAGAGCGCGGGTCAATAACACGCTATGGGAACCCAGCCCCAGGAAGGAAAAAAAGCGCCTGATTTTTCAGCCACGGATCAAAACGGCAAAACGGTGAAACTGAGCGCGTTCAGAGGAAAAAAAAACGTCGTTCTGTATTTTTACCCGAAAGACATGACGCCGGGTTGCACCACCGAGGCCTGCGATTTCCGCGACCATTTCAAACGATTTAAAAACACGGTCATCCTGGGGGTCAGCGCCGACCCTCCCGAAAGGCACACGAAGTTCATCGAGAAATACGATTTGCCTTTTACCCTGATCAGCGATCCGGACAAAAAGACAATCAAGGCCTATGGCGTGTGGCAGGAAAAAAAACTTTACGGCAAAACATTCATGGGTATTGTGCGATCCACTTTTATCATCGACAAGCAAGGCGTCCTGCGCAAGGTTTTTCCCAAGGTGAAAGTGAAAGGCCACGTGGAAGAGGTTTTGCAAACGCTTGCTGAACTGTAACGGCCGCCGGCGGTTCAGCGCCGTCCGGTTCGCCTCCCCGGTCGGGGACGCGACATCAGTTTTTCGATTGCCGCCACGGTTTTGGGATTACCGCGGGCCATGTTGATGCAACCTTTCTCGGTAATCAGCAGGTTGTCCTCGATGCGTATGCCGATTTCCTCGTCATAAACCCGACCCTTGCATTTCAACCGAAAGCATCCGTACAATCCGGGTTCGTTGCTGATCAACCATCCGGCGCGCATCGGCTGTTCCGCGTAATTTCTGAACGGGTCGCCGTCGTGCTCCTGCTCCCCCATCAAATGGCTGACCCCATGCGGCCTGTCCTTATACTTCAATTTGTATTTTCCCCCCGCCGCACGGAATTCGTTTTTCAAATCCTGGTTGATCGATCCCCAGCATACTTCGTTCAACTCCCGGATAGCCACACCCATCCGGGCTTTCCTTTCCACCGCCAACTGGGCTTTTAGCACGATCTCATAAAGCATTTTTTGCAAGGGATTAAAGCGCCCGGACGCGGGCACCGTGCGGCTGATATCCGCGTGCATGGTCATCCAGCGAACGCCGAAATCGAGAAGCACCAGTTCATTCCTGCCGATGTCGTCGTCGTTTTTCAGGTAATGCAATGTGGTTGCGTTGACTCCGGAGGCAATGATGGAAGGGAAAGCAAGCCCATAAGGCGATTGCATCAGCATTTGCCCCTCAAGAAATCCCTGTACCTGGTACTCCGTTTTGAATTCATGGAAACGGCGCAGTGTGGCCTTGAACGCCTCGGCGGTTTTCAAGTGCGCCGTACGGGTATTGGCCCTGTCGTACTCGTCCAGCGGCAGGCGCAATTCAAAATGCGATTGCATGATATTGCTCAATGCCCCCGGCCTCATTCCCCATTTTCGCAACAAGGCGGACAATTTCTTTTTGAAATTCCAGTTATGGTCGCCCCGGAGCGTTTTGACCCTGCCGCTTTGGGTTCCCTCAATCCATAACGTGGCCAGCCGGCGGTTTTTTTGTTTCAAAAGACGCTGTTGGAGAACTTTTTCGAACTCATTGATGTCCCGGATATCCTTGATCCCGGTCACGTTGCGTGCTTCGCGCAGGCTGGCTGGCGCGCCGACGCCAAACCGGACGCCATCCCAGAACTCCTTGGCCGGGTCCTTGGGGCTGACGAACAGAATTTCGTCCGACTCGGAGGAACGGGGATCCAGCAACAAAATGACTTTCGACTGGTTGATCCCTGTAAGATACATGATGGCGGGTTCCTGATAGGTCGGGACATAGGCGTAGGTCCATCCCGTTTCCTCGCCGGGGCCGTAGGGCACACCGGTGATGACCATCAGTTTTTTTTCTTTTTCCATCAACGCCAGCCGCCGTTTGCGGAACCGGCGCTTGGCGAGTTTCCCCGCGCCGCCATCCCGGAATATGCCGGAATATTTTTTTTTGTTACGGATGTTCATACCGAAAAATTCCGCCTATCGTTTTCTTAATATTCCCAGCCATTCCCTGCCCCGGCGCCGCTCGATGGAGTGCGGAGTTTTTTCCAGATGCTCGATGGCAAAATGCCGGGAGAACAAACGCGGGATGTCCGCATACCCGGTATGGTACGGCGGCCCGCCTTCCTCGTTGGTCTCGTAAAAAAGAGCCACCAGCAGACCGTTTGCCTGCAGGAGCCGATGAACCGTTTCGACATAAAGCGCACGCGCCGAAGGCGCAATGGCGCAAAAAAACGTCTGCTCCAGCACCAGGTCATAACAACTGTCGTGAGCGGAGTCCAGTTCAAAAAAATCCGCCAACAGCACGTTGGCGCGCAACCCCTTTTGCGACAGCGCGTCGGTCAAACAGGTCACGGCGCCCGGCGAGAAATCCACGCCGGTCACGTCAAAACCCCGTTCGGCGAAGAAGACCACCTCATGGCCGCGACCGCAACCCGGGACTATGGTTTTGCCCGGCCGCAATTTTTTTTCCCGCCAAAGACGCGCGAACGGTGGAGAAACCTCGCCCAAGTCCCATCGGAGATCGCCTGTATCGTAATGTTTTTGCCAATCCTGCCGGCCGTACCCGCCGGTCAATTCGCTCGTCATGGTCAGCAGTTAAAAAATTTGACAAGTTGATCAATGGCGGCGCGGCCCATCGCTTCCACCGCTTCAACGGAATTGCCGCCGATGTGCGGAGTAACCATCAAGTTCGGACAAGCCAGAAACTCCAGGTCGTCCGGCGGTTCGCTCTCGAAAACATCCAGGGCGGCGCCGGCGATGACCCTCTCCCGCAAGGCGGTTTTCAAGGCTTGCTGGTCAACCACCGCGCCCCTACTGGTATTCACCAGGTAGGCGGCGGGTTTCATGCGCCGCAATACACTGCCGTCAATCATTCCCCGGGTCGCTTGAGTCAGGGGAACGTGCAGGGAAACGATGTCCGACGATTCGATCAGGTCGGCGAATTCGACCTGCACCGCTCCCACCTGCCGGCAAAATTCCGGCATGTCGAGTATGTCCCGCACCAGGATGCGGCAGTCAAAGGGTCGAGCGAGCCGCGCTACTTCCTTGCCGACATGACCACAACCGATAATCCCCAGAGTTTTTCCGGCAAACGACGTTCCGCCATCCTTCACCCATTGCCCGCGCTTGAGTTCGCGCGCGCCGACAAAAACTCTGCGGCACAGGCCCAGGATAAAACAGAGGGTCAGCTCGGCGACGGACCGTTTATTGACGCCGGAAGTCCAGCACAAGGCCACGCGGCGGCGTTGCAACGCCTGCCGGTCAATATTGTCCAGCCCAACCCCGTATTTGGCAACAACCTTGAGGCGCGGCAGGGCGCGGAGTACCCGTTCGCCAACCGGGTCCCGCCCGACCAGCGCCGCGTCGGCATCGCTTAAAAACTCGATCAGCTCGGACTCGGTCAGGTAACGGCCTGTTTCATTATACGCCGTGTCCGGGAAAGCGCGGGCCAATTCGGCGCGAAGAATTTTTGAACCACAAAATGCGGGAGGCGTCGCCGCCACTTTGGGGCCGCGCCCCTCCCGGGAATGGGGTCCAGACATGGCCTTAACCGAACAACTGATGAACGATGGATGCGCCGGCGATATAGGTGCCGAAAACGGATCCCATGTTGGCAAAGAAAAACACGAGAAAAACACGGACCACCCGGTTCTTCCACCACATTTTCCAATGAACGATATCGTCGCGCAGGGATTCAAAATCGCGCACCTGGGGTTTTCGCAAATACGATTCGACGATGCCGACTACCATACCGGCGCCGATGGTGGGATTCAGCGACGTCAGCGGCGCGGCGATAAAAGCCGTGAGCACCGAGCCCGGATGGGCCAGCGCCAAAGCCGCTCCCAGCGCGCTCAATCCGCCGTTCACGACAACCCACGTCACAATCAACTGCCACCCCAGTTCCGGAGAGTGCCGATAGCCGACATAAAACATGCTGAGGATCAACACACCGACCCCCCATCCGATGAAGTAACCGGTACGGCTGGGCGGCGGTTTTTGTTCCAGTTCCCGTAGCCGCTCTTCTCCCGGCGGGGCGGCAAACTCGGACACCATTCCCCGCAGATGACCCGCACCCACCATGGCGATAATGTGTTTCGGCGCATCGGCGGCGGAGGATATCCGCGCCAGTTGGCCGGCCATATATTGATCCCGCTCGTCAATCAAAACTTCCTTGATGGCGGGCAGTTTCTCGCCGAATTCCTCCACCACGGCATGGAGTAAATCGCCCCGTTTCAAATCCTCGATCTGTTCCTCGGTAATTTCTTCATCGACGAAAATGCCGGCAATCAACCCCGAAAACAACTTGAGCTTCTGCCAAAAAGAGATCCTGTTGACCAGCCGGTGAAGCGTCGTGGAAACATCGCGGTCGATCAGTTCCAGACGGACGTTGTGCTCCCGGGCCAACTCTATGGCCCGTTGCATTTCCATCCCGACTTCCACGCCGAACTTTTCCGCCAGCCGTTTCTGGAAAGCCGTCAGGGCCAGATTGACAAGCAGGAGGGTGGCTTTTTTTTCCCGGAAAATTCGGTAGATATCCAAATTCTTCCAGCCCGCCTTGTTGATCAGGTTGTCATACCGGGGCTGGCACAGTTCCACCGCAACGCAATCATGATCGCCGGCGCGGATCATCTCCTCCACCAGTTCAACGCTTTTTTTGGAAATATGCGCCGTGCCGATCAGGGTGACCGCCGTCTGGTTGCACTGCACGGTTTTGACGATATCCTTGGTCGTATCCAAACCAACCTCCCTCGAAGGCAATCCCTTTTCACAAACCCGCCGCGTCATCGGGCCCGGCCTCCTGGCCGTGAAAGGGAAAAAAATTCAATTTATATTAACCAAAAGACGAATTTCTAATTTAACATAAAACCGGACTGCATTTCAGGATTTCCGGGAGCCGCGCCATGGACCGTTTCAAACTGAAAGCTGATTTTCAACCCGCAGGCGACCAGCCCAAGGCGATCCGCCAACTGGTGGATAACCTGCGGGCTCACGTCGGCCACCAGACCCTGCTGGGAGTGACGGGTTCGGGGAAAACCTTTACCATCGCGCAAATGATTCAGGAGGTGCAAAGGCCGACACTGGTCATTGCCCACAACAAAACCCTGGCCGCCCAGCTCTACAGCGAATTCCAAAGCTTCTTTCCGGAAAACGCCGTCGGCTACTTCGTCAGTTACTACGACTATTACCAGCCGGAAGCTTACCTGCCGCACACCGACACGTATATCGAAAAGGACTCTTCGATCAATGACGAAATCGACAAGATGCGTCATGCCGCGACGCATTCCCTGTTCGAGCGCCGGGACACGCTGATTGTCGCCAGCGTCTCGTGCATCTACGGCCTGGGTTCTCCGGAAGCATACCACGGGATGCTGGTTTTTCTGGAAAAGGGAATGCGGGTCGAACGCGACCAGGTTTTGAAAAAACTGGTGGAAATCCAATACAAGCGCAACGACATTGATTTCCAGCGGGGCACGTTTCGAGCCCGGGGGGATGTGGTCGAGGTCTTGCCGGTTTATGAGCGGGACGAGGCCATCCGCATCGAATTTTTCGGCGACGAAATCGAAAAGTTGACGGTCTTCGATCCCTTGACCCGGTCGGTCCTCAAACCTCTGGACCGCATCGCCATCTATCCCGCCAGCCATTACGTCACGCCCCGGCACAAGCTGGAGCGGGCGGAGCAGATGATCCTCGACGAACTGCGGGAGCGCATCGCCTACTTCAAGAATCGAAACCTTCTGCTGGAAGCGCAAAGGATCGAGCAACGCACGATGTTCGACCTGGAGATGATGCGGGAGATCGGTTACTGCAAGGGGGTGGAGAATTATTCCCGCCACCTTACGGGACGCCGGGCGGGCGAGCCGCCGCCGACTCTTCTGGATTATTTCCCGGACGACGCCTTGATCGTCATTGATGAAAGCCACGTCACCCTGCCGCAGTTGAACGGCATGTACAAGGGAGACTACTCGCGCAAGGAAAACCTGATCCGCTACGGTTTTCGCCTGCCGTCGGCCTTCGACAACCGGCCGCTGACTTTCGAGGAGTTCGAGCGGATGGCGCACACGCGCATCTACGTTTCCGCCACTCCGGGTCCCTACGAAAGGCAACACTCCGGCGAGCGGATCGTCGAACTCATCGTACGCCCCACGGGCTTGATCGACCCACCCATGGAAGTGCGGCCGATTACGGGACAGGTGGACGACCTTTACAAGGAAATCACAACGCGCGCCGAGCGCGGGGAGCGAGTACTGGTCACCACTTTGACAAAACGCTTCGCCGAGGACCTGACCGAACATTTCACCGAGATGGGATTGCGCGTGAAATACCTGCATTCGGAAATCAGCACCCTCGAACGGATCCAAATCATCCGCGAATTGCGCCTGGGCGAATTCGACGCCCTGATCGGCATCAACCTTTTGCGGGAAGGGCTGGACATCCCGGAAGTGTCCCTGGTGGCGATTCTGGACGCGGACAAGGAAGGTTTCCTGAGGTCCGCCACCTCGCTGATTCAAACCAGCGGCCGCGCCGCCCGCAACGTTGACGGCCGGGTTATCCTCTACGCCGACAACATCACCGATTCCATGCGCCAGGCCATCGAAGAAACCCGGCGGCGGAGAGTAATACAAATGGAACACAACCAGGCAAACAACATCCAGCCCGTTTCCATCAAAAAGTCGGTCCGCGAAACGCTGGGTTATGCGGAACAATTCGCCATCGTCCCGCTGGTTCAGGAAGAGGAGGACGATTACGCCGACCCGGAAGGTTTGCCCAAATTGATCGCCGACCTGGAAAGCCAAATGCTAAGAGCCGCCAAAAACCTCGAATTTGAAAAAGCCGCGCAGTTGCGCGACCGGATCAAAAAACTCAAGGAAAAAGAACTGGAACTGGCTCCGGAAATCGATTCTTCCTGACAAATCCCCCCCGCCGCCCAAACAAGGGCATTCGTTATCCCTTATGCGCGCCAGCTAACAGCCGACCATCTTTCTTCAAAAATTTTTGCAAAATCCCCTGGTCCTTCTCCGGAACCCGGATAAACTTCACGCCGGTCACGCAGGGTTCTTTTTTACTTTTGTTATTATGACGGACGTTGCGGACCACGGCCTCGATATTTTCCACCGGCTCATCGGGAAATTCGATTTTAAGCACTATTTTGGTCATTTTGGCCAAGGGCCTGAGATGGCATAACAAGGCTCCTTCCGCGGTCAAATCGCGTACAGTGGCATTCTCCATAACGCTGTTGGGCCCCTCGGAGTAGGTTACGGAAAGATTGGCTTTCAGACGGTCGATTTTACGCAATTTGATTTTTTCGTGGGACTTGGGATATTCAATGATCATAAAACTGATGGCACGGGTAAACATGGACAATACGACGGTATCGAACATATAAACCACTCCGTCGCGGATATAGCGCACCTGGCATCCGGTTTCCATGGGCACACTCAGAGGTTGTCCCTGGACCTTCGGAATATCCGTAATGATATATTCGTTAAGCAACCATCCCCGGATGCAAACATTGTAAGATTCGCCTTGAATAGTGACAGTGACTTTCTGCCCCAACACAAGGTACAGTTCTCCTTTTAGAGTGGCCATGTTTCCTCCTTAACCAATTTGTCGGCAAGCTCCTCGGCGGGGTACGTGAGGATTTCCGACAACGTGGGATGATAATGAGGAATCCGCAAAATATCGTTTACGGTGCCATGATAATACATAACGGCGATGAGTTCATGAATCATTTCGGCGGCCTTGGGGCCGACGATATGGGCGCCGATGATCTCGCCGGTCCGGGGCCGGCAAAGGCATTTCACATGGCCATGGGTTTCGCCGAGGCAAATCGATTTGCCGTGGTCATTAAAGGGATAGGACGCGGACAGGTAGGGAATGTTGCCCGCCTGACATTCTTTTTCCGAGAGCCCGACGCTGGCAACCTGGGGATCGGTAAAAACAACGGCGGTTTTCAAACGTTCATCCAGAGCCTGTTGCGGCCGGTCGGGGTGGACCGCGTTGTGGGCGGCAATCTCGCCTTGTTGAATGGCGATATGCACCACTTCATGCAAACCGTTGACGTCGCCCACGGCAAAGATATGCGGTTGATTGGTGCGCATTTCGGAATCGACGGGGACCCGTCCCTTTTCAACGGTCACGCCCGCCGCCTCCAGGTTGAGCCCGTCGATACAGGGCCGCCGCCCCAGGGCTTGCAGGATGATTTGCGCCGTAACGGTTTTCCCCTCGCCGTTATGGGTGAAATGGACGGTTCGACTGCCGTTGTCGGAAGAGACGCGGCGCAGTTGGGTTCCGGTATAGACCGTCATGCCCTCTTCCCGGAAACGGGCTTCCACGGGGCGGGCGAGGTCTTCGTCGCCTTTGGAAAGGATATGGCCGCTTCGCTGAATGAGGGTTACCTGAACGCCGATGCGGCAAAAAAACTGCGCCAGTTCCACGGCCACCGGCCCGGCGCCCAGGACAATCAGGGAGCGGGGCATCTCGCGCATTGCCAACGCATCGTCGCTGGTGATGAATCCGCTTTCCCGCAAACCGGGTACAGGAAAATCCGCCACGGTCGATCCGGTGGCGACAATAAAGTTTTTGGCCGACAAGGTATTCGACCCCACGCGCACCTCGCGCGGGGAAAGGAACGAGGCGGATTCCTCGTAAAGGGTAAAACGCGGATCGCGCAACTGTTCGACCCGGTATTCGGCAAACTGGCGGATGAGACGGTTTTTACGGTCATTGATGGCGGCCAGGTCGGCGCCGGCCTTGACGGGCAAGAGACCGAACTCCTCCGCCCGGCGCATCAACGCAATGACTTCCGCGGAGTGCAGGATAATCTTCGAGGGCATACAGCCGCGCAGGATGCACAGGCCGCCCAGCGGGCCCCGGTCGATAATAGCGACGCGGGCGCCGGCGGTTTGCGCGGCGTGGGCGGCGGCATAACCGGCCGACCCGCCGCCGATAACGATCACATCGTAGTACATACCATTACGAGAAAATCCCCGAAAACCGGTTCGGGGAACCTGATTTTCCCCCTACCGAAGATAATAAACCCGAAGGCTCACCCGGTCAAGCTCCGGACAACGGGGAAAAGCCGCCGAATCGGTTGTGCCGGGGTTGAGAAAAAGACCCTTGCATAGCCCGAGACTCGCCGCCTTCGGTGTCATCGCGAGCCGCGACCAGCGGCGTGGCGATCCAGCCGGGCCACGCCCGGTGGGAATGGGTCCTTTCTGGATTGCTTCGTCGGCTGAGCCGCCTCGCAATGACAGTCAAACAACAAAGCTCTCTTTGAGAAAGCCGGAGGTTTCAATCGAAATCTTCCGGCTTGAGACCAAACTCCTTATAACAATCGCCCAGAAGGTTTTCGGTGTTTGCCGCCATTTGCTGATCGCCCCGCGCCACAAACAGCCGTCGCGCCTCGCGGAGATGGTGAATGGTGTCCCTGCCCTGTTTCAGTGAATAATGCAACATCGCAAGGTTGCCGTGGGCCTTGGCAAATTCCGGGTCCAGGCGAATGGCTTCCCGGTAATGTTGCATGGCCTCATCGGTGTGGCCAATCAGGTTGCTGACCACTGCCAGGCTGTAATGGCACATGGGATCATCCGGCCTCAACTCCACGGATTTCCGGAAACACTCGGCGGCCTTGATGTTCATGGGAACCTTGCCGTAACGAATGCCCAGATTGAAATGCGCCTTGAAGTGGCCGGGGTCTTGCTCCACGGCTTTTTTATAGGCCTCGATGGCCTTTTCATTTTGGCCGAGCCGCCCCAGGGCCAGCCCCTCCTTGAACCAGTCTTCCGCGGTTTTAGTGGATGCGGTATTCATATGGCTTTTCCGAGTCTCCCTGTAATGAAAGCTCTTGCGAGAGCAGAAATTGAAATTTGGATTTTAGATATGCTAACGTATTAGCGTCCTCAATTGCAAACATTCACGCGGAAAATAAAGGAAGACCATGACCATTGAACCCGGATCCGAGGAAGAACGAGTTCTTCTAAGCAAATGGATTAAAAAAGGCCGTCATCTGATCGTCGGCTCCTCTCCGCTGGGCGAGTCTTACCTCGACCCCAACGTCAAGCGGGAGGGGGACGCCGCCGAGCAGGCGGAAGAGTATGTCACGTTCGACCACGAAGTCGCAAAAAAACTGCCCCACATGAAAGGCAAGTTCCGTTACGAACTGGAAACCTATTACAGCGACACATGGGGGCCTTACCTGCCGAAAACGGATTGAGGAGCGGGTCACAACGCCCATGGCGGAATTTTTTCCTCACCGCCGCCAGGCATGGAATTTTCGCAGAAAATTGAGGAGGGCTCGCGGAGCGTTCGCCTTTTTCCACACCCCGGCGGCGTATTTGTTGGCCTCGGCCATGGTGGGATAAATATGAATGGTCCCCAGAATCCTGTTCAGTCCGACACCGTTTTTCATGGCGGAGACATACTCGGCGATCAAATCGCCGGCATGGTATCCCATGATGGTGACTCCCAGGATTTTATCTTTTCCGGGAACGGTTAAAACTTTAACGGCGCCGTGATCCTCGCCGTCGGCGATGGCCCGGTCGAGGTCGTCGATGCCGTACCGGGAAACGTGACAGGGTATGCCCTGGGCTCCGGCTTCCGTTTCATTGATTCCCACCCGCGCCACCTCCGGGTCGGTGAAGGTGCACCAGGGGATCACCCGGTAATCGACCTTGAACTTCTTGATGGGGCTGAACAGGGCGTTGACGGCGCAATACCAGGCCTGATGGGCCGCGGTGTGGGTGAACTGATAGGGCCCCGCGACGTCGCCGCAGGCGTAAATATTTTCGTGGGCCGTGGTTCGCATGTATGAGTCCACCTCGACGGTGCCGCGCGGCCCCAGCTTGACGCCGATGTCTTCCAGGCCAAGCCCCGCGGTATTCGCCTTGCGCCCGACGGCCACCAGAATGCGGTCGAACTCCACCCGGTCCTGCTTGCCGTCGGCCTCCGTAACCATAAAGCGGCGGCCGTTTTCCACGACGATTTTTTTGCAAGTGGTGTTGACTCTTACGTCAATGCCGTCCTGAATAAACCGCTCGCGCAGGGCGTCGCTGAACTCCTTGTCCTCCCGGGAGATGAGCGCCGGCAACATTTCCACCTGGGTGACGCGACTGCCGAGGCGCGCGAAACACTGGGCCAGTTCGGAGCCGATCGGTCCGCCGCCCGCCACCACCAGTCGTTTCGGCAATTCGCGGAGGTCCCAAAGGTTGTCCGAGGTCAGGGGCTCCACCTGGTCCAACCCGGGAATCGGCGGCACAACGGCGCGGGCGCCGCTGGCGATGATGATGTTGCCGGTCGTCAGCGTTTTGCCGTTGACGCTGACCTCGTGGGGAGAAACCACCCGGGCCTCGCCTGCATAACAGTCCACGCCCAAACCCCGGTACCGTTCTACGCTGTCGTGGGGCGCTACCTTGCGGATCACGCTTTGCACCCGCTCCATCACCTCGGCAAAATCGAAGTCGACGGCAACGGAGCGGATGCCGAATTCTTTATGGCGTTTCATGTAGGAAAGCATCTTGGCGGTGCGAATCAGGGCCTTGCTGGGGATACACCCGGTGTTCAGGCAGTCACCACCCATCTTGTGTTTTTCGATCAAGGCTACCCTGGCCTTTACCGCCGCGGCAATATACGCGGAAGACAACCCCGCCGACCCCCCGCCGATGACAACGATGTTGTAATCCTTTTTCGCCATTACAGCCCCTTTGCTAACGTTTGGAAAATACAGACAGGTTAAGTCCGCGATTCGCCGGTTTCCTTACACTCGGCGTTTTTCGTTGGCGAATCAATCGAAAATTTCGCCGCCGGCAATGCGCCGACGCTTTTTGCCGCGATCCAACGGATGGTCGTATCCGGGCAGAATCGTGCCGTCGGTGGAATAGGGTCCCAGTTTGCTCCAGGTGCCGTACTGGGAGCGGTCCACGTACTCGATCTCCACAATGGCCTTGGGATTTTTGTATCCGTATTTGAAGGGAACGATCACCCGCAGAGGAAAACCATGCTCATGGGTCAACGGCGTCCCGTTCATGGAATAAACCAGAAGGGCGCGCTGACGGCCGAGGGTTTCACGATCCAGATGCTCCACGTAGGTGTCGGCGCAGTGAAAGACCACGCCCTCGGCCTGCGGAGACGGGCGAACGATTTTCTCCAGCTCGGAAAAATGGAACCCCCGCCACTCGGCCTTGGCGGACCAGCATTCGACGCATTTCAAACGCGACACCTGGGTGCGCGCCGGCAGGGCCTGAAGCTCGTCCAGGGTAAACTCGCGGGGATTCGCGCACAGGCCATGCACCCGGAGCGTCCAGGCCTCCAGCTTCACCCGCCGCATGGGTTTGAAATAATTTATATAAAACTTCCAGTACCGGCCCTCGCGGGTCTTGCCGACAAAATCGGTGCCGGAAAAATAATCGATCCCCGCCCGCGCCTTTTTGGGAAGAGCCAGGGCCGCCGGGACCAAGGCGCAAAACAGGGCCAGCAGGCGGTGCAAAAAAGTTCTTCGATTCACTTCACCGGTGTTTATTGTTTGGATCGGGCGCATCGGAATCCCAGAAAAACAAATTTTTTGTCGGCGGGGACAAAGTTTCTTTCAAACGTTTTGCCGTACTCGTAATCGAGGTGGAAATTCCATAACCCGCCACGGATGATTTTTTTATTGCCGGCGCCGCTTGCCGTCCATTCCCAAACCGAGCTTGCCATGCCGCGCGCGCCATACACGGACACGTCTTTTTTATCGAAACCCACCTTGCGTTTGATGAGCCCCGAATGAAACGGATGGGGTTTGCGTCTGGGTTTTTTATTGCCCCAGGGGTAAACCAGGCCGTCGGGGCCGCGGGCGGCCTTCTCCCATTCCGCCTCGGTGGGAAGCCGCTTGCCCAGGCGTCCGCAAAACTCCTCGGCCTGCCGCCAGGAAACGGAGGATACGGGATGCCGCTCGGCTCCCGGCGGAAAACGATGACCGGCAAACTGTCGGACAAACTCGGCGTTCGCCACCTCAAGGCGGTCGATAAAAAAAGCGTCGAGGACGATGGTCCTGCGCGGCGCGGCATCCGGGTCCGCGTCATCCCCCATGACAAAAGGCCCCGCCGGAACCTCCACCATGTCGGACGAATACACCGGGTTTGCAAGAAAAACAAACAACGCCACGGTGACAAATGATACCCCGTACCCCATGGACAAAGTTTAACAGGAACGCGGGACACAGGGCAAGAAATCGCAAGCACGAAGAAAATAATCAACACATTATTTTTATTGTATTATATTTGAACAATCAAATTTGGTGTGTTATATTATTATTAAAATTCATACCCCGCCTTAAGGAAACTATCTATGCGAATTCTATTATCGCAGGAGAGTTTGAATGAAAAAGAACTACGATTCCTCGGAAGCGGGTCAACTAGTACTTAGTTGCATAAATAGAAGTATTTACATATAATATCCTCCAAGAGC
>JBHHYO010000049.1:0-21365 GCA_046757665.1 Nitrospinales bacterium
TTAAGGAAGGCGTGCGCCGGTCATCGGCGGCCGTGCTTGATTTCGGGGATCAGCATGAGGGTGGCCACAATCATCATGGCGGCGGAGATCAATCCCATATTGGCGGGGCCGACATGGCCCACCGCCCAGAACCCGGCCATCGGCCCCAGGGTGCCGCGGATCCCCGTCAGGCAGACGTGCACCGACATGTAAGCCGCCGCCTTGCCGGGTGAGGCATACTTGGTCACCCACAGGTTCCAGGCGATACTGCCGCCGGCAAAGGCGATGCCGATCAACACCGATCCGATGGCAATGACGGCCGGTTTGTCGGTGATGAAGTACAGTCCCACTCCCAGGGCAAAGATGACGTTGAAAATCATCCGCAGGACGACGAAGTTCATCCGGTCGAACAGCTTTCCCCATACGGGAATGAAGATCAGCCGCATGGCATTGGGAATGATGGTGATGAGCAGTGCCACCAGTCCCGCCGACGCGGTGATTCCATAAGCGCTCGAGGCCAGGTAATCGACGCGCAGGGGCTGGATCCAAAGGTTGGCGAATCCCATGATGAACCAGGTGAGCAGGACATAACCGAACGACCGGTCCCGGATGACGTATTTGAAATTGCCGAGGGGGTTTTTATGGCCGCCATCCTCGATGATTTTGGAAGGCATCGAATAGATCGACCAGGCTTTGCCGAGTCCGCAAACTCCCAGAACGAAAAAGACCGCCGTGTAATTTTCCAGGTCCAGGTCCAGCAACTGTGACGCGGCGAAACTGAAAAGGATCGAGACGCCGACGTTGAGCCGCAGGGGATTGGAAAAAAATTCCCCGCGCTTGTCCGGAGGATAGTTGTCGGAATAGATGGAAGTCAGAAACGGCAACAGCGAGGTTTGGCAGATGTAGGCGGCGATTGCGAAAAACGCGAAGGGCGCCAGCGAATGCGTCCCCGACGCCGCCAGCAGGCAACCGCCGGCGAGCGCGGCGGGAACGGCGCCGCAAAGGGATTTTCTGGCCTGGGTGCGGGAAGCGTAATGCACCAGGAGGAGCGACACGACCATGCCGAACCAGGGCGCGGCGGCGATCATGGCCTTGGTCTCCGGCCCGGCATTGAAAAGGCGGATGGCGATGAACAGGGCGAACGTCGAGGCTCCGGTATCGATCACCCCGTCAAATCCGCCGCGCAGTAAATCACAGCGGTAGGTGTGCCCGGCGATATCCGATTTTTGTTGCGCGGTGGCGTCCATGTGGCTTTAGTATATCAGAGGATGTCCGGCACGAGCGGGGTTTGCCGGCGGAACCGGCAATGAATGCCGATGTCCGCGAAATCCCCGGCCACGGGTCCGAGCGGAAAGGCGCGCCATGTTTGAGAAACGATTGCAGATCCCCCAGGCGGAAATCGTCGTCATCGGCAACGAAGTCATCAGCGGCCTGATCGAGGAAAGCAACTCCCGCGTCATCAGCCTGCGCTTGCAGGAGGCGGGCGTGGACGTTTCCCGCGTGACCGCGGTCGGCGACGACGCGGCGGCCATCGCCGAGGCGGCGGATGAGGCGCTGGGGCGGGTGGACCTCGTCATCACCACCGGCGGGCTGGGCGCCACGCATGACGACATTACCAAAAATGTCCTGGCTCGTCTGTTTCATTCAGGGTTCAGGAAGGATGAGAGCGTGCGGGTGGCGATCGAAAAATTTTTCCGCCGCCGCGGACGGGACATGCCGGACTACGCTCTCGAGCAATGTTCCGTTCCGGAAAAGGCCGACATTCTGCACAACGAAAAGGGTAGCGCCCCCGGCCTGCTGTTTCACAGGGACGGCAAGAAGTTGTATGCCTTGCCCGGCGTGCCGCTGGAGATGGAACACCTTTTGGATAAATTCGTTCTGCCCGGCCTGGCCGCCCACGGCAAACAGAGAATCGCCCATCGAATACTGAAAACCACGGGCATCACCGAGTCCGGCCTGTGGCAAAAAATCGGTTCGATCCAATCCCTGGAAAGCCAGGTTACCGTGGCTTCCCTGCCGTCCCATCTGGGAGTGCGAATCCGCCTTTCCGCGTGTGGCGCGGGAGATTTATCCGCCAAGCTGGACGCGGCGGAGCGGCACATCCGGGAAAAAGCCGGCGACTGCATTTACGGCGTCGATGAGGAAACCCTTGAGGGCATCGTCGGCAGTCTGTTGCGCGCCCGAAACTTGACTCTGGCCGTGGCGGAATCCTGCACCGGGGGTTTGATCGGACACCGCATCACGAATGTCGCCGGCAGTTCGGATTATTTTCTCGAGGGAGTTGTCACTTACAGCAACGAAGCCAAAATGAATCGGCTCGGCGTCGGCGGCGAATTGCTGAGCCGCCATGGGGCCGTCAGCCGGGAAGTTGCAGTGGCCATGGCCGAGGGAATCAGGCGATTGTCCGGCGCCGATATCGGCCTGTCGGTTACCGGCATTGCCGGTCCGGCGGGGGGAAGCCGGGGAAAACCGGTGGGCCTGACGTACATTGCCCTGGACGCGGCGGCGGGCGGCTGGTGCGATAAATTTCTCTTCCCCCAGGACCGCGTCCGCAACAAGGAACGCGCCGCCCAGGCCGCCCTCAACGGCTTGCGGCGTTGGCTGATGCGGAAACCGTAACGGACGACGCTCGTGGCCGTTGCGTTCCGTTGCCCTGGCTCTTACCGCTTCCTTGCGCCGGGAATGAATTTGAAGGGATAAATGAGGATCATGCCCGCCAGGAATCCGCTGATATGGGCGAACCAGGCAACCCCCGCCTCTTCCGCTGAGAGAAAGTAACCACTGCCGATTTGCAGGATCAACCAGAGGCCGAGGAGTACCATGGCCGGAATGCGGATCATGGTGATGTAAAATCCGAGAAATATCAGCGTTAAAACCCGCGCCTTGGGATAGAGGATGAGGTAGGCCCCGAGGATTCCGGAAATCGCTCCGCTGGCTCCCACCATGGGCACCTTGGAGGCAGGGTCGGTTGCGACGTAACAAAGCGCCGCCAGGACTCCGCATGTCAGGTAGAAAAAAATGAACCGGCCCATGCCCAGAGTGTCTTCAATATTGTTGCCGAAAATCCACAGGTAAAGCATGTTTCCCAGCAGGTGGCCCCATCCCGCATGGATGAACATGGAGGTGATCAGGGTCGCCGAAGCCGGCCAGGGATAGTGCATTAACTGGGTCGGGACCAGTCCGTATTCCGTAATATTTGCATTGAAGACCTGGATGTCCAGGATCGAATTGATGAAAACGCCGATGTTGCCGACAATCAGGAGAATGGTGATAAACGGAAAATGCGATGTGGGGTTTTCATCTCTCAGGGGTAGCATGTTACCTTGACCGGGGAAGCAGGTTTTGCGCACAGGTTATCGAATATGCAGGTGAGAAGCCAGTACAAGATAAGGGGATCAATTTTGTTTTAGGCCTCCGGAAGCCGCGCGCTGTGTTAAAATTTCATCAATGAGCGACATGAATAACGACTCCATCGCCCCGCGGCAAAAGGATGCGCCTGCCGAGCGGCAAACCGAGAGCCTGGCGGGCCGTCTTCGTCCGGAGGAGGACCGCGACTGGCTGATCGCGGTTTATCGGAAACATGCGTTACGCCTGGTTGCCGCCGACCTGGACGCGGCGCTCGGCGGCGGGCGGGGGCCGTCCCATTATATTCCGCGAGCCCTGCTGGACGACAACCCGGCGCAGTTTCGCCAGAGCCTGCAAGAACAGGTTTTCCCGACGCCCCGGGAACTGCGCGAGGACCTGCTGGAAATCGCCGTCGGCAAAATCATGCTGGAAGCGGGTTCCGGAATGGGCAAAACCACCTTCCTCAAAATCTACCAGGAAGAATCGTTGCGGGATGAAACGCGATGGTTCCCCCTGCCGGTTTATTTCCACCTGGGGCTTCTGCCGGAGGGAACGGGTTTTTCGCATTTCTTCGACCGGGTGTTCCACTCGGTTTTGCAGGTGATCCTTCTGGAAAAAGAAGAATGTCCCGACTTGCAGTTGGACGAGGACATCCTTTTGCGGACGCTCGAATTGCTGGCAAACGAAAACCGGTTTTTATTTTTGCTGGACGGGTTGGAGCAACTGCCGCCCGAGGACCGCTTTCTGGTTTACAAGGCGATTGTGCTGGAAGGGGAATTGTTTCGCGGCAATTTCATTGTTCTGGCCGCCCGGCCTTTCAGCTTCGGCCCGCTTGCCGACGAGGACGTGATGAGAGCCGGCAGGGAATCCTGTTTTCGGATTACCTTCGACAAAGTAGCCGCGAAAGACCGGAAAGCTTACCTGGGCGACGCCTTGAGCAAGGATATCGAAGCGCTTCACCTGTACAATCCGGAGTTGCTGGACACGCCCCTGCTGTTGCAAATGATCCGCCGCCTGAGCGACGACGGGCTGTTGCGCGACGTGAAGATCAAGACGGATATTTACAGCCGATACTTCCTCCGGCGACCCGGAACGGAAGCCGCGGACGACGCGCTGTCCGGCGACAAGCTGACGAGCAATCCGTGGCTCGCCCGATTGGCGGAAACGGCGTTCCGCCTGGCGGAGGAAGGACGCTTCCAGCGTTTCGAGAATGTCGAGGCGGGATTTGACGAAGCGGTGTTGACGGACGCGGAGGGCTCGCCGGGCGTGGACGTTCTCGCTTCCGCGCCGGACGACATCGTGGAACGGGTCCGCGGACGATGGCAGTTCCGGCATCCCTCGTTCCAGGAATATCTTGCGGCGCGACAGCTGGCCGGCAACGCCGACTGGGAAAAAACGGTCGAGCGGCATTGCCGGGACGAGAAGTGGGAGGGGATCTGGAAATTTTTTGCCGGGTTGACGCCTTCCAGAAACGACGCATTTTACGAGATTCTTTTGCGGGAGGGCGCTCTGTTCGCCGCCGGCAATGCCCTTCAAGAGGCGCAGGGCCTGGCCGAGGACAAGGCGCTGGTGACGCAACAGTTTTTGAAATACCAGTGCAAGGAACGTTTCCCGCAATTTTCCCGCTACCGCCTGGCCGCCGTGGACCGTGTGAAGGAGAAAGCGGACCGCCGCCTGCTTCAACAATGGATTGCCGTCCAACTGCGCCGCGAGAAACGGGACAGCCGCCTCTTGTTCGGAGTTTTTGAGCTGTTGCTGGCGCTTCATGACATCGATTTGCTGGAACTCGTTGACCGCCAGGACTTCGCACCACTAGCCGCCGTCGAGGAGCTGAAAGCGTTTCTCGATGAATCCGGGGACCCGCAAGTGGTCAATCCGGGCGTGGTCAAAACATGGGGCGAAATGGTAACGGTTCCCGCCGGGAAGTTCATTTATCAGGAGGAAAAAGACGAGGAGGACCGGATCGACCTGCCGGAATATGCCGTTATGAAGTATCCGGTGACCAATGCTCTTTACAAGGAATTTGACCCCAACTACCGGTTGTTGTATGAACGATATTCCCATCAGGACGACCAGCCGGTGATCGGCGTCAATTATTTCGAGGCGCATATTTTCGCTATCTGGCTGGGCAAGCGCCTGCCCACGGAACAGGAATGGGAAAAGGCCGCGCGCGGCACGGACGGAAGGGATTACCCCTGGGGAGACGCCATCGGCTACCAAAGCGGATACGCCAACACCAGCGATTTCGTTCTCGGCCGCACCAGCGCCGTGACCGAATTCGACAAGGGGAAGTCCTCGTACGGTTGCCAGGATATGGCGGGGAATGTTTGGGAATGGTGCGTCCAGCCGTTCGCCTCGAAATATACAACGCAAAAAATCCTGCGCGGCGGGTCCTGGCTGAATTACCTGGTTCACGCCAAATGCACTTTCCGAAATTCTTTCGATCCCGCCGAACGCTACCCGACGGTGGGATTGCGTTGCGTGTCGCGGCAAAAAACCTGGGACGAGTGACAATGCCGGCAATGCGGCAGGTTGACGAGATTTGCTTTTGACGAATCATGCGGGGAGGGACTGCTTGAACAGCGACGAACATTTTATGCGGCGGGCACTGCGCCTGGCGGAAAAAGGCGCGGGCAAAACAAGTCCCAACCCCCTTGTGGGTGCGGTTATTGTGAAAAACGGCGGCATTGTCGGCGAAGGCTACCACAAAAAAGCCGGCCTGCCACATGCCGAGATCGAAGCTTTACGCAAGGCCGGGCCGACGGCGCGGGGCGCCCGGATGTTCGTCAATCTGGAGCCTTGTTGCCATGTGGGGAAAACCCCGCCTTGCACCGACGCGATTCTTGCCGCCGGCATCCGGCAAGTGGTTGTCGGTATGCGCGACCCCAACCCGCTGGTGCGGGGCAAGGGGATCCGGCTGTTGAAAAAAAACGGGGTTGAAATCGTCACCGGCGTGTTGCAAAAGGAATGTGCGCGAGTCAATGAGTTCTTTTGCAAATACATTCGCACCCGCACCCCTTTTGTTATTTTGAAAGCGGCGGTCTCGCTCGACGGCAAAATCGCCACCCGTCTGGGAGAGTCCCAATGGATTACCGGCGAGCCGGCGAGAAAACGAGTCCACGAACTCCGCTACAAGGTGGACGCCATCATGGTCGGAGCGGGAACGGTGGTGAAAGACGATCCGCTTTTGACGGCGCGGCTGGGCAGACGAAAAGACAATCACCCGGTGCGGGTCATTCTGGACAATGATCATGTGGTACCCTTGACCGCGAAAGTGTTTCGCAACAGCCGGGCGCAAAAAGTTATTTATGCCACCACGGCGCGCCTGAGCCGGACAAGGGAAAGAAAACTGCGCGATCTGGGCGTCGATGTGTGTTTTCTGGAAGAGAAAGGCGGCGGCATCGACTTACAGCGCCTGATGGAGCGGTTGGGAGAAAAACAAATCACCAGCGTCTTGATCGAGGGCGGTGGCCAGGTCAACGCCAGCGCCCTCCAGGAACGGATCGTCGACAAGGTGGTCTTTTTTGTCGCTCCCATCTTGATCGGCGGCGGCAACGCCCCCGGCGCGATTGGAGGAGAAGGCGCGACGCCGCTGAAAAACGCTTTCAAAATAAAACACCTCACCGCCACGCCGGTGGGCGGGGACCTGATGCTGGAAGGGTATCTGTAATCATGTTCACGGGAATTATTCAAACCCTGGGAGTCGTGAAGGCTCTCGATTTTCACGATCAATCAGCCCGGCTGACCATCGGCACGCCGCCCGAATTTGCCGGTTTTGATTTGGGTGAGAGCATCGCGGTCAATGGCGCGTGTCTGACGGTCGTTTGCCGCGAAACCCGTTCGTTCACCGTGGATTTATCCACGGAGACCTTGAACCGCACCGGCTTCAAGGAAACCAGGCCCGGTTGCAAAGTCAACCTGGAGCGGTCCCTGACACCGGAACAAAAAATCAGCGGGCATTTCGTGATGGGCCACGTGGACGAGGTGGGGCGCGTTGCGGGCATCGATCATAAACGCGGCGAAATCATTTTCCGCTTCGAGCATTCGGAGAGTCTGCAACCTTATCTGATCGAGAAGGGCTCCGTGGCCGTGGACGGCATCAGCCTGACGGCGTTTTCCTGCGAAAACCGGCAGTTTGCCGTTTCCATCATTCCCTTCACTTTCGAGCACACCAATTTGCATGAACGCAAAATCGGCGATGGGGTAAACCTGGAATGTGATATGATTGGGAAATACGTGTATAAAGCCTGCGAATCTATTTTGGGCGCGGGTGCGTCCGGTCAGGAAAAGGCAATAACCCCGGACCTGTTGAGGAAGCACGGATTCGACCGAGGGAGAACGGATTGAAAGCTTTCAGCAAAATCGAAGATGCCGTGGAGGATGTTCGCCAGGGGAAGGTGATCATCATCGTCGATGACGAGGACCGGGAGAACGAAGGCGACTTGATGATCGCCGCGGAGAAGGTGACTCCGGAAGCCATCAATTTCATGGCCAAGTATGGCCGGGGCCTGATCTGCCTGGCGCTTACCGAGGAACGGACGGAGGCGTTGCATCTTCCCATGATGGTGAAGGAAAACGAGTCGCCCTTCGGCACGCCCTTTACAATTTCCATCGACGCGAAAAAAGGAGTGACCACCGGCATTTCCGCGGCGGACCGGGCGCAAACGGTTCGGGTGGCGGTCGATCCGAAAACCACCCGCGCGGACCTCGTCATGCCGGGGCATATTTTCCCCTTGCGGGCTCGCGCCGGCGGCGTGCTGGTGCGGACGGGCCAGACCGAGGGCTCCGTGGACATGGCCCGGCTGGCCAACCTCAATCCCTCCGGAGTCATTTGCGAAATCATGAACGATGACGGCACCATGGCCCGCGTTCCGCAATTGAAAAAGTTCGCCAAACAACACGGCATCAAGATGATCACCGTCAAGGCTCTCGTCGAGTACCGTTTGCAACGCGAGACCCTGATCAGGGAGGAGGCTTCCACCGTGATCCCCACCGGCTGGGGCGACTTTAAAGTCACGGCCTTCAGAAACGTGTTGATCGACCAGGTGCACGTGGCCTTCGTCAAGGGCGAAATTCAACCCGACGTTCCCATACTGGTGCGGGTGCATTCCCAATGCCTTACGGGCGACGTGTTCGGTTCGCACCGTTGTGACTGCGGCGAGCAACTGGAAAAAGCCATGGAGATGATCCGGCAGGAGGGCCGGGGGGTCCTTTTGTATCTTTTGCAGGAAGGGCGCGGTATCGGCATCATCAACAAATTGAAGGCTTACGTTTTGCAGGATGAAGGGCAGGATACCGTGCAAGCCAACGAGAGCCTGGGGTTCAAGCCCGACTTGAGGGAGTACGGGATCGGCGCGCAAATCCTGAGAAAACTGGGGTTGGGCAAAATCCGCCTCATGACCAACAATCCGCGAAAGATTGTCGGGCTGGATGGTTACGGACTGCACATGGTCGAGCGGGTTTCCATTGAAGTGCGTCCCCGGAAGGACAATGTCAAGTACCTCAAAACCAAACAGAAAAAAATGGGCCATCTGATCCGGACGGTCCTGGCGGAAGGAAAATAAATGGCGAAAATCATCGAGGGAGGATTGACCGGCGCCGGTTTCAAATTCGGGATCGTGGTGAGCCGGTTTAACGATTTCATAACCGGCCGGTTGCTGGATGGGGCGCTTGACGCGCTGATCCGGCACGGTGTCCGGGAAGGCGACATCGAAATCGTCAAGGTGCCCGGCGCTTTTGAAATTCCGGCCGCCGCAAAAAAACTTTCCCAGGGCAAAAAATACGACGCCGTGATCTGCCTTGGAGCGGTGATCCGTGGCGCCACGCCGCATTTCAATTATGTCTCCGCCGAGGCCAGCAAGGGGATCGCCGCCGCGGCGCTGGAAGCCGACATCCCTGTTTTGTATGGGGTGTTGACGACCGACAACCTGGAACAAGCCATCGAACGCGCCGGATCGAAGTCGGGGAACAAAGGCTGGGAAACCGCCATGGCCGCCATCGAAATGGTCAACCTGTTCAAACAACTTTAGCGAAGCGGGCGGTTATCATGGGAAAAAGAAGGCGTTCCAGGGAACTGGCGTTAAAATTTCTTTATCAATTCGAGTTGAATAAAGGCGACCTTGCCGAGCAATTGCCGTTGTTTATCGAACGGGAATCCGGGGATGATGAGACGGGGAAATTCGCCGTGGAATTGGTGCGCTCGACGATTGGGCGAAAAAAAGAAATCGACGCACTGCTTGAAAAATGCGCCGCCAACTGGACTCTCGACCGCATGGCCGTCATCGACCGGAACATTTTGCGGATGGCCGCTTGCGAGCTTCTGTTTCATAAAGACATCCCGCCGAAAGTAACGATCGACGAAGCTTTGGAGATCGCCAAAAAGTACGGCGACGCGGACTCCTCGGAATTTATCAACGGGGTGTTGGACCAGATCAAAAACGAAGCCGAAAAGGAGTCCCCTTCCGCCGCCGTTTAGCCAGGCCGCCTTCGATAGTCCGGGAGGGAATAAGCCGCCCGGCAAGTCGCTTATGATTTACATCATCTTCTCCGACGTTCACAGCAACCTGGAAGCGTTGCAGACGTTCCTTGAGATTGCCGACGGAATCGTCCACGACAAAAAAGTCTGTCTGGGCGATCTGGTGGGTTATGGCGCCGACCCCAATCCCTGCATCGAGTTGGTCCGCGACCGGGCGGACCTTGTTCTCGGCGGCAACCATGATTACGCGGTAACGGGTAGAATGGATTTATCGCGGTTCAACGCTTATGCTTACCAGGCCTGTTTGTGGACCCGCGACCGGCTCACCCGGGAGAACCGGGAGTTTCTGGAAAGCCTGCCGGCACGCAGGGAAGAAGAGGGGGTTTGTTGGGCGCATTCTTCGCCATTTGAACCGGAGCAGTGGCATTATATTTTTTCCGTTGCCGACGGTGCGCGACAGTTCGATCATTTTAAAGCGCCTTTGTGTTTTGTCGGCCATACTCACGTTCCGATGATTCTGGAGAAAACGCCAGACGGTGAAATCGCCGCGCACCCTATTGCCGATTTGAAACTGGTTCCGCGGAGCCGGTATATCGTCAATGTCGGCAGTCTGGGCCAGCCCCGCGACGGCAATCCCGATCCGGCTTTTGTGATTTTTGATGACGATTCCATGATCGTTGAATACCGGAGGTTTACGTACGATTACGCGACGACTCAAAATAAAATCGTTGGCAACGGTTTGCCCGGCTACCTTGCCGACCGCCTGAGCGTCGGCCGCTGACCTTCTTCCCGGAAAAATTTGGCTTCCTTGACCCCTCCTCGGAAAAATGATATCTTTAAGCCTATGAAATTACAGGGTTATAAGCCACCCTGTGACATTTAACTTTAGGTTTTGATGTCTCGTTTTTTTCTGCCATGATTTTTTTCAAACGGTCCGCAAAATACAAGAATTCTTTCCCGGTTGTTTTGGCGGCAGGCTTGGCGATTCTTTTCATTGCCGCGGAAAGCCCGGCCAAAAAAGTTTCTCCGGAAACCGCTCTTTATAACCAGGCAAAAAAGAGTTACTACGCCCTGATCGGCTCCAAATCCCAAAAGGCGTTTCGCCACAACTGGATAAACGTCATAGAGAAATTCAAGAACGTATGGAAACGATATCCCCGTGGTGACGAGGCTCCGAAGGCGTTGTTTACGGTGGCAAAGCTGTATCACCGGTTTTACCTCGAGCACAAGGGCGCGGAGAATCTGGATCAGGCGTTGCGGTACTACCGCAAGGTGGTTTTGGATTTCACCGACAATCCGCTGGCGGATGATGCCTTGTTCCAGCAAGGCAATATTTTTCTGATCAAGAAAAATCAGGCTTTGGCGCGGGAGGCTTTTGCGGGGGTCGTGAAAAATTTTCCCCGGGGAGACCAGTCCGGCCTGGCCAAAAAAAAGCTTCTGGCCCTTGGTCCGCCAACCCACAAGAAAAACCGTGGCCGGAAGGTAAAGAAGAGCGTCAGGAAGAGCAAGCCGGTTAAAACGGCTTCGCGGGAAGGGCGTAAGCCCTTGATCGTCATTGACCCCGGACATGGCGGAAAGGATGCCGGCGCCCGGAGCAAAAACGGCTTGCTGGAAAAACACGTGAACCTGGCAATCTCCAAACGTCTGAAAAAGATTTTGGAAACCAGGTATGACTATCAAATAATCATGACGCGCGAGGACGATTCCTTTATTCCGCTGGACAAGCGGGGCGAAATCGCCAATCGGGAGAATGCCGACCTGTTTGTTTCCATCCATGTCAATGCCGCCCGGCGCGAGGGGGCCAATGGAATCGAGACCTATCATTTGGGCAGGGGCTCCAGCGAGCGCGCCCGGGAGACCGCCGCCCGGGAAAACGGCGATACGGTCTATTCCGTGCCCGACAGCGAGGTGCAAAGAATCTTGACGGATATGATTACCAATCGAACCATGAACGATTCCTCCTGTCTTGCGAAGGCTGTTCAGAAAACCCTGACGAAAGGAATTATCCGGAACTATCCCACGGTAAAAGACCTGGGAGTGAAAGACGGACCGTTTTATGTTCTGCATGACACCAAAATGCCGAGTATCCTTGTTGAGGTGGGATTTCTCACCAACCATATCGAACAACGCCGACTCGCCAGTTTTAAATATTTGGAACAATTGGCCGGGCATATTGCCCTTGGGATTCATGCCGCCATGCCCATTGAAAAGAAATGCGCGCCGACCATTTAGGCGGGAAGCAGGAAAATGACGATCCCGTTGACGGTAATTATGGGCAGGGCCAATGTCGGCAAATCCACTCTTTTCAACAAAATTGTCGGCAAGCGTTCGGCCATTGTCAATAACCGGCCCGGCGTCACCCGCGACCGAAACTACGGCAAGGCCGACTGGTTCGGACGGTCATTCATGGTCATTGATACCGGCGGCGTGGATGCGGGCGGCGACGAACTGGAATCCCGCGTCAAGGAGCAGGCCCAACTGGCGCTGGATGAGGCGGATTCCATTGTCTTTGTCGTGGACGGCCGCCAGGGGCTGACTCCTCACGACAAAGAGGTGTTCGATCAGATCAGGAAAACGGCCAAGCCCTTGTTTTTGGCGGTTAACAAAATCGACGGACAAAAACAGGATGCGCTGACGCATGATTTCCTGCAATTGGGGGTGGAAAAAGTTTTCCCCCTTTCCGCCGAGCATGGAGACGGCGTTCTGGAGTTGATTGAGGAAGTGGTCCGGAGCCTGCCGGAACAAGTCGAGTCGGCGGAAGATGCGGATGCGATTAAAATCGCGATCCTGGGCAGACCCAACGTCGGCAAATCTTCGCTGGTCAACAGTTTGTTGAAATCGCCGCGTTGCATCGTTTCGGAGATGGCGGGAACGACTCGGGATTCCATCGATTCGCATTTGGTTTATGAAGATGATTCCTACATCCTGATCGACACCGCGGGCATCCGGCGAAAAGGCAAAACCGTGCGTTTGCTGGACAAGTACAGCGTCATTATGGCCCTCAAGGCCGTGGACCGGTGCGATATCGCCCTGCTGGTCATCGACGGTTGGGAGGGAATAACCGACCAGGACGCCACCATTGCCGGATACGCCTATGAAAAAGGTTGCGGTTGCATTCTGGTCGTCAACAAATGGGACCTGGCGAAACGTCAGGGAAAGAAATTCGCGGAGGTCAGGGAAGAAATAAAGTACAAGACAAAATTTCTGGACTTCGCTCCGATTTTAGCCGTTTCCGCGAAAACGGGGTATAATCTCGATAAAATTTTCCCGAAGGTGCGAGAAGTGTACCGCGAATATTCCAGGGAGCTGGGCACGGGAAAACTCAACAGTTGTTTTGAACGGGCTATCGAAAAGAACCCCATGAGTTCTTATCGAGGCAAATTTCTCAAACTGTTTTATTCTGCGCAGGTCAAGAATTGTCCGCCGACGTTTCGGTGTTTTGTGAATTATCCTGAGGGGATTCATTTCTCCTACAGGCGTTATTTAACCAACAGTTTGCGAAAAACTTTCGGACTGGCCGGGACGCCGGTGCGACTGGTTTTTTCCAAACGCCATGAACGGACCAAAAAAGATGGCGCGAGGTAAGGATTTCGAGCTTTTCCGAGGGAGAAATTACCGGGTTCTGAAAACCCGGGACTACGGCAATATTGTTTTCGGCTGTCCGCCGAGAATCATCAAGGATTTTGCCAAACGGGGGGAAGACCTGCCCTCCCAGTATGTGTTTCCGATTCGGACATTCGTCAAGGGCCGGAACAATTTCGATTTTGAATTTATTATTTACAGTTTTCTTTTTTTGAAGTCGCAAAAAACCAGGATCACCATTTATTGCTCGGCGGACCAGGAAACCCGGTTCAGGATTATTCTGGAAGAAACTCTTTTCGGCCCTCGCTTTCATTATCTCATTGAGGCTCAGTTCCGGAAAATTGCCATCAAGCACAAGTTTTCCTCGAAGGAAAACCGCCTCTATCATGCGTTTTTAAATAGTGTCGCCGCGGACCGGAAATTGTATGAGCTTTTCGGAGAGATGTTAAAAGCGCATGTCGATCAAAAAACCCTGGAGAAAGAACTCAAGGGATATTTTCAAGGCCTTGTGGCCCGGAAAAAATGGCTGGCCGGGAAAAATATTCGTAATCTGGCCGGTCAGCTGGCCGATAACTATGCGATCTGCGCCCAGTTGCGTAAAGAGATAGAGTTGTTCAGCCTTACCGAGGAAGAGAAACGCGGCGAATTCATCGACGAAACCTTGACGTTCCACCACTTTGATGAAAACCATGCCGTTTATATCGCCAACCGAAAAGACAAGCGCAAAAAACTCAAGGTGGTTCAGGTCCGTCCTTCGGTTTTTGAGATTTCCCGGGGAGGTAAACTGAAGTACTCCATCGATATGGTCAAAATGGAGCCGGTTAAAAAAACATTCGACGTACAACCTATTAAAAGGCCGTTCATGGGCGTCACCTTTTTGGGCACGGGGTCCGGCTTTACACCGAAATACGAAAATAGTTGCCTCATTGTCTGGACGGAAGGCAAGGGAATCATGGTGGACGTGGTAAGCGAAAGTTATTTCCTGGCCATGAAATACGGGATCACCAGCAATGACGTCAATTACACGTTTCTGACTCATATCCATTCGGACCACGATGGCGGTATCCTGGAAAAAATACTTCATGGCAATCGTGTGAAAGTGATCTCCAGCCGCATCATTTTTGAAAGTTTTTTGCGCAAGGTGGAGGCGATCACCTGCCTGCCCAAGAATGTGATCGGAGAATTTTGTGACTTCATTGAAGTGGAGCCTCACAAGACCATCAAGTTGCCCGGTTTCAAAAACTCCTATTTTACGTTTGACTATTCATTGCATTCGATTCCGTCCGGGCGGTTTGCCTTGACCTACAAAAGCAACGGCGTCAAACGGACCATCAGCCATTCCGGCGACACCAAATACGATGAGGAGAAAATAAATAACTGGTACCGGCAAGGCGTATTTAGCGAAAAGCGCCGTGACGATATCCTTGGATTTATTTGGGACGCCGACCTGATCATTCATGATGTCGGCGGCGGCGTTTTGCACACGGATCTGGATTCCCTGAAACAGATTGACCGTGAGTTGGCCAAAAAGATGATCCTCGTCCACCAGGATAACGTTCCGGACCCCAATTCCTCGTTCCGCTTTGCCCCGGAGGGGCAGACCGAAGTGGTGATTGAGGAGCAAAGAGACTCCAGCAGGGATGAGATGGAAACCATCAAACAAGCCATGCTGTTCAGCAAACTTCAGCAAAACCATTTGCTGGAATTGTTTTCCCGGTCGGAAGTCCAGCGATTGAAAGACAAGGAGATTGTCTTTTCACAAAATGATTTCGGGAAATTTTTTTACGTCATCCTGGAAGGGTTTGCCGAAATCATCATCGACGGCAAATTGCTGACCATTTACGAGAAAGGCAATTTTTTCGGCGAGCTTGCCATTGCCACCGGCAACCCTCTGCGCCGGGCAACGGTCCGCGCCAAGGGGTCGCTCACCTTGCTGAAAATCCACAAAAAATATTATAAACAGTTTCACCTCCCCGCCATTCAGGACAATCTGTATAAATTGAGAAATTACTTTACCGATACGCTTAATCCCGGCCTTTTGGCCTCCCTGGCGTTTGGGAAATTGGTCCACTGGAATAAAAATGATACCTTAATAAACTATGGCAACCGGGATACCGACATGTATGTAATGCTCTCCGGCCAGATTCGCATTCTGGACAAGAACGGCAGGGACATCGCCGCTCTTGTCGATGGAGACATGGCGGGCGAAATCGCTTGTGTCAGAGGCGTGCCCCGCACCGCAACCGTTGTGGCGAAAACCGACGATGTGTATGCGATCCGCCTGGGGGCCGATGAAATCAAAAAGGTACTGAACCTGTTTCCGTTCTTTTTCGCGACGGTTTATCAGACGATAGAGAAACGGTTGGCCTCTTTAACTAGTTCCGCCAAAGGTTTTTAACCGGGAAATTATGTGTGCTCGAAACCACTTGTGTGCAAATAAGTCAAGCGCCGCCACACCAGATTGATTGTTAGGGATCACCTGGCTGACGGCCCGATTTTTAAATAAAAGTCGGAATGATGTCTGTATTCTTCTCATTCCAAGTTTGTCGACGGTAGTTCGCAAAACCAGGATCAAAAAGCTCCTTGTCGGGAGGTGGAAATGAAGAAGTATCATCAGAAAGATATCAGAAACGTGGGACTTGTTGGTCATGGTTCGGCCGGAAAAACCTCCGTGGCGGAAGCCATCTTGTTCAATGGAGGTGTCACGGACCGGTTGGGAAAGGTCGGCGACAATTCATCGGTCATGGATTTTGACCCCGATGAAATCAAGCGAGGGCATTCCATCAGCGCCTCCCTGGCATTTCTGGAATGGGAAGGCCGCAAAATCAATCTCATCGATACGCCCGGAACCAGCAATTTCATGGCGGACACCCCGGGCTGTCTGCGGGTGGTCGATGGCGCTGTCATCGTCGTCGGCGCCGACGCGGGCGTTCAGTACTTCACCGAAAAAGCCTGGCAATGGGCCAACGAATGCTCCCTCCGGCCGCTGGTTTTTATCAACAAAATGGATCACGAACAGGCGAATGTCGATGCCGTTCTCGACGCCATTAAAAAAAGGTTTAAGAAAAACCCGGCGTTGTTGCATGTCCCCGTGGGCGCGGGCGAAGATTTTTCAGGCATCGTGGACTTGGTCGACAACCGTTATTATGTGTACGAAAAAGAAGGCGGAACGGGCAAACCCCAGGCGGTGCCGGAAACCTGCCAGGAACAAGTGGAGTCCCGTCTCGGCGAACTCATGGAAGCGGTCGCCGAATGCGATGAAACGTTGACCGAAAAATATCTCGAAGAAGGTACCCTCTCCACGGAGGAAATGATCTCCGGATTAAAAAAAGCGGTGCTCGACGGCGAACTGGTTCCGGTATTCTGCGGTTCGGCAACTCTTAACAAGGGAATCGACAGGCTGGTCCAGGGAATAGTCGATTACCTTCCCTCCCCGGACCAACACCCGCCAACAAATGTCAAATCGGGAAAAGACAATTCCGAGGTCACCTTCAAGGCCGATGAAAACGGATTTTTCTCGGCGCAGGTGTATAAAACCATAGCCGATCCCTACGCAGGGAAATTGACGCTGTTTCGGGTTTTTTCGGGAACCGTCAAATCCGATTCCAGCATTTACAATGCCACCAAACAAGCCGGCGAACGGGTGGGACAGCTTTTTTTCCTTCAGGGTAAAAAGCAAATCAGCGTGTCGGAGGTCTCGGCCGGAGATTTTGCCACGGTCCCCAAATTGAAAGTGACGGCGACGGGAGATACCCTGACGACGCCGGGGCAAGAGTACGTTTTTGAACCGATCACTTTTCCCAAGCCTGTCCTGGCCCGCGCCATGCTTCCCAAAACCCGGTCCGATGAGGAGAAAATCAGCAACGCTCTCAGCCGGCTGTGCGAGGAAGACCCGACTTTGAAGGTGGAAAGAAATCAGCAGACCAAGGAACTGTTGGTGTCCGGGATGGGGCAGGTCCATCTGGACGTAACCCTTGAGCGGTTGAAGCGCAGGTTCGGCGTTGAGGTGGATGTCAAGGAGCCGAAAATCCCTTACCTGGAAACCATTCGCGGCTCGACCAAGGTTCAGGGAAAACATAAAAAACAATCCGGAGGACGAGGCCAGTTTGCCGATACCTGGCTGGAAATCGAACCCTCCCAGAAAGGCGAGGAATTTGTTTTTGTCAATAAAATCGTCGGCGGGGCGATTCCCAAACAATATATCCCCGCTGTGGAAAAAGGCGTTCATGAAGCGATGAGCAACGGAATATTGGCCGGCTATCCCATGGTTGATATAAAGGTCACCCTTTATGACGGATCGTTCCATACCGTTGACTCCTCGGAAATGGCTTTTAAAATCGCCGGGTCCATAGGCTTCAAGAAAGGAGTGGTCGATTGCAAACCTATTTTGCTTGAACCGGTGATGCTGATGGAAATCGTTGTGCCCAGCGAATGCGTGGGTGACGTCATGGGCGACCTCAATGCCAAACGCGGCAAAATCCTCGGTATTGATGCCCGTGAAGAGACCCAGAGCATCCGGGCGCATGTTCCCATGGCTTCCGTTTTGAATTATGCGCCGGACCTGACTTCGCTGACCGGCGGACGCGGGATTTTCGTTATGGAGTTTTCCCATTACGAAGATGTCCCGGAACACATCTCGGCGAAAGTGGTCGCCGAGGCCAACAAGGAAAAAGAACAGGAAAAAGCTTAATCCGCGGGAATGTTGCCCCGGAGATTTGGAAACATCAAATGCCACATTCAAAAAACGCGACAACCAAATCGGACATCGTCGATCGGGTCCATGAAAAAGTCGGATTCACCCGCAAAGAGGCAGTGGATGCCGTTGAGGTCCTGTTGAAGGAAATCAAATCGAAACTCGGTCGAGGCGAAAACGTCAGGATTTCCGGATTCGCCGGTTTTTATTTAAGGCAGAAAAAAGAACGAACCGCGCGCAATCCAAAAACCGGCGAGCTGATTACCATAAAAGCCCGAAGGGTCCTGACTTTCAAGCCCAGCCGGCACCTGCTGGAATCAACCAACAGAGCCCCGAATGCGTCCAGAGATTCCTGACAAGCTGTTCTTCAAGATCGGGGAGGTGGCGGAAACCACGGGAGTGGAAACATACGTCCTCAGGTTTTGGGAGAATGAATTTGAAATCCTCAAGCCGGGAAAAAACCGCTCCGGGCAACGGCTCTATCAAAAAAAAGATATCGAGCTGATTTTGCAAATTAAAGAACTGCTTTACGGCGAGAAATACACACTCGCCGGCGCCAAAAAGAAGTTGACGGGAAGAAACCGGCCGGTACAGCAAAACCTGAATTTCGATCCCGATGAACTGGCCCGATGGAAAAAGGAAATCAAAAAAGACCTCAATTCCATCCTGAAAATCCTGGACCGATGAGCGCCGCAAGGAGCCGCCCTCTGCAATTTCTGGTGCGCCGAAGCGGGTTCTGATTTGATTGTGGGTCACGGGGCGGGGCGTCCGGGTATTCCATGGTTGGTTATGGGATGGTGCATTTTTCTCTGCGCCGGCGATGCGTTTCCCCAAACTTCCGCCGCGCCGGCGTTTCCGGAAAAGCCATTTGGCCATCGGACGCTCAAGAAGGTTTTCCAACCGATAAACGTCACCGCCACCCGTTCCCGGAAAACCGTTGCGGACATTCCCGGAGCGGTGAGCCGCATCGACCGTCCGGGCATTCGCAAATTCAAACCCACACTGACATTGAATGAGTCGCTGGCGGAAGTGCCGGGGGTTTTCTCGCAAAACCCGTTCAACTTCGCCCAGGACCTTCGGTTGGCGATCCGCGGGTTTGGCGCGCGTTCGCCCTTTGGGGTGCGCGGCATAAAAATACTGGTTGACGGCGTTCCGGAAACCCTGCCCGACGGTCAGACCCAGGTGGACTCCCTCGATCCCGGGATCATCGATCATATCGAAATCATCCGCGGCCCTTCCTCCTCGCTCTATGGCAATGCTTCCGGCGGCGTGCTGGCTATTGCCACGGAGGATGGGCCGGAATCGGGTTGGCAAATTTCTCCCCGCCTCATCTTTGGACAGTTTGGGCTGGCCAAGGAGCAAGTCAAAGTCGCGGGCGCCCAAAACAATTTTCGTTACCGCCTGTATGCGTCGCATCTGAAGTTGAACGGATTCCGCGAACACAGCGAAACGGAAAACACGCTGTTCCGGGCGAAATTCCGCGTCGCTTCGGATTCGCGGTCCGACTGGACCCTCAGCTTCAGCCATCTGGATTCACCCACGGCCATGGACCCCGGAGCGTTGACGCGGGAGCAGGCGGCATCAAATCCCGCGCAGGCCAATGCGCGCAATCTGCTGTTTGCGGCGGGCGAGAAAGTGGAACAGCAAAATGCCGGAGTGCGGTACCGCAGATCCGTTTCCGCTCACCATGCCCTGACCGTTACGGCCCATCTCATCCGCAGGGCGTTCTCCAACAAACTGCCGTTCGTCAGCGGCGGTATCGTCGAGTTCGACCGCATCGCTCCCGGCGTCGGCGTCAAATCGGTTTACAACGGAAACATTTTCGGCAGGCGCAACCGGTTCATTTCCGGTGTCGACACCCAGTACCAGCGCGACGACCGGCAAAGGTTTAACAACGACCGCGGCGCGAAAAAAGAGATGGTTTTGAATCAGCTCGAGGAAGTTCTCGGCCTGGGATTCTATCTGAGAGATGAATTGCATCTGACGGAGCAGGTTGAACTGGTGGGCGGCGTGCGTTATGACCGGCTTCATTTCCGCGTCGGCGACCGCCTCCGGGAAGACGGCGACCAGTCGGGCTCGCGCACGCTTTCGCAAGCCACCGGCACGGCCGGCGCGGTGTATCACTGGAACGACTCCCTGCATCTTTATGCTAATATGGCGACCGTCTTTGAAACGCCGACCACGACCGAACTGATCAATAATCCAACCGGCGTCGGCGGATTCAACCCGGATTTGAATTCCCAGGAATCCGTCAGTTATGAGGTCGGAGCCAAAGGCGCGCTACGGCAAAACATGCGTTACGAGTTGGCCCTGTTTTTCATGACCTCGGATGACGAGATCGTTCCGTTTGAGTTGCCGGAATCTCCCCGGCGCGCCTTTTTCCGCAACGCCGGCAAGTCGGAGCGCAAGGGCGCGGAACTGTCCATAAAGTTCCGGCCCGTGCCGGAGGTGGAAGGCGCCGTGTCTTATGCGTATTCCAACTTCCGGTTTACGGAGTTCGCCGTCGGCGCGGCCGATTTTGGCGGCAACACCATTCCCGGCATCCCCGAAAACCGCGTTTACGGGAGCCTGAGTTACAGCCACCCGGCGGGACTTTTCGCGGAAGGGAACGTCCAGCGCGTCGGCGGTTTTTTTGTTGACAACGAAAACCTCCACCAAAACTCCGCCTATACGCTCGCCAACCTGCGAATGGGGTGGAAGAAAAAAATCCGTTCCTTTCGCGGTTCCGTGTTTTTGGGTTTGAACAATCTGTTGAATGAAACCTATAATGCGAATACAAGAATCAACGCCGCCAACGGCCGGTTCTTCGAGCCCGGCCCGCCGTTCAATGTTTACGGCGGCATCGCGCTGGTGTACTCGCCGACGTCGTGATTCGAAATTTTCGAGGAACACGCAATTGCCATGTACGAAGTCACCGTAAAAACCATGTTTTCCGCCGCCCACCGGCTCAAGGGCTATGACGGGCGGTACGAAAACCTGCATGGTCACAATTGGATCGCCATTGTAACCGTACGGGCGCGGGAACTGGACTCCATGGAAGTGGGTATCGATTTCGTGCAACTCAAAAAAAAGGTTGAGGAAGTCCTGGCGCGTTTGGATTACAAGACCATCAACGACGTTCCCCCCTTCGACAAGCAGAACCCGTCCGCCGAAAACATCGCCCGCTGGCTTTTCAAAACGCTGGCGGCGGATATCGATTCCCAAGCGGTAAAAATCCACCGCGTCGAGATCAAGGAATTCGAGGATTGCGGCGCCGCTTACTTCGAGTAGGGCTGGCGGATGCGCCCTCTA
>JBHHYO010000050.1:0-20475 GCA_046757665.1 Nitrospinales bacterium
TGACACCATCAACCTGTTCGTTAAAAATGCTCGCTAAGAAGGTTAGTTGTACACCATGCAGAAGCAATTTCCAGTCCTTGACTTTTCCTTCAAATTGTTCGCGAGCGTGGGCGAGTTGTCCGGCGTATTGGGTGACGTGAAGCAGGAAGTAGAGATGAAACAGGAACAGCAAAACCGGCGCCACCACGAAAAATCCCACTACGGGAAGACTGACTCCGATCACCGGCAGGGAAATCCGTATTTCAGGATTCAAAAGCTGTTCGTGGGTGACGCCTTCTACCGTCAACCAGATAAACAGAGCCAACAGCAGGTAGGTGATGTAGGTGTTGCGGACGGTTTTTGAGTTTTCCCGCAATATCTCCAGGAAAACTTCCGGTTTTTCGTTCTCATCCACGGGCGCACTCCATGGCGGTTTTCAGGAAAACTGAAAGGCGGATTATAGCATATCCACGGAGGTCAATCTCCACTTGACTACCTAATGGGAAGTCGTGACTCCTTGACTTTTTTCGCATCGAAAGTAAAATCCTCTGCATGAAGAATCTTCTCCGGATTCGGGAGTGCAATTTAATTCCTACCTTTCATCATTTTGCGTTGTCGGTTGATGCGCGGTATAATTGTTACTCGGGGTAATTTAAAAAGGTGTGTAGCATGACAACACGACACGAAATAGAAAAAGCGGTTTCAGGTTTGCCGCCGAGCGAACTGGCTCGATTCAGGGCATGGTTTGAAGAGTTCGACGCGGCATTATGGGACAAGCAATTTGAAGAGGACGCAAAAGCCGGCAACCTTGACGCCCTTGCCAAGAAAGCTGTCGCCGAATTCAAGGAAGGCCGTTTCAAAGAGTTATGAGGCATTATGCCAATTCTTCCTTCCGGGAACTTTACGAAAATCTTCCGAAACACATTCAGGATTTAGCAGATAAAAACTTCGCTCTTCTCAAGAAAAATTCACGCCACCCATCG
Organism: Nitrospinales bacterium; assembly: GCA_046757665.1. Classification (GTDB taxonomy): domain Bacteria; phylum Nitrospinota; class Nitrospinia; order Nitrospinales; family JAJDAT01; genus JBHHYO01. The sequence continues at coordinate 963 of JBHHYO010000050.1, forward strand.
TTGCGTCTTAAGATGGTTGACACGTATTGGTCCGTAAGAGTTGGCGCGAAATACCGTGCCCTGGCGGTGAAAATGGAAGAAGGGCTATTATGGTTCTGGATTGGCACTCACGCCGAATACGATAAACTGCTCAGCTAACCCGTATTTTAAGTTTAAATGCCTCCACTTGACTACCTAACGGGAAGTCTGACTCCTTGACTTTTTTCGCATCGAAAGTAAAATCCTCTGCATGAAGAATCTTCTCCGGTTGTTGCTCGCCGTTTTTTATTTTCTGCCGACTGCCGCAATCGCGGCTGACGACACCATGGTTTCGATCCCTGCCGGGTGCTTCCAAATGGGCACCGACGCGGTTTTTGAGTACGAGGTGGGGCGGAAAAACGACCGCGAACGGCCCGTGCACAAGGTTTGCGTAAACGCCTTCCACCTCGACAAGCACGAGGTGACGCAAAAGCAGTGGGAGGATGTCATGGGCGTCAAAATCAATATCCATCAGACGCCGCACCATGGCGACAACCTGCCGGTCGATTTCGCCAAGTGGGAGCAAGCGACGGAATACTGTGCCAAACGAGGGGCGCGGCTACCAACGGAGGCGGAATGGGAATACGCGGCGCGCGCCGGTTCCAAGGGGCTTTTGCCCTGGGGCGAAGAGATCGACGGCGATTATCTCTGGTATGTGGGAAACGCCGTGCGCCGGCCGCACCCCGTCGGCACCCGAAAACCCAACGACTGGGGATTGCACGATATGCTGGGGAGCGTCTGGGAATGGGTGGCGGACTGGTATCTGGAACATTATTACGCGATCAGCCCGCGGAACAATCCCAGGGGCCCGAAAACCGGAAGCTGGCGCGTCATCCGCGGCGCTTCCTGGCGGGACGATGAAAAGGACATCCGGGTGACGGTACGCCGGCGCGGCCAGGCAGATGCCACCGTGGACTACAGCGTCGGGTTTCGTTGCGCCAGGGACGCGGCAAAAACCCAATCAGGGAAATAATGCCGTTGCCGCCCAAAACCGTTTCCCGCCTGTACCAAAAGCTGAGCAAATACTTTCCCGACGCCCGCTCGGAACTGCATTACAAAAACAAATTTCAGCTTCTGGTCAGCGTCATCCTCAGCGCCCAGTCCACGGACAAAACCGTCAACAGCGTGACGCCGGAACTGTTTGCCCTCTGTCCAAGCCCCGAGGCGTTTTTGCAATGCGGCGAGGCCCGCCTGCGGCGCATCATCAAACCCATCGGCCTGGCTCCGGCAAAAGCCAAAAACATCATCAACACCTGTAAAATTTTGCTGGACCGCCATCGGGGAAAGATTCCGGACAACCGCGAGGCGTTGGAGAGTTTGCCGGGAGTCGGACGCAAAACCGCCAGCGTCGTATTGAACGAGGCATTCGGACAGGCAACCATCGCGGTCGATACGCATGTGTTCCGCGTTGCCAACCGCACCGGCCTGGCCCCCGGAAAAACCGTACGCGAAACGGAAGCCGGGCTCCTGGAAGTCACGCCGGAGAAGTGGCGCAAGCAGGCGCACCGTTATTTGATCCTGCACGGGCGCTACGTCTGCAAGGCAAAAAACTACCACTGCGCCGAATGTGTTATTGTGAAGGAGTGCGAGTATCCTGATAAAATACTATAAAAAACTAACGATAACTATTTAATTTAAAAGAGTTATTTTTTTACTAATCCATGCCGGAAAATCCGCTGAAAAAAAGAGACTACAACGCCGTTTTGCAACGGTTGAATTCGTTTTCCGCCGCCTCCGGGTTCCCGGTGCAAGCGATCGGCGAAATTTCCGTTAACGGGAACGCCTGCCCTATCGTCAGAGTCGATTTAACCTCCGGTCGCAAACAAAAGAAGACGATGCTGGTTTCGGCGGGGATTCACGGCGACGAGCCGGCGGGGGTGGAGGCCGTTTGCGCGTTCTTGCGGAGCCGGGAGTTACAAAACTACTATAGGGAGGAGTGGGAGTTCTCTTTCCTGCCCTGCCTGAACCCTTACGGCTACGAATACGGCATCCGGGAGAACCATGAGGGTAAGGATTTGAACCGGTTGTTCAAATGCGCCGCGCCGCCGCCGGAGGTGGTTGCCGCGCAGGAAACCTTGCGCCGGCCGTTCGACGTGACCGTCGAGTTGCACGAGGATTCGGAAAGCCCCGGCTATTATTTGTACCAAAAAGTCGCCGAGCCGGCGGCGCCTTCCCTGGGGCGCCTGATTTTACAAGCGGTGGAACCGATTATGCCCATCAACGCCAATGCGACAATCGAAGGAATGCCGGCCAGCCAGGGGGTGATCGACCGGTTTTCCGATCCGGATAAAATGGACTGGTGGCCGATGGCGCTGTATGCGGGCGACCGCGGCGCCCGCAACTGTTTTACTCTGGAAACCGCCTTGAAATTCCCAATGCAGACCCGGATTGACGCGCATCTGCGCGCTATTCAGACCATCCTGAAAAACTACTCGACTCGCTGATTCTTCGACAGGGGAAATGTTACGATGGCTTGACTTTGGTAATCAATGGAATGACGACGGAGTCCCCAACCGAAAGGGAATTGATGTCCCGGTCGGGGTTGTAATAGCTGAGTAGCCAGAAGGGAACAAAATAAATGTCGTTGCTGATTTCCCACAGAGTCTCGCCCTTTTTGATTTTCCGCACCAGGGTTTTCTTAATGCGGTAATTGCTGAAGAAGTCTTCCTGTATGGCCTTGTGGTATTCCTGGCGGCGGGTCTCAAACTCCGCCGGCGAGACGCGGTAAAAAGGAACCTTGATTTTTTCATGAAACTTCAGTGTGCCGTTTTTTCGATGGTTGATCCGGAGTAATTCCTCCAGCGTCAAATCCGCCCATTCCGAGTAATGGCTCAGGGTCTCGCCCAAATCCACGGTGATATCGCCAACCTTGGAGTCCTTGTGCATGTTTGGCGTAAATGAAACCGGCAGGAACGCCGGGCGGTTCTGGTTGCTTCCGCGGATGATTTCATTGTTCACAAACTTCAGGGTGACATCGGAGCGGGCGGGCCTGGATTTTTCTCCGTTAGTGCTCTTGATGACCAGGTGGTCGGTTTTCTTGACGACCCGGATGGAAGAAGACGCACGCTTCGGCACTTGAAGTACCTGCCCGGGATAGAGATAATCGGGGTCCTTCATCCGGTTCAAGGCGACCAGGGTTTTTTGGTCTGTCCGAAACCGTTGGGCGATTTTAAACAGGTTGTCATGCCGTCTGACCCGGTAGCTCACGGTTTTCAATCCGGTCACATTGACCGGTTGACTGCCCGCCACCTGAACGGGCGAACGTCTCGCCCGTTTCGATTGCGGCAGTCGCAAAACCTGGCCGACATAAATCCGACTGCGTCTGCCTATCCGGTTGAGGCGTTTCAGCGTCCCCACGCGGGTTCTGAACCTGGCGGCAATCCTGGAAAGCGTGTCGCCGCGCCGGACGGTGTACCATTTGGAGGAAATCTGGCGGTGATGCTTTAATGATTTTGGAATCTGGGCATACAACCGTTCAATATCGGGAAACTTCTCGGCGGGAGCTTTGAAGATGAATCCCTTGGGAATCCTCTTCTGCCCGGAAAGAACGGGTCTACGCAGGGAATAGTTGTAGCTGTTAATTTCCTCTGCGGTCATATTGAAATATTTCATCACCGTCCGAACATCCACATAATGCCGAAAGGCAACGGAAGCGGTGCGCAAGGGCGGATTAATTTTCAAGCCGGGGAAGTATTTCTGATAGTTGCGCACCACGTCCAGCGCCGCCAGAAACTCGGAATAAAAGTTTTGCGAGGCAAAGCCGAACGTGCGGCTCCGGTAGCGGCTGATAATTCGCGCGAGGTTGGCGCCGTGAAGGCGCTTGGCCCGTTTCATGCCCTGGAGGCCGTGGTTGTAAGCGGTGATGGCCAAGGGCCAGCTTTTCAGGTGCTCAAAGTTTCTTTTGAGAAGCTTGGCCGCCGCAACGGTAGCAAGGAGGGGATCCATTCTCTCGTCCACCTCATAGCCGACCTTCAAATAGCGTCTTCCGGTGCGCCGCGTGAATTGCCAGACGCCCGCCGCTCCGGCGCTGGAGTATGCGTTTAGCTGAAAGGAAGACTCCACATGCGGCAACACCGTCAGCTCTTGCGGAAGCCCGTAATCCTTGAACACTTTCAGAATCTGGGAGATATATTGTCCCGAGCGCGCCAACCCTTCCCGGAAACGGTCTTTCTGGCCGATTTGCACGCGGATGTTCCTGGAGGCCCGGTAATAGCCCTTTTTCACCAGACGGGCAACGCGGCCTTCTTCTGCGGTCAGCTTTGCGCCGGGTTTTTTTCGCGCCAGGGATCGCAGGATTTTCTTGTACCGGGACTTGATCTGTTCGCGTTTTTTCTCCTTGGCCCGCTCGGAAACCTCACCGGAAAGATTCACCACCTCGTAAATGATGCTCAGGTTATTAATGTCATGGACGATGGCGTGATTGGTCGTATATTGGGAATACACCTTTTTCCAAAAATCGACCCGGGTTTGCAAACCGGCAGGAACGGAAAAGTGATACTGACCCAGGGAGTGCTTGTCAGCGGTTAGTTTGGCTTCCAGGGGAGAAGCCAAAAAAGAAAGGATAAAAAACTGGAGAAGTATCCAATGGATTTGTAGTTTGGTAGCCAACGTTCCTAGCTTTCCGAAATCACAACTGCGTTCAACGGGAACTTCCGGAAATTCTGAACCACTTCGACACAAACCAAAAACGAAATGGCTTACAACAATTCAAATTCACTTTTTACTTCAAGACAACCTCAAAAACATGCGTAACACTTTAATTTTTAAAAAGATAGCAGAGGTCGACCAATGAGTCAAGGCAAAACGCCACAAGTCGGGACTTTCGGTTGGAGCGCGCAAAATTCAATCGGTGGGCGGGCTTTTCCTCATGCGCCGGAGAACGGTAAAATTCAAAGACTTTGCGGCTTGTAATCCTTGTTGACCTGGTAAACGAACGCCAAAAGTTCGGCCACAACCCGGTACACGGACGGAGGGATTTCCGCGCCGACATCGACCTGGGAAAGTATTTGCACCAGATCGGGGTCCTCCTTGATCGGAACGTTGTTTTTGCGGGCCAGAGCAATGATCCTTTCCCCAATCGGTCCCTCTCCCTTGGCGGTTACTTTCGGCGCCGAAGCCTTGCCCGCCTCGTACTTGAGAGTGACCGCCGATTTGCGTTTGGATTTTTTCTCGCGCTCCGTCATGTTTTGATATCCACCAGCCGGGAAGGTTCTTCGATCAGCATTCGATTCAAGTCCTCACCTGCGTCCATCTCCACCGTCTCCCGAACGGAGGCGGTGACCGCCGCATCGAATCCCATTTCTTTCAACCGGGACTCCAGCCGGGGCAATTGGTTGGCGATGTGATCGGCAACGGATTTCTGTTCCGTCGTTATTTTAGCCGCCACATTCTCATGGCTTGTTGTTGCGTCGATTCGCAGGTTGCCGAGGGAGGAAAGGTTTAGAAGAAAAGTCAGGTGAAAGTTTGTTTTTTCGCCCTTTTTTGCCCCCTCCCCTGCTTGATCTTCGCGGACATAAAGTTTCACCGTTCGCGTTGCGGGGGAAAAAGGGTCCGGGATTTGAATCAAAATGGGGTTGTTGTCCTGCCGGGCAAACTGGTTGGACAACTGCTGAAATTCGATATTGTCGGTGGCCCGTTTGATGTGATGAACAAGCTCGCGGATGGCTTGCCCACGGCCCGCGGCAAGGGAAGTTTTCTCGCCTTCACGCGGGAGTTGTTTCTCCAAAGTTTCCTGAAGCGCCAGCAATTGCCCTTTCAGGTCGCGGGCCAATGCCGACCGGGTTTCGGGTGTGAGCCTGGTCGCCAGCGCTTTTTTGACCCTGGCTTCGTAGCGGATTCCGGATCGATCCACCTGCTCCCTTAATTGAGAGTCGTCAGGCGTCTTGCCTTCCCTCGGCAACAATACGCTCAGGGTTTCCCGCAACCTGTCGAGGAGTCCGGGATCGATTTTCAATCCTTGCGGCAGGGGCCGGTTGAAAACGATTTTTTCCAGGTTGGCGGCCATCGCGCCCAAATCCTGCCGGGCAACCAGATAGGGTTTGATCATGGCCGCACCCACTCGAACGGCATCAGGGTTTTGAGCGATCAAATTCCGGGACGCGCCTTCCCTGGCAGGAGTGAGTTGAACGGTGACTCCGGGTTGCGTGACCGGAGCGCGAACGTTCCGGCCTGCCGGCGGGTCGATGATCCGCAGGTTAATGGTGGGCGATACTTGTTCGACCTTGACAAAAATATTTTGTCCGCGGGTCAGCCCCCCTGCTGTCCGCAGGGTGAGTTTTTGCCCTTCCAGATCGACGAGGGCTCTTCCGCCGGACAGGAGGTCCAGAATTTTTCCCTGAAGGACCTGGCCGGCGGCCAGTTTTTGACTGAAGACATTTAATAATGTGGAGAAATTTCGATCTCCCGGCGGGATGCGAATCAAGTTTTGCGGATGGTTACTGACGAACACATCACCCTCCCCGCTTGTTTGCCGTTTATTTTTGCAACGCCGTGTTAGACGATCACGTCAATTTTATTTTCCTGCAATCCGCCGGTTACAGGCGGTGACTCCTTCGACTCGGCAGTCCGGGGTTTTCGGCCTTTTTTGCGGATGCGTAAGCGTCCCCGGCCCAGTGTTCCATCCGGATTGGCGGGATCGGTCGGGTTTTTGTTTTCGGGGTCCTGGACTTCGGTGCGCTTCAGCTCGTCCAGCTTGGCGCGGTCTTCTTCGCCCAGTTGCTGAGTCAAACCGGTGGATTGTTGTTGAGCGGTCTGCTGGAGTTTCTCCGCCAAGGGACTCATTTGAAGAACTTGCTGGGTATTGGCAGGTTCGATGGTTGGCACGGTTTCCAGGCTCCGCGAAAAAAATAATCAGTCGTTATTTATCAAATGACCGGGAATATGCGTTGCGATCAAGTTTTCGCTCGTCCGCTATTTGATGATGAATTGGGTAAAAAACACATCTTCAACAATGCCGGTTCCGCTCGCGAGAAAGTTATTCGCCAGCCTGGGGATTTTCTCTTTCAACTGCCTTTCCAGCCGGATTTTATTTTCGGTGTAGTCTTTTACCGTTTTTCTTTTCAGGATGCTATAAATTTTCTGCCGAATCGGGCCGATATTTTTTTCAATATTCTTTTTCATTACCCGGTTGCTCAACAGGAAGTTGATCTTCAAATTGACAAACCGCACCGCTTGTTGCGGCCCCATGTTCACGGGCAGGAAGAAAGGTTCCAGTACGTAGATATCCGTCGTCAGGACCGGCGCGCCACCCTTCTCCGGCTTTTCGAGGGGTTGCGTCGCGGCTTTCTCGACTTGCTTGACGGTTTCCTTTTGCGGCTTTGGACCGCCGAGCAGAAAATAGGCCAGCCCCCCGCCCGCGAGTATCAGAAAAACCAGGGCGGCGACAATGATTATGGACTTTTTGTCCCCGGAAACCAGACCCTTAAGGAGAAAAAAAGTTTTGCCGGGCAGGCCTGCCTCCGCCCGCGCTTCCTCTTCTTCCGCCTCGCCGAGCATCCTTTGAAGTTCGGCGGACTCCTCGGCGGCCAGGGCATCGAGGTCCTCTTTTTCTTCTACGGCCATGATCAACTCCCGGACATGAACACGCGCCTAATCGAAAGCGGAATGTTCTGTCAGGTCACATCAAACAAAATTTTTAAGTTCATGGAAAACCGACTCAACCTGGGTTTCAAGGTCCTCCAGGGAGCCGTCATTATGAATCACGTAATCCGCAAGTTTGATTTTGTCCTCGACTTTCATTTGGCGGCTGAGCCGTTTTTCGATATCTTCCCGGCTCCAGGAGCCTCGCGCCAGCAACCGGCGGATTTGTTCGTCCTTGGCGCAACTCATCACCACCACTTTGTCCATCTTCTTGTAGTTGCCGGATTCGATCAAAAGAGCCGCGTCGATGATGACAAGCGCGTCCGGTTGCCGATGGCGGATGTTGTCGTAAAACTTTTCTTCCTCCCTGAACACTCTGGGATGGAGGATGTTTTCCAGGGCGGCTTTTTTGTCGGGCTCGGCAAAAACGATTTTTGCCAGTTCCGCCCGGTTCAACGTGTCGTCCGCCAGCAGTATTTTGTTTCCGAAGCGCTCGACAATTTCCCGCCACGCCGGTTCTCCCGGTTTGACAAGCGCCCGGCAAACGGCGTCCGCATCCAGGATATGGGCTCCCAATTTCCGGAACAGGTTTGCCGCCCGGGTTTTTCCCGAGCCCATGCTTCCGGTTAACCCCACCAGCAAGGACACCGCTTCATTCTCCCTTATCGGTTTTAGCGAAAATTAGTTGACTCCTTTTTCCAGCGCGGACTCATAAAGCCGCATCAGTCTGCGGGTAATGGGGCCGGGTTTGCCGTCGCCGACGGCCTTTCCGTTCAAGCGGGTAACGGGCATTACCTTCCTCAACGTGCCGGAAACGAATGCCTCCTCGGCCGTTTCCAGCTCTTCCGGAAGCCAATGGCCCTCCTCCACCAGAATACCGCTTTCCCGCGCCAGTTGCATGAGAATCTCGCGGGTAATGCCGGACAGAATGCCGCAATCGGGCGAGGCGGTCTTGACGCGGTCCTCGCGGACGAAAAAGAAGTTGCTCGTGGTGCACTCCGTCAGGAATCCGGAGTTGTTCAGCATCAAGGCGTCCTTGGCGTTCAGCTTGTTGGCCTCGATTTTGGCCAGAACATTGTTGAGGTAATTCCCGGTTTTGATAGCCGGATTCAACGCCTCCGCCAAGTTCCTCTTGATCCTCACCACGGCGACGTGGATGCCGCTCCGGTAATCCTCCGGAGGATAAATCCGGGCAGGCACGACAAAAATCAGGACGTTGGGCGTCCCGCAGGAAGTGGGGTCAATATCGATTTCTCCCTCGCCCCGGGTGACGACAATCCGGATTGAGGATTCCGTGTTGTTCGCGGCTTTCAGGGTGCGCCGGATTTCCTGTTCGAAGCGTTCGTCGCTCCAGGGAATGGCCAATGAAATCTCCGCCGCGGATTTTCGCAATCGTTGCAGATGCCGCTTCATGAAACACGGCCTGTCGTTGCGCGTACAAATCACCTCATAAACGCTGTCTCCAAACAGGAATCCGTGATCGAACACGGAAATCGACAGGGTGTCGCGGATATCTCCGTTAAAATTTATTCTTGTTGTCATTGGGTTCGGCAAAAACCGGCCACAGCGCGGCCTATGGGGAAAGGGTCTATCCGCCCTTGTTTTTCAGGATGTCCTTGAGTTCGGACATGAATTCGTTGACATCCTTGAAGGAGCGGTAAACACTGGCAAAACGGACATAAGCGACGTCGTCCAGATGATAGAGTTCCATGACGACTTTTTCGCCGATATTGACGGCGGAGACTTCTTTTTCCCCGGATTCCTGCAATTGTTTTTCCACCTTGGCGACGAGTTCTTCTATCTGCTCCATGCCGATGGGGCGTTTTTGGCAGGCCTTCTGCACCCCGTCCAGAATCTTGTTGCGGTCAAAGGTTTCCCTTCGCCCGTCTTTCTTGATGACAAAAGGCATGAGTTGTTCGATGCGCTCATAAGTGGTGAACCGGTCATGGCATTGCAGGCACTCCCTGCGCCGGCGTATCAGGTCGCCTTCCCGGTTCATGCGGGAATCCACCACTTTATTTTCCATATTGGAGCAACGGGGGCATTTCATGGAACGTCAGGTTTTCCGGTCGGGGTGGCGGTGAGGGGAAATTGTTCGGAAAATTCCCGCACCTTGAGGCGGGTTTTTTCGTGGAAAGAACCGTCGGCCAGGCGTTCGAGGGTTTGCACGATCAGGTCGCCAATGAAACGCATTTCCGGTTCCTTCATGCCGCGCGTGGTCAGGGCCGCCGTGCCGATGCGGATTCCGGAGGTCACGAAGGGACTGCGGGTTTCAAAAGGCACGGTGTTTTTGTTGACGGTGATGCCGGCCCGCTCGAGCACTTCCTCGGCGGCCTTGCCCGTGATGTCCTGGGGCCGCAGGTCAACCAGCATGAGATGGGTGTCCGTACCGCCGCTGACCAGCTTGAATCCGTTTGCTTTTAAATGATTGGCCAGGGTTTGGGCATTGGCGACAATTTGTTTTTGATAGGCGACAAACTCCCCGCTCAGTGCCTCCTTGAACGCCACGGCCTTGGCGGCGATGACGTGCATCAGGGGACCGCCCTGGATGCCGGGGAATATTTTGCTGTTCACCTTTTTAGCGAACTCCGCCCTGCAGAGGATCATGCCGCCGCGCGGACCGCGCAGGGTCTTGTGCGTGGTGGTGGTGACAAACTCCGAATGGGGCACGGGCGAGGGATAAATCCCGGCGGCAACCAACCCCGCGGGATGGGCGATATCGGTCATGATTTTGGCGCCGACTTCATCGGCAATCTGCCGGAACCGTACGGCATCGATCACCCGCGGATAGGCGCTGGCGCCGACCACGATGAGTTTCGGACGGCGTTCTTTGGCCAGCCGCGCCACTTCATCGTAATCGATCCGTTCCGTGTCCTTGTCGACTCCGTAGGCCACCACCTCGTAGGTGTATCCGGAAAAATTCACCGGACTGCCGTGGGTGAGGTGCCCGCCGTGCGACAGGTTCATCCCCAAAATGGTATCGCCGGGTTGGCAAACCGCATGATAGACAGCCATGTTGGCCTGAGACCCCGAATGCGGCTGGACGTTGACGTGCTCGGCGTCAAACAGTTTTTTGGCCCGCTCAATCGCCAGCGTTTCCGCGATGTCCACGAACCGGCAACCGCCATAATAACGCTTGCCCGGATACCCCTCGGCATATTTGTTGGTCATCACCGAACCCAGGGCTTCCAGCACCTGGCCGCTGACGAAATTTTCGGAGGCAATCATTTCCAGGGTAAAGGTTTCCCGCTCGATTTCGCCCTGGATCGCGTCGGCGATTTCCGAATCGAAGTCTGAAAGTAAGGACAAATTACATCTCTCCTTTTTGAATCATTTTGTCGATGGAGGCGATTTTGTCCAACCGCCTCTGATGTCTGCCGCCCTCGAAGGAGGTGTGCAACCAGATGTTGACGATCTCGTTGGCTAACCCTATGCCAACGACGCGGCCCCCGAGAATCAGGACATTTGAATCGTTGTGTTCCCGGCACAGCTTGGCGGTATACACATCGCCGCAAAGGGTCCCGCGAATGCCGGGGAACCGGTTGACCACGATGGACATGCCGACTCCCGTTCCGCAGATGATAATGCCGCGCTCAAACTCCTTTTGCAGTACCGCCTGGGCCACTTTGATTCCATAATCCGGATAATCCACGGAATCGGTATTTTGCGGACCGAGGTCCTTGGCCTTGATTCCCTCGGTCTGCAAATATTCGAGGACACTTTTTTTCAGCTCGAATCCAGCATGATCCGAAGCGATGACTAATTCATCCATCGTGTGTCGATAATCCAGAGTGGAACGTCGAAAATGACTTGAAGCCGGTCTTTTTCAACAAAGATTGCCGAAATTTGTGAAGGGATTTCGTTCGTTGAAAAGAAAAATCAGGATCGGAACGACCTGTTACCTTGTTTCTATGACCGGTCGGAAAACAGCAACGATTGTCAAACCATCCACCGGTTGCCGAAAAAGCCGATTGAACAAAATGTTTCAGCAACCCACCAATTCGGATAGTAAGAAAATAGCGAAATTTTGTCAACTCAAATACCGCCCCGACTATAAAGAGACCTTTGCATAAGTATACTTGTTGGATTGTCATTGCGGGAGGCTCAGCCGACGAGCATCCAGAAAGGACCCATTCCCACCGGGCGTGGCCCGGCTGGATCGCCGCGCCGCTGATCGCGGCTCGCGATGGCGCCGGGGCGGAAACGGGTTGTTTTTGCGCTCCGAAAAACGTCTTTTACGGGTTGAAACCCGCGGCGAAAATCTGTAGGATAAAGATGCTAACAACTTAAGATTTCAAAAGATTAGTCGCCACTATGTGGAAAAATGTCTTTATAGAAACCTGTATTTTGTCGGCGTTGATATTCGGTGGATTTTACCTCAACGCCAGCATCCTGAAAAAAGAGTTGTTCGACGCACATGAAAACCTGTTGCTCGACCAAAAAACTCAATCCCGCCTGAACCGTCTGCATTTCAGCGGCAACCTGTTTACCTCCGAATCGGCGGGGTTGACGAGTAGCCGCATCAGCGGGGGCGTGTTCGGCAAGGGCGGCCGCTCTTCCCTGTCGGGAATGACAATCAATCCCGATTCCCCAAAACAATCTCCCACGATCTCCGGCAACAAGGCGTAAACCCTGGTTATCAACGTCGAGAGGGCGGCGCTTGGTCCTGAAAAAGGTAGAATTGACGGGGACCTGGGGGTTGAAACTCCCGTTTGCCCTGCTATCCGTTTATTTGTTTTTCCTTTATCCGGCGGCCCGGATATTCCTGCCCCCCCAGGTTTCCGAATACTGCTACGACATCTTTTTGGCGGCGGTTCTTTTCTATCTGTTGTGGGTCAGGAAGATTTCCCCGGCGGACCTGGGCATCAAATTTCGCCACTATCGGCAAAACCTGTTGATCGGCGGGCTGGCCGGCGCGGCGGTTTTGCTCGCCCTGCCCGCCCTGGACGGATTCGTATCGCTCTCCGGCCTGGAGCAGACGGAATTGCTGGCCGAATCCGCCGTTGTTCCGCATAAGACCGCCGACCCCTTGCCGTGGGTGATTTTGATTTTGCTTCGCGCCGTGATGGAGCAAATATTTTTTTCCGGGTTCGTGGTCCAGGCGCTACTAAAAAAATACAATCCGTTTCTGGTCATCTATGCGGCGGGGGCTCTTTTTGCCTTGCTTCACTTCACGTTCAACCTGGGCACTTTCGCAATCGGATTGATCACCGCTTACGGATATTATTTGACGGGGACTCTTGTAGCGCCGCTGGCTTTCCAGGTTAGTTGCCGTTTTGCCGGAGTCTTGCTGGAAACCGTTTACCCGCGGCTCATCACTCTGACGGGATTTTTGTTTTAGGCCGGCGCGCTTCGGAGGTCAAGGGTCTTTCAATTTCGAGCGCAGTAGTTTTTCCAGTTCTTTTTTGCTTTTTTCCGGATGCTCGTCCTGCGGCGGGCCGTTGGAGGAAATCAGCCCTCCTACTTTATCTTTTATGCCCTGGGGCAAGTTCTGGAACTTTTTCAAGATGCTCAATTTTTCCTTAACATCTTTAACGCTGGAGGGCAGTTCTTTTTTATCTTCGGACTTCACATCGGCGGGTTTCTTTTCCAGGGCTTCCACGGAAAACATATTTTGCCGCAGTAATGATGAGACCTGTTTCAAATAAGGCGCCAGGACCGAGCCGCTGGAGACCTTCTTGTCGATATCCGGAAAAAATTCCAGGGGAATCATGACAATCCCCACGATAAACAGGCCCTTCAGGACTCCCAGGGCTCCTCCCATGACCTTGTCGAACCCGGAAATTCCGCCGGCGGAGTGCATCAGGTTCTGCACCCACTTCCCCATCAGTTTGATCGCAATGGAGGTCGTCATGAAAATCAGGCCAAAGCTGATTATTCCGGCCAGCAGTTTGTTGGCCACAAAGCCGCTCACGTGCACCGCAAGGGTTTCATGGAATTTGAGCGCCAGAAAGTAACCGAAGGCATAGGCCATGAGAGAAAATATCTCGCGGACCATCCCCTTGAAAAAGGAGTAAATCAGGCTTGCTCCCAGCAGGAGAAGAACGACGGTGTCAAATGTGGACATGAACGGAATCCCCTGAAACCGAAACCTTTGCAGAAGTATCCTTATTTGACTGTCATTGCGAGGAGGCAAGCCGACGAAGCAATCCAGAAAGTTCCCACCGGGCGTGGCCCGGCTGGATCGCCACGCCGCTGGTAGCGGCTCGCGATGACACCGAGGGCGGCGAAGAATCTCGGATTATGCAAAAGCCTCCAATGAAACCTGGCAAAAGTATTCTTTAATCCCCGGAAATAGTCAATATTTCTTTAATGTCCCTGATCTCCCGGTTTTTGTACAGGGACAGATAAACCCAATAGTTGCGCAGAACTTTTTTTACATAACCGCGGGTTTCATTGTAGGGGATGCTCTCGACAAATTCGAGCGGGGTCAGGTCGGACCTCACGGCAATCCATTCCCGGACTTTTTGCGGACCGGCATTATAGGCCGCCAGGGCATAAATGATATTGTTCTCAAATGAGGACAACAGCCGCCGCAAATAATCGATTCCGAGAGGAAGGTTGACTTGCGGATTTTTCAATGCTTCGTAATCGGGAGACTTCTGTTTCATCTGCCGGGCCACTTGCCGGGCGGTAGCCGGCATCAACTGCATCAGGCCAACGGCATTGGCGGATGAAACGATTCCCGGATTGAAACTGCTTTCCTGGCGAATCAGGGACAGAATCAGCATGGAATTCAGCCCGGCTTTTCGGGCGAGGGATTCCACCTGGTTCAAATAGGCTTTGGGGAACAGGTTTTTCGCGACGTCCGACGAAATAAAATCGGTTTTGTCCTGGCTGACAAGTTTCCAGGACAGTCTGATGGATTGCTGGTATTCCCCGGCGAGATAAAACAGCCGCGACAGATAAAAGAGGAACGGCAGGTTTTCCGTGCCCCGGCCGGCAACCTGGCTCAACTCTTGTTTTCCGAAATCCAGGAAGCCGGCGGCGACAAGCTGTTCGGCGCGTTTAAGGCGTTTGCGCGGCAGTTCTCCCAGCCCGATCATCCGGTCGGCCAGGGGTTGCCGCCATTGTTCGTTAAAAAACTCTTTCAGCGGCATACCCAGCGCGCCGCGGCTGATGACGGCATAGAAATTAAAGGGAGACTCCTTAATCAGTGTTTTTAACTGCGACGTTTTTTCTTCGGCGTTTCCCAATGCGCCCGCCGTTTGGGCCAGCCAATAGCGGGTCGCGGCAAGGTACGAGGGCGCGTTCGGAAAGGCATTTTGCAGGCGCCGGTAGCGTGGGGAATCATAAAATTCCAGGGCGTCCTTGAAATCCTTCACCGCCTCGGCATGGCGTCCTTCAAGACGCTTGATCCAGGAAATTTTGAAGCGCGCCGCGGTGGCGTAGGAGCCGTGGTCGTACTCCCGCAACAAACGCCCATAAAATCGGACCGCCTGGGGATAATCTTTTTTATCCTCATAAATGCGGCCAAGAAAGAACAGCGCCTTGTGGCAACTTTCGACTTCCAGGGGATATTGATGCAACAGTTTTTTGTAAAGGAGCGCCGCCGCGTCCGGATTGAGGTTCCGCCAGAGGTTGTACGCCAGGTCCCGAAGAATTTGCGCCGGATAATGGCTCGTGATGCCGTCGATGTCGGTGTTCCAGGGATGATCTCGAAGGTATTCGACGATCAAACGATTGACGTCTCGCACCACGCTCCGGGTCGATTTTCTGCCGGGATATTTCCGCAGAACCTTGAGTGCCCAGGCGAACGCTTGCTCGGGATCCTTGCGGCTCAAGGATTCATAAAATTTCCGCGTGTTTTCGTTGTCGTAAGATTTTGCGGTCGGCTTTTTTCCCGGCCGGGCGGAATCGGAGGCGCTCTCGCCGCCGCGCGTGCTTGCTTCTCGGACGGAATAGGCCGCGAGCAAAATCTCGGCGTTCAGTTTTTGTTTCCGAATGGTTTTTTCATATTTTTTAACAAAATCGGCGGCGGCGGCCCCGGCCTCCGGCTCATCAAAGTTGCTTGCCAGGTGCGTATAAATATTGACGGCTTCCCGCAGGTTGTTTGCGGATTCATAGGTTTTTGCCAGGGCCAGATAAACCTGGAGCCGGTGCGCGTGATTGTCGGGGAATTTCCTCATCAATGCCTTGCGGTAAGCCCGCCAGGCGGCTTTATAGCTCAGGTTGTTAAAATGCGCGTCGCCCAGCAGTTTTTCGGTCTCGGCCAGGTCCCGCGGCAGGGAAAAATAAAAGGGGCTCGTCGGAAAGGATCGATAAAGTTTCAGCCTCAAATCAATGGACTGCCGCAGGTATCCAATGGCCGGAATGTTTTTCTTCTCTGCAAGTTTTTGCCGGGCCAGTTCCTTCAGGGCGGCGGCATGGAAATGGATTTTAAAATCATCGAGAATAAAATTTCCGATGATCTTGTTCCGTAAATAACCGATCGCCTTGTCGTAATCGGCATTTTTAAAATAGAGAAAGGCAATCGCCAGGTTATGCAGGTTTCTCTTTTCGCGGCCTTTGACCTTCCTCTCCGCGTGCAAATACTGTTTTAAAACTTTGGGAATTTGCTCCGGGGTCAGGGTTTCAAGATTGACGATTCGCTCCGGCAGGTAAACAAAATCTACTGGAAAAGCCTTGCCCGACTTGAAAATGTCCAGGTTCTTGGTCTGACCCGTTGATACCGGGAGCCACAGGAGCAAAGTCAAAAAAGGAATGAGGTTACCGCGGAATTTCATGGAAGGTCCGGCCCCAACGCCAGGAACGGGTAAAGGCTGACAATAATCAAGTTTCATTCCTTTGTAACAGAAACCGGCCGAAGATGCCCGACTTTATTTTGCCTTGGGGGCCTTGCCGGACAGGGTGACGATATAATCCTGGTCCGCCGGCGGCGTTTGCTTTTCCGGCCTGTCGGCAACCGAAGCCGCGGGGTTGGGTTTCGAGGGATTTCGGGTTTGCAGGCCGAATGCCGGTTCGACATAAACCGTATCTCCAATTTTAAAATGGGATGCGGCAAGGTTTTCGTTGTCCAGGGCAATAACCAGGATTTGATCCGCGTCCCGTGGCGAGCCCCGCCCTCTTTGCCGCCGTTGCCCCTTGCGTTGCCCCGTTTCCGGGGCGTCCTCATCATGGGGTTTTCTCCGATCCGCCTTTCGCCGGTTACTGCAACTGACAACAACCCCTTTTCGCCCTTGCCTGCCCGAATCGGTTCTCGGGTTGGCATTTTCCCTTTGCATCGGCCGGACCGACCGGGGAGAGGTCATTCTTTCAACGTGCTTGTCATCTTCATAGTCCATGATTGAAAACCCTCTCTATCAGGATTCTGAAAACCGAGGTGAATTGCAAGGGGTCGGCGGCCAGGACTTCCTCGATTTCGGAAATTCGCCAAAACCGTCCCTCGCTGATTTCCTCCGCGTCCACGACAATCGGCTCATCGCTGACACAGCGATAGGCCGTTACATGTTCCCACAGGGTTTCGGCGCAGGCGGCGATGCGAAAAAACGGTTTCAGGGATGCGCCGATACCCAGCTCCTCCTTCAGCTCCCGGTGCGCGGAAACAAGGTAAGTCTCTCCGGAAGCAATATGGCCCGCGGCGGAGGAATCCCACAGGCCTGGGTTTTCGTCCTTGCTCATGACCCGTTTTTGCAAGAACAACTCACCCCGCGAATTGAAAACCAGAATGTGAACCGACCGGTGAAGCAGAGATTTCGCATGAATCTCTTTCCGGGAGACCTGGCCGATCACGTTGTCCTGCTGATCGACCCAATCGAGGATTTCATCGCCTTGATACCTGGGCATTTCGCATCTCAAAACAATTCGGGGAAAAGCGAAAACCTACGCGGAAGTTTTCAAATCCCTCAAATAATCCAGTTGGGCGGGCAGGTCCGAATCCTCGCAGTAGTTGTGGGCGGCCAGGATGCGGATATCGTCCAGCGCCCGCCTGTCGCCTTCAAACACGACCGTCTGATCGCCTTTATCGGCAATCATGCCACCCACCTGCAACAGGCTCATGACCGATTTGACGTTATACTTCTCGCCGTCCAGAAGCAGAAAAACGTCCGTTTCATGCTTGCGGGCGATCAAGGAAATATACGTCGAGGGCCTGGCGTGAAACCCGTGCGGCTTGGGAATCGGCACCTCGTAACGAACCACTTTCAAAATCGTCGATAATATCTTTTCACACAGCTTGGCGCCTTCCTGGATATAAACGTTGCTGTAGTAAAAAGCAAAGTTGACGATTCGTTTCAAAACCTCGGTTTTGTCGACCAGGCTGGAAATTTGTGTCCGGCATTCCCCGTGGCGGATGTCGTCCTCATGCCGTTCATAGAAATGAGACAGCCAGAGAACGACCTCCTGAAGGTGCAGGGACAGGGCCGCGTAGCCCCGCAGGTGTTGCAGGTGCCGGTGCTTGTGCACCATCTGCGTGTTTTTGATGTATGTGTCGAATTCCGATTGAACGCTGTGAATCAGGTTGTTGAACATGCGGGAGCTTTTTTCATTGATGGTTTCCCGGTTTAATTTTTTCAATTGAACCAGGTCATCCGTTTGCCCGATGCAGGCCTTGCTCATCAATCGGGCCGTCTTGCGGATTTTTGCGCACAGGTCGATAACCCGTTCGTCCTCATCCTTAACCTGTTCCTCGCTGACGTTTTTGGGCAACTGCTTGTTGATCTGTATTTCGCGGAACTCATCCAGGGAAATGGAATCGTCGGAAAAAACCAGGCCGTTGGCTTTCCCGGTTTTCACAACGGCCCGGAAGAGATTCAGAATCGACTGGTTCAGAAATTCCAGGGTGTCCCGCGCACCGGCATAAAACCGCTCTTTATTCGGGTCGGGTTCGAGAAGATTGTAAAAAGGGTAGCGGTCCAGCAGGTGCCGGATATAAAAAGCGGCAATCGCCAAATTGCGTATCGAGGCAACGGATTCGCTGAAAAAGAACCAGGTCTTGTTGTCCCGGGCGCCATGTTCGTCCAGAAAAGTTTCTAAAATTTCCGCGCTTTGAAAGAGGTGGGAATAAATTTTTTTGGTGACGCCGGTTTTATTCCGAAACAACGTCTCCAGCAAATTATAAACCCGGAAAAATTCGCGGCAGGTTTCCTGAACAAAAGGCAGAAATTCTTCTTCGCTGATAATCTGGATCAGGGGTTGAGGTTCGGCGCTTTTAACCATAGTCGTTACCTGTGAGGACTTGGTGCCTTGGGGATGGCTGGATCGTAACGCAGTTCGCCAAGCCACCTGCCGGCGGTTTCAAAGGCCGGCGGGGCTTTGCTCGGCGGCAGTCAATTCTTCAAGGAACCGCAGTGCAACTTATCGGGGAGATACTTGAGCCAGCTTTCCACATGTGAGGGAGGCGCGGAGGGAATGGACAACGAATAAAAATGCCGGCCGGGCTTCGAGGGTTGCCGCAATAATTTCAATCCCACTTCCACCATAGGCCGGCTACCCTTCCTCAGGTTGCAGGGTTTGCAGGCAACAACCACATTAGTCCACACGGTTTTGCCGCCGCGGGATTTCGGCACGACATGGTCCACGGTCAGGGTCTTCTCCGTTTCCCCGCAATACTGGCACGTATAATTATCCCTTTTTAAAATATTTTTCTTGCTGAACGCAATGGTTTTCCGGGGCATTCTTTTCACCCGGTTCAAAACCCGGATCACGGTGGGCAAGGGAATGACCCGGGAAGGAGTGCGCACTTTATAGCCGTCACATTCCAGTTGCTCCGCCCGGCCCGTTAAAACCATCACGAGGGCTCGCCTGCCGTTGCAAAATTGCAAGGGTTCGTAAGTATAATTCAGGACCAGAATTCGACTTGATTCCAACATGCGGCACGTTCGACTTGTTCAAATGCCTGATGTTAAAGGAAGATCACGCTTCCGTTATTTCCCTAGAAGTTTACTATTTACCCGTTCCGGGTGTCAAATTTGAAAAT
>JBHHYO010000051.1:0-19927 GCA_046757665.1 Nitrospinales bacterium
TATTCTTCAAAAAGAAATCTTTACTAACTGTTGCACTTAAAACTTGAATCCGCCTCCCTTTGCTATCAACAAAAAATGGATAATAGAGGTTTGGACGATTTTTTTTCCCAAATTGCCTGTGAGTATTCCTCAGCTCTAAGGGGCGAAAATTTCCTTTTTCATCTTTTTCTGGATATTGTTTTTGGACTTCTTCCCCTGTTTTTCTATGAGAAAGTTCATATGGAAGGTTTCTATTTTGGTAAACCAGCACATAGTCGTGGCTTCTCGCAAAATGTTCTCCAAGGACTCTACCTTTTGGATTGCATAGAACTGATAGTTGGGCCAAAAAGTTTGACTCCCCAAATATCTCATCCAAGATGGGGCGTAAATTATGAACTTCGTTATCATCAATGCTGATAAAAATAACGCCATCTTCATCTAAAAGTTCACGAAGTAAATTTAACCTTGGCCACATCATGCAAAGCCATTTATCATGGCGTTCCAAATCTTCCCTATCCACTGGGTTTCCAGATTTTTTGATCCACTCCTGCATAAGTGGACTTCGGACTTTATCGTTATAACACCACCCTTCGTTTCCGGTGTTATACGGTGGATCAATATAGATACACTTGATCTTCCCTGCATAGGTGGGCAAAAGGGCTTTCAAGGCGTGGAGATTGTCGCCGTGGATGATGAGGTTATCGTCCAGATTGGCATTGCCTTTCGGGAAAGACTTGGATTTATCAATTTCCAGTTGGCGAAACGGGACACTTAAATGATGCGCGTGAACGAACTGTTTCCCCTTAAATTCCAGTGTCGGCATTATTCTTGGTTTCCGATTAAAAATCTAACGCTTTTTTAACAGTAATCTTTTTTTCTTGTGTCTTTCTTGACCGTCGCGCGGGCGGCTAGGCGGTCAGCCGCATCCGGCGATGACCAGGGTGACCTCGCCTCTCCACTTGCGGGTTCCGGCTCGGGCGACGAGTTCGGCCAGACTGCCGCGTATTACTTCCTCGTGAATCTTGGTCAGTTCCCGGGCGATGGCGATTTTGCGGTCCCCGAAAACCTGCAAAAGGTCCCGCAGGGTTTGATCGACCCGGTGCGGGGATTCGTAAAGCACAATGGTGCGCCGTTGTCCGGCGAGGTCTTCCAGATACTGCTTTCTTCTTTTCTTCCGCGGCAAAAAACCTTCAAAGACGAACCGGTCCATCGGCAGTCCCGAGACGGACAGCGCGGCGACGACAGCCGCGGGTCCCGGCAGGGGATGGATCGCAATGTCTTCCGCCAACGCCAACTGCGCGAGGTGGTACAGGGGATCGGAGATTCCCGGCGTCCCGGCGTCGGAAACCAGGGCCAGGTCCTTGCCGCTTTTCAGCCATGCGATGAATTCGCGCCCTTTTTTAACCTTGTTGTAACTGTTGTAACTCGACAGGGCGGTTTTGATCCCGTAATGATTCAACAAAATACGCGACCGGCGGGTGTCCTCGGCGGCGATCAAGGATACGGCCTCGAGTTGCCGCACGGCGCGATAGGTGATGTCTCCCAGGTTGCCCAGGGGCGTGCTGACGATGTACAAACTTCCCTTCGCTTCGGTCGCCGGCATTTTCAACGCCCTATTTTAAATGCTAACACCCTGTTTTTCAATGGTTGACTGGCTCGGCCCCGACTGCAAGGAGCAAACTTGGAGCAACCGGTTCAGGCTTTCGGAATACGAAGCGATGCGCCGTCACGCCGGGGTTTGCGATTTCTTTTCCTCGTTTTTTGCGAGTTTTATGATTTTTCTTTTGCCGGGAATCATGTCGCAGTTGCCGTCGAACACCGCGCCAACCTCGACATACAGGGAAGGCGTTTTGATGTTGCCGACCAACTCGCTTTTGGCGTGGATTTCAATCCGCTTGGTCGCCTGGATGACACCTTTGACCTTGCCCTTGCAAATGACGGTTCCGGCAGTGATTTCGGCGTTCAGCTCCCCGGTTTCCCCGATGATCAGCGTATCGTCCGTCACCACCTTGCCTTTGAACTTGCCGTCGATGCGAACGGTTCCCTGAAAATTCAGGGTCCCCTGGAAAACAGAATTAATGCCCATATAGGCTTTAAGGTTTTCCTTCGGTTGTTTCGCGCTCATGGGCTTTTCCTCGTTATGTTAATACCCAATGTATAATTTACGCCATTTTGGGCATAAATATTTCGCAAAGCCTTTCCAGGTCCTCGTCGGAGTAATACGCGATCTTCACGGTGCCGCCGCTTGCGTCCGGAACGATTTTCACCTGGGTTCCCAGCACCCGCGCCAACTCGGTTTCCATGATTTTCAGGAACTGGTTTTTTGTCGGCGGCTTTTTCCCGGCCCTTTCCGGTTCCCCCCGCGGCGAATATTTTTTGATCATGGACTCGGTTTGACGCACGCTCAGGCCCTCCTTGACGATTCTCTGCCTCAAGGCATCGATTTCCTTTTCCGAAGGCAGGGCGAGTAGCGCCCGGGCGTGTCCCATGGTGATTTTCCCGGCAATCAGGTCCTCCTGCAAGGGCCGGGAGAGTTTCAGCAGGCGCAGGTAGTTGGCCACGGAGGCGCGGTTTTTGCCGACCCGCTGGGCGATTTCCTCCTGTTTCAGGCCAAATTCCTCGGCGAGCCTGGAATAAGCCTTGGCTTCTTCGATGGGGTTGAGGTCCTGGCGGTGGATATTTTCGATAATGGCCATTTCCAGCGACTGCACATCGCCGGCTTCCCGGATGAGCGCGGGGATTTTTTTGAGTCCGGCTTGTTTTGCGGCGCGCCAGCGGCGTTCGCCGACAATGAGTTCGTACCCGGTTTCGGCTCTTTGCACGACGACGGGCTGGATTATCCCCTGCTCGCGGATGGATTCCACCAGTTCTTCCATTTTTCGCCCGTCGAAGCAGGTGCGCGGCTGGTTGCGATTCGCCACGATTTCGTCAATCAGGATATACGTGCCCTCTTCGCCGGTTTCCGGCACGCCCAATTCAAAATCGGGGATCAGGGCCTCCAATCCTTTTCCAAGCACTTTTCGATGCATCATTTTTACACCTGATGAGCGGCCGTTTTGTCCGACTCGGCGGCTTCGGCCCGGGACAAAATTTCATCGGCCAATTTTTCATAGGAATCCGCCCCCTTACAGCCCTTGGCGTAAAGGATGACGGGCCTGCCGTGGCTGGGAGCCTCGCTCAGGCGGATATTGCGCGGAATAACGGTTTCCAGCAAATAGCCCTTGAAATACTTGGCGACTTGTTCCTTGACCTGGCAGGCCAGGAGGGTGCGTCCGTCGAACATGGTGAGCAAGATTCCCTCGACGGAAAGCGCCGGATTCAGGGATTTTTTCACCAGTTTAAGGGTTTTGAGAAGGTGGCTCAGTCCCTGGAGGGAGAAGTATTCGCACTGCATGGGAATGAGCACCGAGCCGGAAGCCGCCAGGGCGTTGAGCGTCAGCAAACCGAGCGAGGGCGGGCAGTCGATAACGATGAAATCGAAATTTTGTATCGCCTCGTCGAGCACGGCGCACAGCTGTTTTTCCCGGTTTTCCCGGTTGACCAGCTCAACTTCCGCGCCCGCCAGGTTTGTCGAGGCGGGGATCAATTTCAAGCGCTCGATTTCCGTTTCGCAAGTCACCTGGTCGAGCGAGACTTCTCCGGTCAGCAGTTCGTAGATGCCTTTTTGGTCGTCCGCAGGCGGGCAACCGACACCGCTGGAGGCATTGGCCTGCGGGTCGATATCCACAAGCAGTACGCTCTGTCCGTGGTTCAGGGCCAGGGACGCCGCCAGGTTGATGGCCGTCGTGGTTTTTCCCACGCCGCCCTTCTGGTTGGTCACGCTGATGATTTTGGCCGTACCGTTCAACCTGCCCACAAAAAAGACCTCCGCCCGTAATTTAACGAGCTAAACTTATCACAGAACCAAAAACATGCCAACAAAATAAACAAAAACCGGCTTGCCGGCCCAGAAAATGTTCCACGTGGAACAAGAAAAACGGGCAACCGAGCTACGGGCCGGATTGTTTCACGTGGAACATTTTTGAAAAATAACCAGCCTGGATTGTGCCCCGGGCCGGTTTGTCAGGGGAATCTCCCCAACCCGCGCCAAGGCCAAGTTTTGGCAAACGGCGTCGGCTTCGGTTTTTTCCCTAACTCCTTTTTTTATAATGAGTTTACCGCCATCATGGATCAGCGGAGCACCCAAGGCCAGACTGGAATCCAGTTTCGCCACCGCCCGCAACAAGGCGTATTGAAAGTGGCCCTGGTACGCCGAACTGCGCGCCAGCTGTTCCGCCCGGTACTGGAGAACGTCGATGTGCTTGAGCCCCAGATTCCGCAAAACGCTTCCCAGAAAACTTGCCCGCTTGCGGCGGCTCTCCAGCAACGTTATTTTCATCTCGGGAAAGACGATTTTTAGCGGAATGCCGGGAAATCCGGCCCCACTGCCGATATCGATGGTTTCGCCCGGCTCGGTCATGGCTCTGGCAAATTGCAGGGAATCGATAAAATGCCGTTCAAAGATGCTTTTTTCATCCATCTCGGCGGTCAGGTTGATCTGCCGGTTCCAGCGCATCAGTTCCCGAATAAAGAAAAGCGCCCGCTCCGCCGCCCGCTCCGGGTCCGCCATGGCCAACGGCCCGGCATTAACGCTACGCAAAGCTTCAACTATTTGTTTTTTCATACTATATAGCCCTGTCTGGCGAGCGGATTCCGGTTCCGATCCGGCTGTTTCTATCAAGATTTCAACACATTCGCAAATTCCCGGGTAAGAATCGGCAACACTTCCAGAACGTCGCCGACGATAGCGTAATCGGCCACGGAAAAAATAGGTGCGTTAGGGTCCTTGTTGATGGCAACGATATGTTTCGATGAGGACATTCCGGCCAGATGCTGAACGGCTCCGGAGATTCCGCAGGCAATGTAAAGGTCCGGCGTGACGGTGCGTCCTGTCTGGCCCACCTGATTGGAGTAGGGTCTCCAGCCGTTATCGACCACTGGCCGGCTGGCGCCTACGGCGGCTCCCAGAACACCGGCAAGTTCCTCGATCAGCTTGAAGTTTTCCGGATTCTGCATTCCCATGCCTCCGGAAACGACAATGCGCGCTTCGGTAATGTCGAGAGTTTTCCCCGTTTCGCGGACGATTTCCCTGATTTTCAGGATCAGGGCGCTGGAGTCCAGGTCGATGTCGCGGGTTTCCACCTCACCGGCGCGGGCGGTATCTGGCCCGGCGCCCCGGAACACGTTGGGACGAAGGGTGATTACCCGGACGACCGACGGCTCGAAAACCATTGTTGAAACGGCTTTTCCGGCGTAAACCGGGCGCTTGACGACCAATCCTCCCTGGGCCGTGTCGTCGGCCCTGAGCGCGATACAATCCGTCGCCAGGCCCGCGCCCAGTTCGGCGGCCAGCGCCGGGGCCAGGTCTTTGCCGCAGCTGGTGGCGGCAAGCAGAATGGTCTCGGGTGCGCCGCCGGCAACCGCCTGCTGTAACGCCGCCCGGTAACCGGAATTGGTGTAATCGGCCAATCCAGGGTTTCTCAGGATCAAAACCTTGTCCGCGCCGTGATGAAACAGGGGATCGGCGGTGAAATCTTCCCCCGACCCCAGCCAAACGGCGGTCACCCGGCCCTCCGACCCTCCGGCAAGGCTCGCGGCGGCGTTCAAGGCCTCGAAACTGACTTCCTTGATGGCACCATCGAGGTGTTCAACAATAACCCAAATTTCTTTCATGGAATTTTTTCCCGAAGCGAATTGCGGGAATTTGCATACGGTAAGCCGGGTGTGTCCACCGCCTCATTATATCTGATAAAACGGCGGCTTGCAGAAAAAAGTACCCGTCCGGCGGCGCACTTGCGGATTCCACCGCCGGGGAACGGCGGGAACGATGATCGGGCCTTGATTTTTCCCGGCATGACCAGTATATTGACAGCGGAGAACCATGAGGCGCGCAAGCGCTTTGGACCTGAACGGACACGCCCGTTTGGGCTAATAAATCAAGGTGGTGCGCCCGCAATGCCGAAAAAAACGGCCGTTTTGAGTTTATTGACCGTGCTCGTGGTGGTTTTTCTGTTTTCCGGGTGCGGCGTAAAAGGCCCTCCCCGGCCGCCGGAACCGAAAAAAATGTCGGCCTCAGACACCGGTCGATGAAGCCCCCCTCGCCTTCATGAATCCCGAACAATTTAAAGAAAAAATCGCCATTTACCTGAACGAGCACCCGGAGTTTTTCAACGATTACCCGGAACTGCTGGAAAAGGTCAAGTCGATCAAGTCAAGCGACCTGCCCTTGCCGCCCGCGCACACGATCAGCGTATCCGACCGGATTATCCAGCGCGCCCGCAGTGACCGCAAACACATCAAGGGCAAGCTGGAATGGTTTATCGACCTGGCCCGCAAAAACGAAAAAATCCACGAGCATCTGGACGAGATCGAGCGGCTGGCGCTGAGTTGCACCGAACTGTTGCCCATGATGGCGCAGTTGCGGGCGGAGATCATGAAGCGGTTCGACATTCATCACGTCGTCATCTGCCTGGCGGACAGTCCGTACCATTTCACGGAAAACCGGTTGAAGGAGCGTTACCCCGAGCCCATGGACGGCGAGTTGCGGTTCGTCGAGCCGGCGGTTCTCGACTCCTGGCTGGAGAACGGTTTCGAGCCCGTCCTGCGCGGCGAGATCAACGGCAAATCCAGGGTATTCCCGGCTCCCGGCGTCCGCGGCCTGATCCATTCCGAAGCCATCATTCCGATCGTCATTCGCGGCAAGGCGGCGGGTTGCCTGGGCCTTGGCGCGCCCAACCCCTACCATTTTCATGAGGAATTGCGGAGCGATTTCCTGGCGCACATGGCGGGCAAGCTGGCCATCGCCATCGACAACATTTTTCTTATGGAGCGGCTGAAAACGCAGTCTGTCATGGACCCCCTCACCGGCCATTACAGCCGGGCCTATTTCGACCCCGTCCTGGCAAGGGAGTTCGACCGCTCCCACCGGTACCGGAAAATGCTTTCCTGCCTGATTATGTGCATTGACTATTTCGACAATCTCATCAATACTTATGGTAATGAGAAAGCGGAGCGAATCCTGAAGGAAACCGGCGGTGTTTTAAGCGAATGTTGCCGCTCCTCAGATATTGTGATTCGCTACAATGAAGCCAAGTTCTTCGTGCTTCTGCCGGAGACCGACAGCGACAACGCCGTTCGACTGGCGGAAAGGATTCGCCAGGGCGTCGAGAGCCGGAAGTTTCCCGTAGCGCCGGAGTCCGGAGGCATCACGGCGAGCGTCGGGGTGGCTTCCTATCCGTCGCCGGCGGTGGCCTCGCGCGAGGATTTGGTCAAAAGCGCGTTCACCGGCCTGGCCCAGGCGGTGGAAAAGGGCGGCAACCGGGTGCGCGGCGCTGTCTGCGGGGAATAGGCCGAACGATTTACTTTTCACTATCCAGGAAACACGTAACACCATGTTTAGAAAAGCGCGGCACGGCGACATCGACGCCATCGTAGAACTGGTCAACCGCTACGCGGAACAGGACCTGATGCTTTTCCGCACTCCCCAGGACGTTCTCCGGGACCTCGAGCATTTTCTGGTCATGGAGGAGGCGGGCCAACTGGTCGCCACCTGCCACCTGCGTTACGGCTGGGACCGGCTGGTGGAAATCCGTTCCCTGGCCGTGCATCCCGACCATTACCGGCGGGGCCTGGGAAGCGCGCTGGTGCGCCAGTGCATTGAGCGGGCGCGAGGCGGGGACGTGGACAAAATATTCGTCCTGACCTACGCCATGCCCCTGTTCGCCAAGCTGGGGTTCGAGGAAACCGACAAAGACGCCCTGCCGTTGAAAGTATGGACCGACTGCCAGGGTTGCCGGAAACGCGATCATTGCGACGAGACGGCGATGATTCTGGACTTGCATCCGGCGGTTCCAGCAGGCCAAAAGGAAATTCCACAACCTATAGGTGAGTTATGTTAAACGCTTTGTCCAGCGCCGGTTCGGGATTGAAGACCTCTGCCCGCAAACTGCAATCCAGCGCCAACAACGTGGCGAACGTTTTGACGCCGGGTTTCAAGGCAGACCGGGGGGTGGAGGCGTCCGACGTCAAATCCGGCGCGGCGGCGGAAACCTCAAACGTCGATTTGGCAAAAGAAGCGGTCGATCAAATCACCGCCGTAAACGCCTTCAAGGCCAACGCCAACGTCATCAAGGCCGCCGAGGAAATGACCGGCGCCATCCTCGACATAAAGGGTTGACGGCGCAACCGTCGGCTGTTGACCGCCTATGAGCCTGATTGAGAAAAACCACCTCAATTACCTGTCCACCGTCGAGCAGTTTTTTTTGTCGCTGAAGGATTCCGGGTTGTGCCTGTCGGCGACGGACTATCACCTGATCGGCGAATGGGAGGAGCGCGGCATCCCCGCCACCCGGCTGTGCCGCGCCATTGAACTGGGATACCAGCGGAACCGGGATGCCGTCCGCAGAATTTCCCTGGTTTATCTCAAGGATTTCATCGAAGAGGAAATCGAACGCGCTACGCCATGACCCGTCCCGCCGTCAAAGAAAAAACCTGCGCGCAATGCGGCGGGAGCCAATACGTCGTCAAAAACCTCCGGGGATTGTTGCAAGCCGCGCCGTGTTCGTGTTTTCATTGCGACCTGTGCGGCGGCGACGGGCGAGTATTCGGCGAGGACGAGACGGGCCGGTCGTTCGTCCGCGAATGCCAATGCGCCGGGTTCCGAAAACGCGCCCGGCTATTGAGCGAAGCCGGGATTCCGGGGAAATTTCTGAACGCCTCGCTGGAAAATTACGAAACCGGGTACCACCGCTCGACGGGATTCGCCAAAACCGTCGCCCAGAATTTCGTCAAGGATTTCGGCAAGTCGGAGCGCGGCCTGGTGTTCATGGGCGGCCCGGGGCTGGGCAAAACCCACCTTGCCGTGGCCATCATCAAATCCCTCATCCTGGAAAAATCCGTGGACTGCAAATTCGTCGATTTTTTCCAATTGCTGTCCGACATCCGCCACGGGTACTCGCAAAATTTGTCCGACCGGGAAATCAGCGCTCCCTACATCAGCTCGGCGGTTCTGGTGATCGACGAACTGGCCAAGGGACGCAACACGGAATGGGAACTGACCATCCTCGACCAGATCATTTCCCACCGTTACAACGCGGCGAACAAGATCACCCTGTTCACCACCAATTTCCTGACCACCGAGCGGCCGGCGGAAACCGCCAAGGGCGGCAAGAGAAAAACCGGAACCAGACTGGACACGGAAAGCGGCGCCTATACGGACATGCTGACGCGGGAAACCCTGCAAGACCGGATCGGGCCAAGAATTTATTCGCGGCTGGCGGAGATTTGCGATTTTGCCCGTCTCGAGGGGCCGGACCACCGCCAGACCCACGCCCGGGTGCGCCAGTCGTGAAGTTATGAACGATGTTTTGCAATACATTCCGCACCGGCCGCCGTTTCTTTTCGTTGACCGGATCATCGAATGCGCCGGGGAGCGGATACGGACCGAGAAGAAAGTATCCGAGGACGAGCCGTATTTTCAAGGTCATTTCCCCGGCCGCCCCATCATGCCGGGTGTGCTGATTTGCGAATTTGTGTTTCAGACGGGCGCCATTTTGATGGCGCGGCTGGCGGGGGGCGCGCAACACCGCCTGCCCGTCATCACCCGCATCCGCGACGTGCGCCTCAAGCATCCGGTGGTTCCCGGCGAGGTGATCCAGGCGGACGTGCGCTTGAAAGACCGCGAAGGCCCGGCGTATTATCTTTCCGGCAAGGTGACGGCGGGCGAAAAGAAGGTTTTGACGCTTGAGTTCGCCGCCATGCTGACCGAGGATTTGTAAGGGAGAGCACTGCGTGAGCTTTCTGGACCTGGAAAACAAGACCTTTCTGGTGTTCGGCGTGGCCAACAAGAAAAGCGTCGCCTACCACATCGGCAAAACCCTGGAACGGGAAAAAGCCCAAGTGATCTACAGCGTCCGTAGCGAGGAGCGCCGGCAGTCGCTGGCCGACCTGCTGGCCCCGGCCCCGGTTTATGTGTGCGACGTCGAACGCCAGGAGGAAATCGACGCACTGCAAAGGCAAACCGCCTCGCGCCACGGCGTTCTGCACGGGTTGGTGCACTCGGTGGCGTTCGCCAATTACTCTGCCGGGCCGAAACCGTTTCACGAAACCCGGAAAGCGGATTTTCTTCAGGCCATGGATATCAGTTGTTTTTCGCTGATCAACCTGGCGAATGCCTTCAAGGATCAGTTCGACCGACAGGCCTCGGTGGTGACGATTTCCATTTCGACGACGCGCATGGCGGCGGAGAATTACGGTTACATGGCGCCCGCCAAGGCCGCCCTGGACTCAACCTTGTGTTTTCTGGCGAAATCGTTCAGCGCCTTTTCGGAAGTACGATTCAACTCGGTCAACCCCGGGCTTTTGAAAACCTCCGCCTCGGCGGGCATCCCCGGCTACTTGCAGTCCTACCTGCACGCGGAAAACCTGACCTTGCGCCGCCGGGCCGTGGCGACGCGGGAAGTCGCCGACGCGGCGGTGTTTCTGCTGAGCCCGCGCGCTGGCGCCATCAATGCCCAGGGCCTCGTGCTCGACGCCGGCATGTCCATCAACTATTTCGACCGGGAAATCGTTAAAAAAGCCACCCGGCCGGATTAAAAACCTCTTTCACCAATAGAGCTTTGGCTAACCCAAGAACTTCGCCCCTTGGTGTCATCGCGAGCCGCCACTGGCGGCGTGGCGATCCAGCCGGGCCACGCCCGGTGGGAAAAGGCCTTTCTGGATTGCTTCGGCTACCGCCTCGCAATGACAATCAAACAAGTTCACTTGTGCAAAGGCCTTTTTCGGCAAACCCCGCGCCGGATCAACAGATTTTCCTATCCCGTAAAAGTAATTGATAGGGGGCTGTTTTGTTGATATAATCCATTGAGCCGTGTATCGGGGGGAAAATCAAGGAAATCCATGAAGTCCTTCCTGAACAGACCTTATATCCTGATGATGTTGGGGGCAATTCTGGCCGCCGCGATTTTTTCGGTTGACCTGATGATGTCCCTGGGAGTCGCGGGCGGCGTGCCCTATGTGGTTGTCGTTTTTCTGGGGCTGTGGGTTCAAGACAAACGCTACATCCTCGTCAGCGCGATTGCCGGGTCGGCGCTAACCACCGCCGGCTTTCTCTGGTCCCCTCCCGGCGGCGATTTATGGCATGTGGCGGCAAACCGTTTGATCGCCCTTTTTGCAATTTGGGTGACGGCGGTGCTCTGCCTGAAATACAGGGAAAAGGCCGAATCCGCCTTGTCGCAAACCCAGGAGGAGTTTCGATCCGTCTTCGACCATGCCATGGACGGAATCCTGAAGATCGACGAGACCGGAATCGTTCGATCCTTTAATCCGTCCGCGGAGCGCATCTTCGGCTTCAAGGCGGAGGAGATCATCGGCAAAAATGTAAACCTGCTGATGCCGGAGCCTTATAAAAGCGAGCACGACGGCTATATCCGGCGGTATCTGAACACCGGCGAGACCCACATTCTGGGCATGGCGCGGGAGGTGCTGGGGCAGTGCAAGGACGGCTCCGTCTTTCCCCTGGAAATCTCCGTCAGCGAGTTCTTCCGGGAAGATCAGCGCATGTTCGTCGGCATCGTGCGCGATATCTCCGAACGCAAGCGGGCCGAGGCGGAGATCAGCAACTTGTCGAAGTTTCCCGCCGAAAACCCCTACCCCGTCCTGCGTATCGCTCACAACGGCACCATATTGTACGGCAATGCCGCCGCCCAGCGGCTCTTGATGAAACAATGGAACCGCATGATCGGCCAGGCGGTGCCAGAGCAATGGCAGGAATGGATCGCCAGGGCAGTCGCCGAAAATGTCACCGAACAGGTGGAAATCGCCGTGTACGACGCCATTTTCTCGCTTGCGGTCACGCCGATTGCGAAGACCGGCTACGTCAACATTTACGGGCAGGACATCACGGACCGCAAGCGGGCGGAGGAAAATGCCCAGTTTCTTTACCGGCAGATCGAATTGGTTCTGGCTTCTGCCGGGGAAGGTATTTTCGGGCTGGACTTGCAGGGGACTTTGACCTTCGTCAACCCCGCCGCAAAACGAATGCTCGGTTACAAGGTTGGGGAGCTTCCCGGCAAACCGGTGAACATCTTATTGCAAGACCCCAACGTCCCGAAACAGGAGCCGGTCTCCTCCGAGGGCTGTCCTATTCTCGCCGTGCTGGAAAACAGTCTTTCCTTTCGCGTCACCGACAGCGTGTTCTGGCGAAAAAACGGCACCAGTTTTCCGGTCGAGTACATCAGCACATCCTTGATGGACCGGGGCGAAATCACGGGAGCCGTGGTCACTTTCAGCAACATCACCGAACGCCTGAAAACGGAGAAGGAGCTGAAACGCCAGGCCGCCGACCTGGAAAAGGTGAACGCGGAGTTGAAAGATTTCACGCGCACCGCCTCGCACGACCTCCAGGAGCCTCTGCGCAAGATTGTGACTTTCAGCGACCGGCTGGAGTCGGCGCTGACCGAGGGCAAGGAAGCGAACGTGCCGGTCTATCTCGAACGCATCCAGACCTCCGCGCTACGGATGAAACAACTGATCGAAGACCTGCTCGAGTTTTCCAAGGTTACCGCGCAACCCGACGAGTTCAAATCCGTCGATCTGAACCGTGTGGTCGAGGGAGTGCTTTCGGACCTGGAGATTCAAATCGAGCAATCGAAGGGCCGCGTGGAGGTGGCCCCCCTGCCTACGCTGGAAGCGAATGGACTGCAAATGCGCCTGTTGTTTCAAAACCTGATTTCCAACGGGCTCAAGTACACCTCGCCGGAACGGCCGCCGACGGTTTCCATCAAAAGCATCTTGCTCCCCAACGGCAACTGGAACATTCTGGTGACGGACAATGGAATAGGCATCGAAAAGCAGTATCGGGAGCGGATATTCAAACCGTTCGCGCGGTTGCATTCATCCGGAGAGTACCGCGGCAGTGGCATGGGCCTGGCGATTTGCAGTAAGATCGTTTCCCGTCACAAGGGGAGCATTGCCATCGAGGACACCGCGGGCGAAGGCACCTGTTTCGTCGTCACTCTTCCACAAACCCAGGAGATTTGAGAAAGAAACCTTTGCATAACCCGAGATTCTTCGCCGCCCCGGTGTCATCGCGAGCCGTCACCGGCGGCGTGGCGATCCAGCCGGGCCACGCCCGGTGGGAATGGGTCCTTTCTGGATTGCTTCATCGGCTGAGCCGCTTCGCAATGACGGTCAGACTCAGCGGTACTCATTGACGTCCGGGGACGCGGTTTCCAGCATTCCCAGGGTGTAGAGGCGGTAATAGAGGCTTTCGTTTTTCATCAGGTGTTCGTGGTCGCCCGTTTCGACCACGCGGCCCTTGTCGAGGACGATGATTTTGTCGGCCCGGTGGACCGTGCTGAGGCGGTGGGCGATGATCAGGGTAGTGCGATTGACCAGCAAAAGCTCCATGGCTTCCTGAATCAGGGTTTCCGAGCGGTTGTCCAGGGAGGAAGTCGCTTCGTCGAGGATCAGGATTTTCGGGTCTTTCAGCAGTGCCCGGGCGATGGCGATGCGCTGTCTTTCGCCGCCGGAGAGTTTGGTTCCTTTTTCTCCCACCAGGGTGTCGTAGCCTTTTTCCAGGTTGACGATGAAGTCGTGGGCGTTGGCCATTTTCGCCGCCTGCTCGACTTCTTCCTCCGAGGCGTCGAGTTTTCCGTAAAGGATATTATCGCGCACGGAGCCGCCGAACAGGAGCGTCTCCTGCGGTACGTAGGCGATTCGGTCGAGGAAGGTTTTCATGTCCAGGCGGCGCAGGTCGTGCCCGTCCAGCTTGACGCATCCTTCGTCGGGATCGAAGAAGCGGTGTAACAAATGACCGACGGTCGATTTCCCGGCGCCGCTGGGGCCGACCAGGGCAACCATCTGGCCGGAGAGGATTTCAAAATCGACGTTCTTCAAAACAGGCGTGTTTTCCCGGTAGGCGAAGGAAACGTTTTCAAAGCGGATATCGCCCTCAATGTTTGCCAGTTTGACGGGGTTGTCCGGGTTTTCGACTTCGGGCTGGATGTCGAGGAGTTCATAGACGCGGCCGATGGCTCCGGACGCCTCCTGGATTTGCGTGTAGATGCGGACGAAGGCGCCGATGGGGCCGGCCATGATGATGGCATAAAGAAAAAACGCCGCCAGCTCGCCCGGCGTGGTGGTCCCCGTCATGACCTGATGCCCGCCATACCAGATTAAAAGCGCCGAAACCAGAAAAGTCAGGCCCAGAATGAAGGGGCCGAAAAAAGCCGATATCCTGACCTTGCCGACCGACGTGTCGAACGCCGTTTCAATTTCCCGCTCGAACCGCTTTTGCTCATACGCCTCGCGGGCGTAGGATTTTACAATCTTGATGGAAGAGACCACTTCCTCCAGAACCACCAGCGCCCGGGCGAGTTTGTCCTGCACTTCCTCGGAAAGCTTGCGCAACCGCTTGCCGAAGATGCGCGCAAAAAGCATCAGCGGCGGCAGGAGCAGAAGGATCAAGCCCGTCAGCTTCCAGTCCAGGTACAGAATGATCGCCAACCCTCCCAGCAGGGTGATGGTCTGCCGTAGCACCGCTACGGGAATGTTGACCAGGGCGGATTGCACCACCGAGATGTCATGGCTCATGCGCGACAGGATTTCGCCCACCCGGCGGCTTTGAAAAAACCGCACGGAAAGGGACTGGATGTGGGCAAACAGCTCGGTGCGGAAATCTGTAGTCACCCGATGACCGATGAATCCCAGAATATAATTTTGAGTTACCGCGAAGATGGCCTGAAAGATAATAATAACGATCAGGTCAAAAGTCAGGTCGTTGAGAAGCGCGCCGTTTTTCTCGATGAACACGGCGTTAACCATGTTGCGCACAATCAGCGGTAGCGCCAGGCTGATCAGTGAGGTGAGAGTCAGGCAGAGGAACGCAAAAACGATGCTCTTCGTATAGGGTTTTGCGTATTTGAACAGTTTGCCGTACTTTTTCATCATATGAATAGTGGCGCGGGTTTTCCGGCCCGTGCGGCAGGCTGGAAAACCCGCTCCACCAAAAAAACCTTTAATGGATTGGTTTCAATAGGGTTGGTCTAAAAGTGTCCGGCTCAAACGGGTTGTGAAAGAAAGTTATGATACCTTCTCAAGGCTTTCAATTCAACGCATATCCGGCTTTCTCTGAAGCCCCGTTCGAGAGATTGCCATATAACAGCATAAAAATCAATTGATTAAAAGTTCCGTGAAATTCCATTTTCTTCTAACCCAGGCAAAGGTCTTCCGGGGAAATTTTTTTGGGTTGCGAATGATTTGCAAAATCAGCGGTTTTTTGCCGGCGCCGGAACGGGATAATTTTTAAGGTTGCAATCCTTCAAACCGTTTCCTAATATTGCTTCTTCCCGGTCTTATTCCCTCCAGCAGATTTTTGGAAGCACAGCTATGAATGTTCTCTGGAAGAAGTGCCTTGGAGCGATTGAAAAGCAAATCCTCCCGGAAAACTTCAGAACCTGGTTTCTCCCCACCTATCCCCATTCCGGGGATGATAAATCCATAACTATCGCCGTCCCCGACGAGTTCTGCAAAAATTACCTGACAAAAAATTACCTGAACATGATTGAGACGTCCCTGGCGTCCATCTGTAAAACCGGCATGAAGGTAAACTTTCTGGTGAATCCCGATTTGCCGGACTCCGGTAACGGCCACGGGAAAACGGCGGCAAATAATTTTCCTTACAAGGTCGATGCAACCGGACCGCGAACGGTCAGCCCAACTTTTCTGAATCCCCGGTACACGTTTTCCAACTTTATCGTCGGGTCTTCCAACCAGTTCGCCAATGCCGCCTCACAAGCTGTAGCGGCAAACCCGGCTGTTGCCTATAACCCTCTGTTCCTGTATGGCGCCGTGGGTCTGGGAAAGACGCACCTTCTCCACTCTATCGGCAACGAGATTCTCCAGAAAAACCCGTCCGCGAAAATCCATTATGTTCCCTCGGAAGGTTTCACGGTTGACTTGATTCAATCCATCAAGAGAGACCAAATGACCGCTTTTCGAGAGAAGTACCGCTCCCTGGACGTGCTGATTGTCGATGACATCCAGTTTATCGCCGGCAAGGAGAGGACCCAGGAGGAGTTTTTCTATACCTTCAACACTCTTTTTGAGGCTCACAAACAGGTTGTTGTGTCCAGCGACACTTTCCCCAAGGATATGCAGAACATGGAGGAAAGACTGAGGTCGCGGTTTGAATGTGGTTTGATCGCGGACCTCAAGCCGCCGGACCTCGAGACCAAGGTTGCCATCATCTACAAGAAGTCGGAGATTCATGGTTTGCGGATCCCCCAAGACGTAGCTCTTTTCATC
The DNA here is from genome assembly GCA_046757665.1 of Nitrospinales bacterium. GTDB lineage: Bacteria > Nitrospinota > Nitrospinia > Nitrospinales > JAJDAT01 > JBHHYO01. Next base: position 16,324 of record JBHHYO010000051.1, read on the forward strand.
GCCAGCAACATTCGCTCGAACATACGAGAGCTGGAGGGCCTGCTTCTGCGGCTGATCGCTTTTTCCTCCTTTACCCGAAGAAAAATCGACATGGACCTCGCCGGGGAGGTTTTAAAAGAATTCACCCTGGACAAAAAACAAAACTTCACCGTGCAGAATATTATGAGAAACGTATCCGTTTTTTTTAATGTCAAGGTTTCGGATTTGAAATCCAAGAAGCGCTCCCGAAACATATCCATCCCCCGGCAAATCGCCATGTTTATTTGCCGCGAGCACACCAAGGTCTCCCTCCCTGAAATCGGCCGGAAATTTGGCGGAAAAGATCATACAACCGTCATCTTCTCGCACAAGAAGATAAAGAATATAATCAGCGAAAACAATGAGTTATCCAGGTCAATCGAAAAGATCATGCAAAACATCGAAAGCGAATAACCTGTTAATAAATTGTGAATTATCCCGCGAAATAAGGTATAATGATCCTACGGTTCAGTTCTCCTTCCGGAACTTGGTAACCAGACCGATTTCTTAACAGTTTCTTCACTCATATTTTACCTTTGAAGTTCAGATCTTAGACCTTTTCTCACATTTTCACAGCTCCTACTACTACAACTATTAATAAACTTATTCTTTATTTTATTTAGGAATAATGACAAAGACTCCGAAAACTTACGATTCAAAAAATATCAAAATTCTTGAGGGTCTCGAAGCAGTAAGGAAAAGACCCGCTATGTACATTGGAGGAACCGGTCAAGATGGTTTGCACCATCTGGTCTATGAACTGGTCGATAACAGTGTTGATGAAGCGGTGGCCGGGTTTTGCGATCATATTGAAATTGTCATTCACATCGACAACAGCGTAACGGTGAAAGATAATGGCCGCGGTATTCCGGTGGATCTTCACTCAGAGCGAAAAGTTTCCGCGGCAGAGGTGGTGATGACCGTGCTCCACGCCGGCGGCAAGTTCGACAAGGATACTTACAAGGTTTCCGCGGGCTTGCATGGGGTTGGGGTTTCCGTGGTGAATGCTTTGTCCGAAACGCTGGACCTGGAAATAAAAAGGGGCGGCAAGGTGTTCACTCAGAAGTATGAAAGGGGTATTCCCGTCGCCCCTCTGGCGGAGGTTGGGAAAACCAGTGTGACCGGGACGCGCATTGTTTTTATGCCGGATTCGAAAATCTTCGGCGATGCGGCTCTGAGTTTTGATGTTTTATCCAAGCGGTTCAGGGAGTTTGCTTTCCTAAACAAGGGACTGAGAATTCATTTTCAGGATGAACGGGTGGGCAAGAGCCACGACTTTTTTTATGAGGGTGGAATCGTTTCGTTCGTTCAGCATTTGAGTAAAAATAAAAAGGTATTGCATAGTCAGCCGATTTATGTCCAAAGGGTCAAGGAGGATTTTGAGATGGAGTTGGCTATGCAGTACAACCAGACTTATGGCGAGGAGATTTTTACTTTTGTCAATAGCGTCAATACCCAGGAAGGCGGAACTCATCTGAGTGGATACCGCTCTGCACTGACGCGCACCGTTAACAATTATGCTACGCAGAAGGGATTGTTGAAGTCGTCCGACGTGAGCCTGACCGGCGAGGATGTTCGGGAAGGACTGCTTGCCGTTTTGAGTATCAAGGTTGCCGAACCGCAATTTGAAGGGCAGACCAAAAGCAAGCTTGGCAACAGTGAGATCAAGGGGATTGTCGAGCAAATTGTTAACGAGAAGCTGGGCGAGTTTTTTGAGGAAAATCCGGCTGTTGCCAAGGCGGTTGTTTCCAAGGCGGTGAGCGCGGCACAAGCCCGGGAAGCGGCGAAACGGGCCCGGGAACTGGTGCGGCGGAAAAGCGCGCTGGAAATCAGTTCGCTCCCCGGCAAGCTGGCCGACTGTTCGGAAAAAGACCCGGCGTTGTCCGAATTGTATATCGTTGAGGGAGATTCCGCCGGCGGCTCCGCCAAGCAAGGACGCGACAGGAATTTCCAGGCTATCCTTCCCTTGAAGGGGAAAATCCTCAACGTGGAAAAGGCGCGGTACGACAAGATGATCGGCAGTGATGAAATCCGGACGCTCATCACCGCGCTGGGCACGGGGATCGGAAAAACGGATTTCGACATCTCCAAGGCGAGATACCACAAGGTCATTATCATGACCGATGCCGATGTGGATGGAGCGCATATCCGGACTCTGTTATTGACTTTCTTTTATCGCCAGATGCCGGAACTGATTGAGAAGGGTTATCTGTATATCGCTCAACCGCCCCTGTTCAAGGTGAAAAAGGGCAAGGTCGAAAAGTATCTGAAAAAAGAGAAAAACCTTTTTTCGTACCTGGTAAAACTCGGCACGGAAAAACTGAAAGTGCAGACCGCCGGGAACAACGGTCTCTACTCCGGCGAGGACCTGGAAAAGCTGGTCGGCAAGCTGAGCGGCTATCAGGAATATTTTAATCAGGTTGTAAGAAACAACATTCCCTTTGGCATCCTCAGTATGATCGTCAAACTCGGCGTAACTCCGAAGAGCTTCGAAAAACTTGAGGAGGTTATGGAGATCATAACCAAAATTCTCGACGATCTGATGGACAAGGAGAATAAGGAGAAATACGGTTACAGGCAGAAACGGCTGAACATTCCCATCCATTTCAGAAACGGCGAGAACATTACCGGAGATAAAGTAAACGTCCTGAAGAAATTCGGCGTTGAACTTGACCGCTCGGATGCGGACAGCATCAGGGCCAAGGTAGATCATAAATATATTCTCATCGATATAAACAAAGACCTCCGTGGCATCGAGATTTCCGTGGACCAGGACCCGGAGACCCACCTTTACAAGTTTTTCATAACAGGTCTCTGCCAGGGGCGAGAGTTCAACGTCAAGTTCAATGCGGACTTCATCGGCTCGGTACTGATCCAGAAGCTGTTCGAGGTTTACAAACCCTTGCGCGATATGGACCACCCTCCTTTCACCTTGATAAGCAATGGAAACAAGGCACAGGCGAATACCAAGGCGGAACTGCTGGACGCCATTCTGGAAGCGGGGAAAAAGGGACTGTATATCCAGCGTTATAAAGGTCTGGGGGAGATGAATCCCAACCAGCTTTGGGAAACGACGATGGACCCCAATAACCGTCTGCTCCTGAGAATCCGGGCGGACGATTTGTTTGAACTGGAAGACCTGTTCACGACGCTCATGGGCGATGAAGTGGAGTCGCGCCGGCAGTTTATCCAGAACAACGCGCTCTCCGTGAGAAATCTCGACATTTGATGTTTTAGACGAGGGCGTCATACCTGACCCGCGCGCTATATATAAGGGGGTAAATCAGATTCGGGCGCCGGGCGTCAGGGAAAAGGCGAACCGAGGGAAGACGATTTTAATCTTCAAAATACGACCTTCGATATGCCAAAACCGGTTTTAGCAAGTCGTTTAGAATCATTAGGATGTGGAGATAAATTCGATCCGGATTCTGGGCCGTTTTCCCGCAAAATCCGCTCACTCCGTGCCTGACCGGAATCTTGCGAAACGGCTTGGGAGATAAGGGGTTGGCAGGTTTGCAACCTGACATTTTGACTAGTTCGTTCCTCGTCTTTCAAAAAATTTTTTTTCCGGAAAAAAGCGCTCCGG
>JBHHYO010000052.1:0-19807 GCA_046757665.1 Nitrospinales bacterium
TTCTTTGAAAACACTATAACAACGAGATCAAGAATTTCCCCGGACAGTAGTGAATCGTTATGAAATTTAAATGTCCCGCCGCCCGGCAAATCCTTATTCCAGGAAAGTTTTTGAGCCGCGACATAAATGGCGTTATTTTTATCTTCGCGGCGGCGTTCCAGGCGATAATGAGGGTGCTCCTTCAACCAGGAAGGCGCGCGGGTTTGAATCGCTTTGCTTTTTAGAATGTTCCCGACCTGCAAGTAACCGAAAAACATATGAAAGCCGCCGATATAACGGTCTTCGTCGTAGCACAGTTTTTCATTTCTTAATTCAGTGAATTGATACCAACCGAAAAACAAAAAAAGGTCGCCTTCCTGAATGCCTTGTTTCCTCAAGTGGCCTTGGGCCGCGCCAATCTGGCCCAGACTGGGGAGCCAGCCTTTTCCCCTTCCCTTCCTCAAAGCATCTCTTCTTAAATCCGGATCAAAGTGGCAGTGGTAATCTCTATGCTTGTTCAGCGGTATTTTTGTTTTTCCTTTTTGCAGTTTTTTGTTTCTCAATAATTCCCTGAGAACCCGCCAATAGGTTTTTCGTTCATTCGGCAGTACCAATTGCTGGTAGCCGATGTGGTCCTCTTCGTTGGGTATCGGCATCGAAAGGATGGTCCCATCGGGCAGAATGGGGCTGGGGATTCCGCCATAACCGGAATCAAATCCTTTTCTGCTGAATATGATTTTCATGACCCCCTTTTCCTTCATTAGCTGTCTTTCTAAAGGGACGGCTGAACCTCTTGCGGAATCGGTAAGAAATGTCCCGGCGGCCCGGGCCGGGGGTCAGGGCGGGGTCACTGCGTTTTTTGGAATGCGGCCCAGCAGGTCGTTCAGAGGTTCCACGTCCGGCGGGGTTTGCAGTTCCTTCGGCGCGGCGGCGGTTCCCTTTAATTCGGCGTCGAACGTGTCTCCGTTGACGTGCAGAAGGTACTCTCCCCGGCAAGCCCGGCAAACGATGCGGCTTCCGTCGCGCACGGTTTTGGGGACCGCCAGGATCGGCCCGCACTTGGGACAATTCACCAGATGACACTCGTGGTCGCTGTGGCCGATGATAGGTTTCAATTTCCCCTGCCGGGAGAGGTCGAGGAAATGGTCCACCAATTCGCCGTCGAATTGGGTTTGGCGGTTTTCCCGCAGAATGGCGATGGCTTTTTCGACGGGCATTCCCCGGCGGTAGGAGCGTGTGCTGGTCATGGCGTCAAAGGCATCGACGATGCTGACAATCCGGGCGGAAAGGGAGGTTTCTTCTCCGTCCAGGCCATCGGGATAACCTGTCCCGTCGCAACGTTCGTGATGTTGCGCCACGGCGTCCAGTGCCAGGGGGGCCAGCGGATGCTCGCGAAGCAAATCGCGCCCCACCACCGGATGGGTTTTGATGATTTCGTACTCGTCATGGGTGAGTCTGCCCGGTTTGTTCAGGATGGCGTCGGGAATCCCCACCTTGCCCAGATCATGCAAAATGCCTCCGGCGGTGACGACAAACACCTCCGACGGCGACAACCCGGCTTTTTCTCCCAGAGTTTTGGCGAATTGGCCGACCCGCCAGAGATGGCCGCCGGTATATTTGTCGCGGGTTTCCACGACCGACGCCAATATCATCAGGGATTTTAGCGATTTCTCGTCGATATTCAGTTGTGCGGATTTTTCCATGAGCAATACCGTTCAGTTTTGCGCTTCCTGTCCATGGTGTCGGGGGCGTGGGAAGAGCGGTTACAAGAAAATTCCAGGAGCCAACAAGTTGTTGCCGTAAAATCCGGTCCGGAGACAGCTACGGACGGTTGCTGAAAAAGCATTATAATCTATTGATTTAAAATTGGCTTGTCATTTTATGCCCTGTGCGCTGTATGGTCATGCGCTTTTTCGGGCGTTCTACCGGGCTTTCCGGCGCATTGCCGGGCCGGGAATTGCCTTGACACGGGTTGGCAAGAGGCCTAAAATATCGCAACTATTTCTGCATTCTGGAGGGAGTGTCGATTATGTCAGTTGGAAAAGTGAAGTGGTTCAGCGACAAAAAGGGGTATGGATTCATCGAAACCGAGGAAGGCCAGGACGTTTTTGTTCATCACACGGCGATTCAGGGGGAGGGCTACAAAACGTTGAGCGAGGGTCAGGCTGTTGAGTTTGAAACCAACATGGGTCCGAAAGGTCCCCAGGCAACGAATGTTGTCGTAAAATAATCCGCTATATTTATCCGGTGGAGCCCATTGTCGGCTCTGCCGGATTTTTTTTGCGCGTTTCCGGTTTTTCACTAGAAATGAAATCTATTGCGTTAATTCTGTGCCTGGTGCTGTTCGTTTCCGTCACCGCCTGCGAGAGAAGCCGGCAGGAAGCCCGCCAGGAGATGAGCGCCATCGGCCTGCCGTTCAGCCCGGAGGCGTTTTACCACGCCGTCGAGACCAAGAGTTATCCGACCGTTGAGCTGTTTCTGGATGCCGGGATGACGGAAAAGCCGGGCGTCCTGGCGCAGGCTTTGCTCCTGGCCGTTCATGCGGGCAACAGGGATATTATTGATTTATTGTTGAAAAGGGGGGCGGATATCAATTCCAGCGGCACGTATGCGTCGCTTTTCGGGCCCCGGGAAGCGACGCCCTTGTTTGTGGCGGTTTTTGATCTCGATAAGCCCATGATCGGGTATTTGTTCGAGCGGGGCGCGGATGTTCACGCGAAGAACAAGTATGGGGACACGGTATTGATGCCGGCGGCGGAAACCGGGGACATCGAAATCGTCAAGTTGCTCCTGGACCGGGGCGCGGATGTCAAATCGCAATCCACCTTCGGCGCGACTGCCCTGTTGCCGGCGGTGGAGAGCGGCAATCTCAAACTGGTGCGACTGCTCCTGGACCGGGGCGCGGATGTGAACGCGAAAATGGTCGACGGCGTGAGCGCGTTGTTCCTGGCCGCCAAAAGGGGATACGAAGAGATCGGCAGGCTTTTGCTGGAGCGGGGCGCCGATATCAATGCCGAAAACCAGAACGGGGTGAGCGCCCTGCCGCTGTACGCGCATCTGAAAAAATTCGATATGGTCCGCTATCTGGTGGAACAGGGCGCGGACGTGCGCATCAAACCGCGGCACGAAAACGAACAATCCCTTTTGGTCCAGGCTATTCAAAACCAGCGGGAAGACCTGGCCCGCCTGCTGGTGGAAAAGGGGGCGGACATTCATTACCGCAACCGCGGTGGATGGACCGCCCTGATGTATGCGGCGGTGTGGGGAGAACGCGAGATCGTCCGTCTCCTCCTCGACCGGGGGGCCGATATCAACCTCCAGAACAATAACGGAAATACCGCGCTGTTTGAGGCCATCAAGCACAAAAACACCGCCGAAACGGTCAAATTACTGCTGGCGCGCGGCGCCAAAACCCGCATCGGCAAAAAACGCCGGTCGGCTTTGAAACTGGCCGAAAGTTACGGCGATCCGGAAATCATCCGACTGCTCAAGCGGGCGAACGCCGGACAATAAGCGAAACCCGCGGCGGTGCGGCAGTCTCAGCCGCGGGCCGTGGCGCGGCTCAGCTCGATCAGGGCGCCGACCAGATCGTCCAGCCGGTCCCGCACGTCGGCGTCGATAAGGGCTTCGCCCTCGAACGCCTCGCCGGTGGCATAGACGAATCGCGGCAGGATCAAGCATCGAAAATCAAGCATCAGGCTGTTGGCCAGGCTCATCACGGACATGTAACTGCTTTTGCCCCCGGCGGCACAGAGGAATCCCACCACCTTGTCCTGCCAGGCGTTGCCGGTAAGCTCTACCAGGTTTTTCGCGGCGGCGTTGGCGTCAAAATTGTAAATCGGCGTAGCGAGGAGAATGCCCTCGGCGGTCTGCACCATCCGGGAAACTTCCCGGGCGTTGGGGTCGTTGTAGGCGGCGTCTCCGTCACAGAGCGGCAGAGGGTGTTTGGCAAGGTCGAGCAGGACGACCTGCCGGCCCCGTTTCTGAAAAGCGTCCCGCGCCGCCCGGGCGAGAATACGGCTACGGCTTTGCGGGTTGAGACTGGCGGCAATTACGAGATAAGACATAACGTTTCGGGCCGCGGGTTAGTCTTGCCGCCTTGCGCGAGACGGCGGTTCGATTTTGATTTCGCGGTGGTTTTCAATTCGGCCCGTCCGCCCCCATGACATGGTTGTGGAGCCGGTTGCCGGCCTCTTCCTGGTCGCGGCCCCAGCGGGTGGCTATCCCCCAGGGGGTGTTGCACGAGGCGCACCAGCGGCCCAGGGCGATATCTTCCTCAATCTTGAGGGTTTGCCGGAACATGGACTCCGTCTCGTCCACCAGGTCGTGTAGCGCCGCGTCCATGGCCTCGCTCCAGGCTTCCGGGGTGAGACCCCATTCGTCCAGTTCATCGGGGTTGGCGTCGGCGGCGGTATGGGGAATTTTCAATTCGGCAACGGATTTCATTTCGAGACAGTTGCGGGCAAATTCCCGGGTTTTCCGGTCAGGGATTTGATCGATTTTTGATGTCACGGCTTATTCTCCAAGGAAGAAGACCGACCAACCGGCGGGTGGGTTGGTGCGGAAAAAATTTTATGGGCCTTGGTTAAGAGATCGTCCAACCTCTCATCCGGTTCGCCGTTTGGTTGGATAAGCACAAGGAATCAATGTGTTATGGGAAAATGACAATTTATCACGATCCCGGCCATTTTACAAAAAATTTATCCAGGCCTGTAAGGTTTGTAAGGGATGCCCCGTCTTGTGCGACGAAACACAAATGCCGTTTAAGAATTTGCAAGGCTTGGATGATTAATTTGAAGGTAATGGGCGCGCTTTGAAAAATCGGCTTTTTGCGGTTTGCGCGGGATGACGTTTGCCTGTCGCGATCTGGAATTGGACCCTTGGAGGGGTGGTATGGGGTGCAGGCCGGGGACATGATGCAACGCTTGCGCATGATGTCCCCGGTCCAACTGAACATTTTTCTTTCGCCAGGGACGAAGAAAACCATGAAAATCAAAAACACAACAAAATTCAAAAAGTCTGTCGGAAAACGGTTGAGAGCTCACAGAAAGTCCATTGGACTGAACATCGTCGGTTTTGCCGAAAAGATTAGAATCAGCATCGGCGCCTTGTCCGAGTTGGAAAACGGCATATCGGCTCCCTCGGCCCGGACGCTTGCCAATCTGCACCTGCTGACGGATGTCGACATCGGCTGGTTGTTGACCGGCAAGCTTGAGCAGGAAGTCAGGCCGCAAAAGTCCGCGATGGCGTTTTAGGGCGCGATCGCGGATTCCATAATTCGGGACACATGGTTTCAGGGCTAACCGGGAAGACGGCCGTTTGCGGGTAAGACTGGCCGGTGCGCCGGCCTCTGCAAAAACCAAAACCGTATTTTTTTCTCCAGATTTTTTCTCCTGCCTTGACACGGGACCAAACCGGTTTTATTAGGTGACCGAGGGAATGAAAATCTCCGGTACCGAGATTTGGTCTTCTTCATAATCGTCAAGAGCCCTTATCAATAAGGAGGAAAAGTCATGAGCCTGGTTGCCTGTGAACCCAAAAACGGATTGGAGTTTTTGTTCGATCCCGGTAATTTTTTTGACAGCGCTTTTTCCACGGGGTCCCCGGATTCCAAAACGGTTGAGCCGAGAGTAAACGTCATGGAAGGTGAAGACGGCTTCACCCTGCATGTTGCGGTTCCCGGAATGAAAAGCGACGACATCGAGATTGAGATCAAGGACGACACCCTGACCTTGAGCGGCAAGTCGATGGAGGACAAGGACGACGAAACGAGGAATTACCGCATTCGGGAATTTTCGCGGCGGAGTTTTCGCCGGGTGTTTACGCTTGGGCAATGGGTCGACCCGGATGGCATTACCGCCAAGGTGGAAAACGGATTGCTGGAAATTTGCCTGCCCAAAAAGGAAGAGGCAAAGCCCAAGAAAGTAAAAATCAATTGACGCGACGATTTATTTCCCCGTCTTGAAAAGAATATGCCGGCCCCCGGGCCGGCTTTTCTTTTAGAGACCTTTGCATAAAGGTACTTGTTTGACTGTCATTGCGAGGCGGCAAAGCCGACGAAGCAATCCAGAAAGGACCCATTTCCACCGGGCGTGGCCCGGCTGGATCGCCACGCCGCCGGTGGCGGCTCGCGATGACGCCGAAGCGGCGAAGAATCTCGGGTTATGCAAAGCTTTCTTTCTTTTAGGGGCGAGGGGGGGCGTCACGCGGCATCGACGTCAAGGTAAACCTTGGCGCCGTCTATCCGGTCAAGCGCTTCGAGACGGGTTTTTAAATCCGTCAGGATTTTTTTTATCTCGTCCAGAGTTTTGTTTTCGTTTACCCGGACGAAGATTTCGACGATATTTTGTCCATCCAGATAGTGCACCCGTATTTGGGTGCTTCGTTCGATTCCCTGCGTCGAGGCGATGATGGGCGCGGTGAGCACCTCGAGTTCCTCGCGGGTCATCAGGTAGGGCGCTTCCTTTTCCATGTCGTCCTCTGCGTCCACGTGCACGAGGACATCCTGCGCGTCGGTAAAGGCCTGTTTCAGTTTATGGCGGACGTTTTCGGAGATGTCGTGTCCCTCGGTCACGGAAATTTCCGGCGCCACCAGGATATGGACGTCAATCAGGATTTCCCCGCCGATCCTCCGTGTGCGCAGATCGTGTGATCCTCTGACCCCCGGCGTCGAAGCGATGATTTGCTTGATCCGCTCGGTTTGTTCTTTATCCAGTGCGGAATCCATGAGGTCGCGCATGGCCTTGATGAAAAGGTCGATGCCCATTTTGCCGATCATCAGGGCAACGGCGCCGCCCGCCAGGGGGTCCAGGATGGGGTAACCCTGCATGGCTCCGAGAACGCCGATCAAACAGGCGATGGAGGAAACGGCGTCGGAGCGGTGATGCCAGGCGTTGGCGACGATCGCCGGGCTGTGGATTTTTTCGCCGACTTTGCGGGAATAATGGAAAAGGGTTTCCTTGGCCAGAATGGAAAGCGCCGCCGCCATGGCCGCCGGCCATTCGGGGGTCGTCATTTTTCCGGAAGCGATGATGTCCCAGACCTCGTAGGCCAACCCCAGGGCGACCAGGATAATGGAACTGCTGATGATAACGGCTCCTATGGTCTCGGCGCGCCCGTGGCCGTAGGGATGCCCCTCGTCCCTGGGCATTCGGCCGATTTGGTGGCTGAACAGTACCACCACGTCCGTGAGCAGGTCGGACAGGGAATGTATGCTGTCGGCGATCAGGGCGGTGCTTTTGCCCAGCACGCCGCCGACAAACTTGCCCGCGGCCAGCAAAATGTTGACCCCGACGCCTTGCAGGGTGACTTTTGTGCCTTCGTTGTTTGCGAGCCAGTTGGGCATGGTTTTCTTTTTATGGTTGGCGGTGCGTGAGGCGCCGGACGATTTTTGCGTTGGCCGCCGGGAAGGGGAACGAGGGAAGTTGCCGCGCCTCCACCCACTTCCATTGTTCGCAACAGGTGGCGCGGATGCGCCCGGAGGGCAAGCGGCACCGGTAAACATACAGGGTAACGCGGAACTGTGTGTAACTGTGCTTGATGGTCATCAGCTTTTCCCGCACCAGAATATCGACTCCCAGTTCCTCGCGGATTTCGCGGCGCAGGCAAGCGTCTGGGGACTCGTTGTTTTTTCGCTTGCCGCCGGGGAACTCCCACAGCCCGCCCATCAGGCCGTTGAGCGGTCTTTGCTGGATGAAAATTTTTCCGCCGCGCCGGATGACAGCGGCGCTGACCTCGATTTTTTTCACCGCCTGCGTGGTTTTCCGCGGTGGAAAGCGGTGTTGCAGGTTTTGCATGTGCGCCTGGCACAGGCCCCGTAACGGGCATGACGGGCAATCCGGATTTCTTGGGCCGCAAACCGTCGCTCCCAATTCCATCAGCGCCTGGTTGAAGTCGCCGGCGCTTCGTTTCGGCAGTAACCGTTCGGCGGTTTGCCAGAGCCGGTTTTGCGAGGCCGCCGACGCGCCGTTTTCCGGCAGGCAAAACAGCCGCGCCAGAACTCGCTTGACGTTGCCGTCGAGAACCGGAACCGCTTTTTGGAACGCGATGCTGAGGATGGCTCCGGCGGTGTAGCGTCCGACCCCCGGCAGTCCGGTGATGGCCTCCAGCGTATCCGGCACCTTGCCGCGAAATTGCTCCACCACGATTCGCGCCGCCCGGTGCAGGTTGCGCGCCCGCGAGTAATAGCCCAGGCCCTCCCAGTGCTTGAGCGCCCGGCTCTCCGGCGCGCGCGCCAGGGCTTGCACGTTGGGGAACGATTCAATCCAGCGCCGGTAATAAGGCGTCACCGTCTTGACTTGCGTTTGCTGGAGCATGATTTCCGAAACCCAGATCAGGTAGGGGTCTTGCGTGCGCCGCCAGGGAAGGTCGCGCCGGTTTTTCCGGAACCATTTGAGAAGGGCGGTGCGGATTGTTTTGCAATGCTTGTCCGAGGGCATGTTGAAAACAGCTTCCTCTTCTTAGGGGAGGTGAAGCGCCTTCTAAACGCCAATGGTGTTTTTGTCCCAGATGAATTTGTGCAACTGGGTTTGCAACCTCACCGGCAGGCCGTCACGCAGAATCCACTCGGCCAGGGTTTTGAGGCTGAGTTTGTCGAAAACCGGCGAAAACAGGATGCTTGCTTTTTGGTCGATGGCATGGCGGCGGATGGTGTCCCGGCTCCATTCGTAATCGGCGCGGTCGAGGATGACGAACTTGACTTCGTCGTTCGGTCCCAGGTCGTTCAAGTTATCGTAATGGTTTTTATCCATCTCGCCACTGCCGGGGCATTTCAGGTCCATGATTTTGATGACTTGGGCCGGCACGTCCCGGATGGGCAGGGAGCCGCCGGTTTCCAGCATGACCGTGCAACCCTTCCGCAACAGGGAATCCATCAGGTCGTAAACTTCCCTTTGCAGGAGCGGCTCGCCGCCGGTGATTTCCACCAGTTGGGTTTGATGCGCTTCCACCTCCGCGACGATTTCCTCGATGGACATGTCCCGGCCCCGGTAAAAGGCGTACGCCGTGTCGCAGTAGCCGCAACGCAGGTTACAGCCGGTCAGGCGCACAAACACGCAGGGCAGGCCCATGTAGGAGGACTCGCCCTGAATGCTCTTGAAAATTTCGTTAATTTTTAACACGGTCTTTGTCGGGTTCATCCCATCCGCATACGGCTGGTGAGGATTTTCGTTCCCATGCGCGCCTTGGCGGTGAAGTCGGCCCAGGAGCGGACCTTGAATACCTGTTTCATCAAATAAGTCGGACTGCGGTAAAACCGGGCGTGGCATTCGTCCTGCAACTGGCGCAGTTCCTCGTCGGAGAAATCCTTGTTGAAGAAGTGGATTTTAAACTCCGATGTAGGGTTCTCGGCGAAGGTTTGCCAATAGTCGTTGGGCAGGATGCCTTCCTGAAGCATCCGGAAATACAGTTCGGTTTTGGGGTAGGGGGTGCAGATGGAAAACTGCGCGTAATCCGGTTTCAGGCGTTTGACGAAATCGACGGTGGCGAACATTTCCTCGCGCGTTTCGTGGGGGATGCCGATCATGCAGTAACCGAAGAAGCCGATGCCGGCGTCGCGGGTCATCCTGCAGGCGCGCAGGACTTTTTCCGGCGTCTGCCCCTTTTCCAGGTATTTGAGGTGCCGCGGCGTGGCCGATTCGATGCCGTAATGAATGCGGTAACAACCGGAACGTTTCAGCGCTGTCAGCAGTTCCGGATTGACGGTGTCCACTCGGGCGGAAATTTTGTAATGAATTTTCAATCCGCGCTTGACGATCAGGTTACAGGTTTCGATGAGGTTCTTTTTGTTGATGGTGATGGTGTCGTCGACGAAGAACAAATCGTCCACCTCCATGTCCACCAGTTGCTCGATTTCGCTGACGACGTTTTCCGGCGTGCGCTCGCGGAATTTGGTCTTGCGGATATCGCAGAAGGTGCAAGCGGCCGGGCAACCCCTGGTCGCCTGCATGGTGAAGAACTGCCGGCCCTCGCCGATGATGTGTTCGTAGCGCGAGACGTCCACCAGGTGGCGCGCCGGGAAGGGCAGGGCGTTGAGGTCCACCAGCTCGGTGGCGGCGGGGTTGACGTGGGAGAGGCCGTCGCGTTTCCAGCCCAGGCCGGGGATGCCGGCCAGGGTGTCCGATTCGGCTCCCTCCGCGTCCAGCGTCGTCACCAGCTTCGTGAAAATGGGTTCGCCCTCGCCGAAAACGACGTAATCGATTTCCGGCTGGTCGAGGGTTTCTTTCGGATAGAGGTTGACATGCGGGCCGCCCATGCAGATTTTCAGACTGCCGTTTTCCCGTTTCAACCGCCGGGCGGCATGAAGCGCGTCGAGCAGATTGAACGTCATGATGCTCATGGCCACCATGTCCGGTTTGATTTCCCGGAACTTGCGGACCATTTCCTCTTCCGAGTATTTTTCCGGCGGGCAGTCGATAAAAACCGGTGTGTCGCCGGTGGCCCGTTCATAATGGGCGGCGACGTACATCAACCCCAGCTTGGGGTAATACCCCTTGCCCCCCTCCAGCATTTTCGGCACCGAGGATTCGATGGTTACGGTTTCCGGTGGAACTAAAAATAAAATTTTCATATGATGCGTAACTATTATGAGATCGGTATCAGATAACTCTTCATCCTACCATGCCGGGCCAGGGGCCTGCTGAAATAAAAATGAAGCCTATCGTTTGCGTCACCAACACATTTCCGGAAGCCGGCCTGGCGGTTCTTCATCCGCATTGCGAGCTGAGGGCGAACCGTTCCGGGAAACGCCCGACGCCGGAGGACCTCGTGGAAATGGTCTCCGCGAGCGATGGCATAATAACTTACCTTTCGGATAAAATCGACGCCAACATCATCGACCGGGGCCGGCATTTGAAGGTGATCGCCAATTATGCCGCCGGTTACAACAACATCGATATTGCGTACGCCGGGCAAAAGGGGGTTTGGGTCACCAACACGCCGGGCGTACTGCACGAAACCACCGCCGACCTGGCCTGGGCCCTGATTCTGGCGTCGGCGCGGCAAATCGTGCCCGCCGACCGGTTCACCCGCCAGGGGCGGTTCGACGGCTGGGCGGCGAAATTGTTCCTCGGACGCGACGTGCACGGCAAGACCCTGGGCATCGTCGGTTGCGGCGAAATCGGCAAGGCCGTCGCCCGGCGCGCCAGGGGATTCCACATGCGGGTTCTCTATTACCAGAGAACCCCTCTGTCGAAAGACGAGGAGTCCGCCCTGCAAGCCGTTTATACGCCGTTTGAGGAACTCATTACGAATGCCGATTTCATCACGTTGCACCTGCCCTTGAACCGGGACAGCGAGTATTTGATCGGCCGCGGCGAGTTGGCGATGATGAAAAACACCGCGTTTCTCATCAACACCGCGCGCGGCAAGGTGGTGGACGACCGGGCGCTGGTGGAGGCGTTGCGGACGGGCAAGATCGCCGGCGCCGCCTTGGACGTTTATGAAAATGAACCGGCGTTGACCGAGGGCATGATGGAACTGGACAACCTGGTTTTGTTGCCGCACATCGGTAGCGCCAGCGTGGAGACCCGCGACCGCATGGCGGCGCTGGCCGCCGAAAATGTTCTCGACGTCCTTTCCGGGAAAAAACCCCGGAGCGCCGTGAACTCCGTCAAGAGGTGATGGCGGGTCACGGTTGCGCGGTTTCGTCCGGACTCTGCGCGCCGGCCTTTTTCACAGCCTGTCCGTACACCCCGGCGATGATCTCGTCGATGATTTCCGAACCGAGGATGTTGTAAACGGTGTTGGCCGACTTGAAGTGAGGGCTGGTGAACAGGCTTTTGACTTTTTTGCTGGTGTACCCGAGCATCATGAATTCATGGGCATAGTTTTCCGCCACCAGCCGCAGGGTGGAGTCGTCGGCGTCTTCGTCGCCGGTGGGCGGGCCGGCGTCGGGATTGACGTCATCCTTGATTTCGTAAACATAGATCAAGTGCCAGCCGAATTCCGTTTTAACCGGCATCGTCACCTCGCCTTCCTTGGCGGAGAAGGCGGCGACTTCAAACGGGCGCACCATGGCGCCCTTGCCGAACCAGCCCAGGTCGCCGCCGCGCTTTTTCGAGGGACATTCGCTGTACTGCTGGGCCAGCTCCGAAAAATCCTCCCCGGCGTCGAGCCGTTCTTTCAATTCCTGGGCCAGCTCCTTGGTGGAAACGAGAATATGTCTTGCTTGAATTTTTTTGATCTTTCTTTCCGCGGTCATGGTGGTATCCGTTGTAAAAATTATGTGGTGTCCGGTTGGCTAAAACCGGTCAGTTTAAATTCTCCCTGGCTCCGCAACAACGCTTGAACTTTTTTCCGGAACCGCAGGGGCACGGCTCGTTTCGATGTATGTCCAAATGCCGGATGGCGGTTTTGGGCGATTGTTTCAACAAGTCTTCGCCGATGGCCTTGCTCTCCTTGTAGTGTTCCTTCAAAAGGTTCGACAAGTTGGGGACACAGGTGTTGAGAGCGATAACCAGGGCGCTGTGTTCGGGAGACAGTTTTGCGTCCGTCTCTTCCCGGGTTTTCTCGTCAAAGGAGTACGAGTACGTAAAAATCCGGGACTGTTTATCATTGTCCCATTCCAGTTTGAAAAAAGCCAGTTGAACGTCGCGGTTATCGTTCCGCGGGTCCATGTCATACGAATCCTCGGCGAAGTACTTCACCTTGTTCAACGTAAACTCCAGCGAGTTCTTCATCTTGGGAAACATTTCCAGATAGTTCACATAGCGGCCCGGTTCGAAGACCAGGTAGGAGCCGGGATTCTTTTCTCCATAGGCCTTGGCTTCCATGTAACGCTGTTTGAAGAGGATCAGCATCTCGTCCGGCAGGGTTTTGGTGAACCGTTTGATGATATCGGTCTGCGTCCTGGTCATCTTCGGCTGATCGGGAAGAGAGCTGTGGGTCTTGTTGAAATGAAGCAGAAACGATATTCGGTTGTCCTCGTTGTCCCGGTCCCGGAAGGAGAGGGTCACATGCTTGCAATCGCAAAACGGATTGGTGCAATAGTAATCGTCGAGGAGGTAGATGGTGCGGTAATCTTCTTCCTCAAACCGGAAGCTCATGGCCGAATTGAGGCTCTCCTGAGGGTTGATTTTGCGGTACGATTCGATGGTGATGTCTCCTGATAAAGTTCGATTGCCGGTTACGTTTTCTTATTTCAGGTCTCGCACGGCGCGCACGGTGTCCTTGGTGATGCCTTCTTTATGGGACAGGTTGGAGTGTCCGTAGCGATAATAAAACACGTGCGCCGTACCGAAGGGCATTTCATCCGAAGTCCAGGTGGTGAACCCTCCTCCGGGGGCGAAGCAGGGGTCGATGAAGATTTCAAACCGGTCAACGTCCCGGATGTGGTGGTTTTCGTCGTAGAGGCTTTCGGCCTCCTCGAGCGTCGGCAGACGCCAGTCCGCGTATCCCAGGACCTTGTTGATGTTCAGTTGGACAACGTAGTCCCGGGCGTCGAACCAGTTCATGAATTTGCCTTCGTCCTGGAGAGCGTCGGTTTGCTTCCACATGAGATTTCTTTCCGTATCGGTGACGGTGCCGTCGCCGTTGTCGGTGAATCTTTTGGTTTCGCGTGTTTTCATTGCCCGGCCTCCGGTTTTTTAAAGAGTCGCACGGGCCGCACGCCGTGGCTTCGCAAGCCCCGCTTGTGCCATTTGTAATCGCCGTTGTAGTAAAAAAATCGCATGGCCAGGGCCGGGTCGTGTTTGTTCACGGTTCGGGTCCAGGTGGTGGCGCCGGCGCCCGCGGGAAAGACCTTCGGCAGGTAAACGGTGTCTCCATAGACGTCGGTGGCGGGATTGCCGGGATCAAAAATCGTCATGGCTTCCTTGCGTGTCGGCATTTGCCAATCGGTGTACCTGGCGAACTTGTTTTCGCGGGTGACGCGAATATACGTCTCGGCTTCGTCCCAGTTGACCCACTTGTCCAGGTCCAGATAGGAGTCGGTTTTTTTCCACATGAGCCCGGTTTGCATGTCGCTGATGGTGCCGTCGCCGTTGTCGATGAACCGCGCCGTTTCCTGTTCGTGGCCCGGTTTCCGGTTCGCCGGCTGTGCCGTTTCGGCGGCAAGGGTTCTGACCAGGCGCACACTGCTGGGGAAGCCGTCGTTTTCCTTGGCCAGCCAGAATTCATAATCGGCGCGGTAATCATAGCCCATGGCCTGCTTCGCGGCGCGGGTTTCGCTGGTCCAGGTGGTGTAGCCGCCGCCCGGCGTAAAAACCGGGTCGATGTGAATTTCGCATCCGTCCTTGTCGGTGTTGATTTTGTCCTCTTCAAACAGGGAGCGGGCGTCTTTTGCCGTGGGAATCCGCCAGTCGTCGTACCTGGCGAATTTCGCCTTGTTCTTTTCCTCGGCGAACTCGCGGCTTTCATGCCAGGTGATCAAGCGTCCCAGTTGCGTCCAGGAATCCTCTTTCATCCACATGAGGCCGTTCTCCCGGTCGATGACCGTGCCGTCGCCGTTGTCCGTAAACCGGGATTGGTCGATTTTGGTATCCATCAAATAAAAACCGAAAAAGTAAAACAGGTTATATGTTCTTGTCCATACTCCGAACCAGGCGGGTGGATCCCCGGGAGGACCGGTAAATATCATCGAACATGGCGCCGCCTTTTCTGTAGCCAAACCTTACGGCCTGGATTTTGTTTCTCACCTCGCTGGTCCAGCACAGGAAACCGCATCCCCGGGGGAACACGGGATGGAGCCGGACCTGCTGTCCGGCATAATCCTTGTTCTCCCGGTTTTTTTCATAGAGGCTTTTGGTCTCCGCCGGTGTCGGTAGCCGCCAGTTGGCGTAACCGGCGAACTTTTTCCGGTTCAGCTCCTGGGCGTAGTCCCGGGATTGCACCCAGTTCATCCATTTGCCCGTCATCTGCCAGGTGTCCTTTTTCAGCCAAATCAACCGGTTCCTGGAATCGAAGACGGTTTCGTCTCCGCAATCGAAGAACCTTTCGGGCGTTTCCGGAGGGCGCTCCGCCGTTTCCCTGGACTCTTGGTCGTTCATGGACACAACCGGTTTTCCCGAACGGGTTTAAAGGGCTTGATTATTAGATTAGCGGAACTTGGTTTTCAGATTCAATAATAAAATTGCAATACCGGCAAAGACAAGGCCGTTGCCGTTATTTTTTCAGAAACCGTTCGAGCTGGGCGCCCAGGAAACCCGCGATGGCGGCGCCCGACCCGGCGGACATGATAATTATGTCCCGGTCACCGGTGGAATAGCCCAGCGCGGCGCCCAGCAGAACGCCGAGACAGATGATCGACAGGTACCGCCATCCGCCCAGCCAGCCGACGAGCCATCCGAGGATCGCCCCGAACCCGCCGGCCAGGCCCATGAGAAGGTAGCTGTGCAGGACCAGCCCGATCAGCATCCCGGTGCCGCCCATCAGCGCTA
Organism: Nitrospinales bacterium; assembly: GCA_046757665.1. Taxonomy (GTDB): domain Bacteria; phylum Nitrospinota; class Nitrospinia; order Nitrospinales; family JAJDAT01; genus JBHHYO01. The sequence continues at coordinate 15,354 of JBHHYO010000052.1, forward strand.
TGCCGAAGATTATGTTGCGATAATTTTTTGCCACGGCCATCGGCCCGGTATGGAAGGCGAAGTCAGATTTCTTTCAGGGCGGCGGCCAGTTTTTCGCAGGTGGTTTTGGCGTCGCCAAAGACCATTGAGGTGTTGTCCTGGTAAAACAGGTTGTTGTCCACCCCCGCGTATCCGGGGTTCATGGAGCGCTTGCAGACGAAGACCAGTTTGGACTTGTAGACTTCCAGAATTGGCATCCCGTAAAGCGGGCTGGATTTGAGGGTCTTGGCATCGGGGTTGACCACGTCGTTGGCGCCGATGACAAAGCCCACGTCGGCGGTGGAAAATTCGTTGTTGATCTCTTCCATTTCGAACACCACGTCGTAAGGCACGTCGGCCTCGGCGAGGAGGACGTTCATGTGTCCCGGCATACGCCCGGCAACGGGATGAATGGCGAATTTGACTTCCACTTCCTTTTCCGCCAGCACTTCCATGATTTCCTTGACGGCGTGCTGGGCCTGGGCCACCGCCATGCCGTAACCCGGCACGATGATGACCTTGCTGGCGTTGGCCATCATGAATGCGGCGTCTTCGACGGCGGCTTCCTTGACGCCCTTGGCGCGGGCGGCGGTCATCGCTCCTTCATCGGCCTCGCCGGTGGCGCCGAACCCGCCGAGAATGACGCTGATGAATGACCGGTTCATGGCCTTGCACATGATATAGGACAGGATGGCGCCGGAAGACCCCACCAGGGCGCCGGTGATGATGAGCAACATGTTGTTCAGCGTAAACCCGGTCGCCGCCGCCGCCCAGCCGGAATACGAATTGAGCATGGAGATGACCACGGGCATGTCCGCCCCGCCGATCGGAATGATGATCGTCACCCCAATGACGAAGGAAAGCAGGGTCAGGAGAACCAGAACGGTGTAGCTGTCGCTGACCAGGAATATCAGGCCGAGAACAAAGACGATGATGATCATGACCAGATTGATCTTGTGCTGTCCCTCAAAAACCACCGGGGCGGATTTCAGGATTTCCTGAAGCTTGCCGAAGGCAATGACCGAACCGGTAAAGGTTACGGCGCCGATGAAACTGCCGAGAAACAACTCCGTCATCAGGGTGGCGTTGAGGGTGCCCTCGGCTTCATGGATGAGAAAGGTTCCCAGCGCCACCAGCACCGCCGCCATGCCCACCAGGCTGTGAAACGCGGCCACCAGTTGGGGCATGGCCTTCATCTGGATGTTCTGGGCGATGAAGATGCCGATCCCCGCGCCGATGATCATGGCGAGAAAAATCCATCCGTAGTTGCCGACATCGGGGTGGAACAGGGTGATGAAAATGGCGATGCCCATGCCGGTCATTCCGCTGGTATTGCCGCGGCGGGCGGTTTCCGGATGGCTCAATCCCTTCAGTCCGAAGATGAAGAGAACCCCGGCGGCCAAATAAACGAATGCGAAGAAATCGTGCATGGGGCAGGTTCCTTAACGTTTTTGCTTTTTAAACATGGCCAGCATCCGCCGGGTCACCGCGAAGCCGCCAAAAACATTGATGGAGGCGATGAGCACGGCGACAAAGCCCAGGGCGCCGACATCCGCCCCGCTCTCGTTGCCGATGACCAGCAGGGCGCCGACGATGATGATGCCCGAAATGGCGTTGGTCACGGCTATGAGGGGCGTGTGAAGCGCCGGAGTGACATTCCAGATGACGTGGTATCCCACGAAACAAGCCAGCACAAACACGATAAAACCCGTCATGAACGGCGAGAGGGCCTCCGTTCCGTGCGCTACCGCGGCCACCGCGGTTTCCGCCGTTTTCGCCACTTCGGTGGCGCTTGCGCCGAGGCTGGATATCAATAAATGCTCGATTGCCATGATGTTCTCTCCTTGCAATTATTCCGATGCCGGTCCCGTTCAGGCTCGCTTGAAGCGGACGGTTCCCTCGTGGGTGACCAGAGCCTTGTCGACGATCTCATCCTGCAAGTCCAGGTTCAGCGTCGGCGGGTCCTCCGCCTTGATTAAAATGGACAGCAGGTTGACGAGGTTGCGGGCGAAAAAGTTGCTGGCGTCGGCAGGCATGGCGGCCGGAAAATTGGTGTTGCCGATGAGGGTGACGTTGTGTTTGACCACGGTTTTGCCGGCCTCGGTGAGGCGGCAGTTTCCCCCATTGGCCGCGGCCAGGTCGACGATGACCGAGCCGGGCGCCATTCCTTTGACGGCGTCTTCGGTGATCAGCTCCGGCGCCGGGCGGCCGGGGATCAGCGCCGTGGAAACGACGACATCCGCCTTTTTCAATCGTTCGGTCAACGCCTGCTGTTGCCGGGCCTTGCCTTCCTCGGAAAGCTCTTTGGCGTAACCGCCCTCGCCGGCGCCGTCCTCGTCGCCGAGGTCCAGGTCGATGAACTTGGCGCCCAGGGACTGGACTTGCTCCTTGACCTCCGGACGGACGTCGAAAGCCTCGACGTTGCAACCCAGCCGCCGCGCGGTGGCGATGGCTTGCAGTCCGGCCACGCCGGCGCCCAGAACAACCAGCCGCGCCGGTTTTGCCGACCCGGCCGCCGTCATCATGGTTGGGAAAAACCGGCCATGGTGTACCGCCGCCTCGAGGACGGCGCGGTATCCGGCGATGTTGGCTTGCGATGACAGGGCGTCCATGGACTGCGCCCGGGAGATGCGCGGAATCAATTCCAGCCCGATGGCGTTTACGCCCGCCTCCGCCAGTTTTTCCATGAGCCCGTCGTCGTTAAACGGTTCGATATGCGATATCAAAAGCGCTCCCCGGTGCATGAGGGCCACTTCGCTTTCCGTGGGGCGCTGTACCTTAAGAACGATGTCCGCGTCGAAAGCGGTTTGGGTATCGACAATTTCCGCATCTACGGCGGTGTACTCCGCATCCGGGAAAAACGCCTGTGCGCCTGCCCCGGATTCCACAAGAACTTTCAACTCCTTGCATTTGGCGCGGAGCCTTTTGAGGGAATCGGGTGTGGCGGCAACGCGCTTTTCTCCGCTACCGCTTTCCTTGGGAACGCCAATTTTCATTGTTCATAAGCCTTTTAAAAAAAGTAATCGTTCGGGGCGCATCCGAAATAATATTGAAAACCCAAGGAAGGTCAACAAAAATCATGAGTTTTCCTGAAAAAAATCTCGCTTCCGGCTCTTGCAGGGAGTTTCGGGATATTTTTCGGAGGCTGAATTGCGGGGTAGTATAGTATGTTCGCCCTGCTACCACAAGGAAAGAACGCGGGTTGTCCGGCCAGTAGTTTTTCGATCGGGAATGGGTTCAGCTTTCTTTGAGGGAGAAGGACGAGGCGGTTTGTTTTTTGGGAAGGGTCACAACAAAGGTACTGCCCTTTTGCGGCAGGCTTCGGGCGGTAATTTCGCCGCCATGCCGCACGACGATTTTTTGGCAGATGGCCAGCCCCATGCCGGTGCCGTCATAGGGTTCGCCCCGCCCATGCAGTCGTTCAAACGGTTTGAAAATACGGGGAAAGTATTTCTCGTCAAAGCCGATGCCGTTATCCTCTATCGAGATTTTAATCCATCCGGTTTCGCACGGTACGCTTTTGACAGTTACCTTGGGGGCTTTACCCGGCTTGCGAAATTTCAGCGCATTGGAAATCAGGTTCTGAAACAATTGGCACAGTTGCAGTTCATCGGCGTCGATGGAAGGCAGGGACTCCACGGTTATCCGGGCTCGCGTGCATTTTACCTGGGATTCCAAATCGATCAAAGCCCTGGACACCACCCGATTGATGTCCGTGTACCGGAACGGCAGGCCTTCCGTCCGCACCCTTGAATACTCGAGCAGGTCCTCGAGCAACTGTTTCATGCGGAGGGTGGCCTTTTGCATTCTCCGGAGGTAATCTTTTCCCCGGTCGTCCAGAATGTTGCCGTAAAGAGTTTCAACGCGGCTGGAAAAGGAAATGATTTTGCGTAGCGGTTCCTGTAAATCGTGCGAGGCGATAAAGGCAAAATCGTGGAGCGTCTGGTTGCTACGCTCCAGTTCGGCAGTATAATGCCTGAGTTCGGCCTGCATTTCCTTTTTCTCGGTGATGTCACGGACGATGCCGACAAAGAGCCTCTCCTCGTCAAAAAACGCTTCCGTTATTCCAAGGTCCATGGGGAAAACGGATCCGTCCCTGCGTTTGCCAACCACTTCCCTGCCGATGCCGATGATGTTGGCTTTCCCGGAGTCGAGATATTTTTTGATATAACCGTCGTGTTCCCGGCTATGCGGTTCCGGCATCAGCATACGGACGTTTTTCCCCAACACCTTGTTTTCCCGGTAGCCGAAAATCCGTTCGGCGGCTGGATTGAACGACAAAATCGTGCCTCTCTCGTCTATGGATATGATTCCATCCAGCAAGTGATCAAGCACCGCTTTCTTGAAAATCTCGTCTTTTCGATGTGCTTTTTTCATCTTTTCCCGTCTTCGTACTATTAGGGTGTTTGCGGGCCGCATCCGCCTGATATTTGCTC
>JBHHYO010000053.1:0-18928 GCA_046757665.1 Nitrospinales bacterium
CCGGATTCGTCGAGCGCGTCAAAAACAATATCGTGCTGATCGAGGCGGGGGATTAACCTGGAATCCCCGGACTTCCGGTAGGCGCCCGACACCTCCCCCCCCCTGTCCTTTCAACCCGCCGGAACAAAAGGGCTATTGCAACCGCATACCTGCACCTGGCGGTTGATGGTTGGCGGTTTTATTTTATTGGACTTGATGTGAGGACAAAAATGTCCTATCATTGGAACGATGAAAGGTCGGCAGTTCATCAGGCTTCTCAGGAAACGCGGCGTCGAAGTGGCCCCGAAAAGGGGCAAGGGAGGCCATCAGCTTGTCGCGTACAAGGGCCGTCAGGCGATCGTTCCGATGCATGGCGACCAGGACCTTTCGCCCGTGTTTATAAAAAAGGTTTACAAGCAGTTGGGGCTTGACCCGCAATAAACAAGTTCGCAAGGAGGAAATCACCGTGATCCTGGCATACCCCGTCACCCTGGAGCCCGATGGAGAAGGTGGCGTGATCGCCGGCTTCGCCGATGTCCCGGAGGCCATGACCGTGGGCAGGGACGAAGCGAACGCCCTGGACTGGGCCGCGGACGCCCTGGTCGTTGCGCTTTCCGGCTACCTGGACTCGCGCAGGGATATTCCCAAGCCGTCGAAACCGAAGCGCGGACAGCCTGTCGTTCAACTGCCGATGCTCGTTTCCCTCAAATTGATGATCTACCAGGCCATGTGCGATAAAAACGTCACCCAGGCGGAGCTTGCCGAGAAACTGAATTGCGACGCCCGGCAGGTCCGCCGCTTGCTCGACCTCGACCATCAATCCAGGATGGACCAGATTGAAGCGGCCTTGCGCCTCCTCGGCAAAAAAGCCGTCATCGATTTCAGTGACGCGGCCTGAACCGAAAAAGGATCAAGTCTCCAACCCCAAGTAATCGCCTGGGCGCTTAAAACAACATCGCTCGCTCAAGGGCCACAAAAAATGGGTTACGGCGAAAACCGTAACCCATCGCAAAAGCTGGTCGGGATGAGAGGATTTGAACCTCCGACCCCTTCGTCCCGAACGAAGTGCGCTGCCAGACTGCGCTACATCCCGACATTAATTTTTCACAAATCAGACGATATTATTTTTCCGCTGTTTTTGCATTGTAGTCAAATTAGGATCGGAAGCCAACATCTTTCTGGTCTTCCTCTAACTCTTCGCCGGCCCGGATTTCGAGGACGGTCAGGGGGGTATCGCCGGGGTTGGCCAGTTGATGCCCGGTTCCCCGCGGGATAAAGAGGGATTGGTTTTTGTCGAGGGATGTCGTTTTGCCGTCCTTGTGCACCTCGGCCCGGCCCGCGGTGACGACCCAGGTTTTGTCCCGGCTTGAGTGCGTTTTTCCGTCGAGCTTTTCGCCGGGGAGGACTTCCAGTTTGCCGACAATGTGCGCCGGACTTTTTTCCAGCACCGTGTAGCGGCCCCAGGGTTCGTGCGTTGTCGCATGAACCGTGGCCTCGGGCCGTTGGCCGGCCTTGATTTTTTCGACGATTTTTTTTACGTCCTGGGCGCGCGCCTTGTCGCAAATCAGCAGGGCGTCGGCGGTGTCGACGACGATGAGGTTTCTGGCTCCGACGGCGGCGATGAGGCGTTGTTCTCCCTGGATGATCGAACCGGAGCAGTCCAGGGCGATCACGTTTGGGGTGAGCAGGTTGCCGTCCCGGTCCGTTGGGCTGATTTCCTCGAGGGCGGACCAGGAGCCGACGTCGCTCCACGGCATCCGCGTGGGCACGACGGCGACGTTGTCGGACTTTTCCAGGATGCCGTAATCGACCGAGATGGGGTGCAGGGCCTGATAAATTTTCCGGCCCTGCGCGTCGAGTGTTCGGTAGGGATATTTCCCGGAGCCGGTTTGGGTGTGGGCGGCGATGACAGCGATCTCTTTATGCAATTCCGGCATGAGGGTTTGCATTGCCTCGAGCAGGGTGGAGACCTTCCACAAAAACACGCCGCAATTCCAGAAATAATCGCCGTCGTCGATAAATTTCTGCGCGGTGGGCGCGTCGGGTTTTTCGACGAACCGTTGCACCTCGAAAGAGCCGTCGTGCCGCGCGGCGCCCTTTTTAATGTATCCGTAACCCGTTTCGGGCCGCGTGGGCCGGATGGCCAGGGTGACGAGGCGTCCCTTCGCGGCGACGGTTTCCGCGGTTTGCAAGACGCGGCGAAAGGCAACGGGGTCTTTTACGACATGATCCGCCGGGAAGACGGCCATGACCTCCTCCGCATGGGTCGCGGCCAGAACTCCGGCGGCGAATCCCAATGCCGGCGCGGTGTTTTTTGCCAGGGGTTCCGCCAGCAGGTTGGCGGGGTCGAATCCGTACGCCGCCAGTTGCCGGCAAGTTTCGACCGCATGTTGTTCGTTGGTGACCGCGAAAATGTTGTCGATGGGGATCAGCGGTAAAACCCGTTCCACCGTATCCTGGATCATACTGCGGGAGCCGCTGATGCGGAGGAACTGTTTCGGATAACGTTCCCGGCTCCTGGGCCAGAAACGGGTTCCGCTTCCCCCGGATAAAATGACGCCGATCATGCGTGACTTTCCTTGATAAAGGTTTTTTGCAAAAAAACGTTCGGGCGGTGGGCGCCGAGGCGGTATTGTAGCACGATGGGCGCAAAATGGCTTCGGTCGCAGGTGCGGGCCGCCGCGGAAGGGAATAGATAGCTTATTGATTTCATATATGATATTTTGAAAGACCCGGTCAAAATATCCTTATCCGCGGGCGGCGGAAGGATCGCCTGCCCCAAATTATCAGAGAATAATCCCATGGAAAAGGCGCTTATTTACCCATTTTTGGGTTTCATATTTTTGATCACCATGGTCGGCGGCTGGATTCCCACGATGACCAAATGGTCCGCGGACACCTTTCGCATGGTCATCAGTTTTTGCGCGGGAATTTTGCTGGGCGCGGTGTTTTTCCATATGTTGCCGGGGATTTCCCAGGTGCTGGGAAATTATCTGGGGCTTCCGATTATGGTTGGGTTCCTGCTGATACTGGTGATGGAAAAATTCGTCATGGTCCATCCCTGCGAGGAGGGGGAGTGCAATTACCATAAAATCGGCCTGGCCGCTTATTTGGGCATCGGTTTTCACAGCCTGCTGGACGGCGTGGCGATCGGCGCGGGAGCCATGATGGATTTGAGTTTCGTGATTCTTCTGGCCGTAACCGTGCACAAATTCCCCGCCGCTTTGGCGTTGAGCAGTATTCTGATGAAGGGCGGGGAGTATACGCGGCAAAAGATCGTTGTATCCATGTTCCTGTTTGCCTTGACCACACCGGTGGGAGCATTGCTGTCCCTTTCTTTTCTGAATAAGGTGGATCCTTATTTCATCGGTGTTGCCATTGGGGTGTCCTCGGGCACGTTTCTTTATATCGCCATCGGCGATCTTCTCCCCACCGTGCATCAGGAAAGTGAAAAGAAATATCAAAACCTGGCTTGTCTCTGTCTCGGAATTTTCGCGATGTTCCTGTCCATGAACGTTGCTTGATCGGCGGCGGGGATTGTAGCTTGTTGCGCCATGTTTGTTAATCGCCTCAAAACCTTTTTGCCTTTTCTGGCCGCCTATCGGCGGGAGATTCTCATTGGTTGCGCGGCGTTATTGCTGTGCGATATCGCGGGCCTGGCGATCCCCTGGCTGTTGAAAACCGTTATTGACCTCTTGCCCGAAAAACCGCAAAGCCGCGAACTGATCCAGTATGGCGGGTTGCTGTTTTTGGCGGCGGCGCTTCAGGGCCTGTTCCGCTACGGATGGCGAAAGAAACTGTTCGGCCCTTCGCGCAAGGTTGAATTTGATATTCTGAACCGCCTGTTCGATCATTTTCTCACCTTGGACCGCGCGTTCTACCAAAATCAAAAAATCGGCGATCTCATGTCGCGCGCCACCAACGATTTGCGGGCGATCAGGGATTTCATGGGTCTGGGGTTTTTAATCCTCATGGATGCCGTGGTGGTGATTGCCTGTTGTTTGGCTCTGATGATATACATCAATCCCACGCTGACTCTTTACGCTTTGTTGCCTCTGCCCCTGGTCACGGTTCTTTTTTACAAGTTTTTCGGCTCGGTGGTTGTCCAGCACAGAATCGTCCAGGAACATCTTGCGAAGATTACTTCCATGGTTCAGGAGAACCTTGCGGGCATCCGGGTTTTACATGCCTATGTGCAGGAGGATCACGAGAAGCGAAAATTCGACCAGTTGAGCCGTGAATATCTGGAAAAGAACATGCGCTTGACGAAGATATTCGGGTTGTTCACGCCGTCGATGGTTTTTGTGGTGGGGGTGGCCGCCATGATTGCCCTTTGGATTGGCGGCAAGGCGGTCATTGCCGGCGAAATGACGCTGGGTTCGTTTGTTGCGTTCAACGGTTATTTGATGATGTTGTCGTGGCCGATGATGGGCATTGGATATGTCTTCAATCTGTCGCAAAAAGGTTCGAGCGCCATGGGAAGGTTGCAGGAAATCTTTTCCGCCCAATCCCGCATCGCCGACTGTCGGACCGGAAAAAGCGAAATTCAAGGTGAGATCGAATTCCGCGGCGTGCAATTCACTTATCCCGGGAAAAGCGACTTTGGTTTGCGTGACATCAATTTGAAAGTGGAGCGGGGCAGTAGCGTCGCCCTGCTGGGAATGATCGGCTCCGGAAAAACCACTTTGGCGCAACTGGTCGCCCGTATGTTCGATCCGAGCGCGGGGGAACTGCTTGTTGACGGCCTGCCGATTCAGGACATTCCCTTGTCCGTTCTGCGCCGCAACATCGCCTATGTGGATCAGGAACCTTACCTGTTTTCCACGACGATCAAAAACAATATCGCCTTTGGCGCCGACGAAACCGGGGACGAGAAAATCGACGAGGCGGTCCGTCTCGCCGGTCTCGCGCCGGATTTGTCCCACTTCCCGCAGGGCCTGGAAACCCTGGTGGGTGAAAGAGGCATCTCCCTGTCCGGCGGGCAAAAACAGAGGATCGCCCTGGCCCGGGCCTTGATTCGCAAACCGAAAATCCTGATTCTCGACGACGCCTTTTCCAGCCTCGACGTTGAAACCGAGGAAAAAATCCTCAAGAACATCCGTGATTACCTCAAGGGGGTCACCGCGATCATCGTAACCCATCGCTTGTCCACGATTCGCAATACCGACCGGATTGTCGTAATGGACAACGGACGCATTGTGGAAACCGGGAGCCATTCGGAGTTGGTGCGCGGCGGCGCGTATTATTCGCAGGTATTCAAAAATCAGATGCTGGCCCGGGAAATGGAGATACTGATGAAATGACGGACATGGCCGCGGAAAATATGCAGGACCGGTATTACGATTGGCCTCTGTTCAAGAGAATCCTTGCGTATCTCAAACCGTATCGTCTTCTCGTGGTTCTGGCTATCGTGCTGTTGTTTTGCGTTTCGTTGTTGCAACTTGCCGGGCCTTACCTGACCAAGATCGCCATCGACGACTACATCAAGGTTTTCAATTATGCGGGGCTGGACCGGATTGCGCTGATTTTTCTGGCGCTCCTGCTGGCGACGTTTGTGTTGCAATTCTGCCAGATACTGATGATGCAATATATCGGGCAAAAGGTCATGTACGATATGCGGACGCAAGTTTTTTCGCACCTGCACAAGATGTCCTTCAGGTTTTTCGACAACAGTCCGATCGGCAAAATGATCACCCGGGTGGTCAACGACGTGGAAGTTCTCAACGAGATGCTCACCTCGGGGCTGATTTTGGTTTTCAATGATCTGTTCACCCTGGCGGGTATTTTTCTCATGTTGTTTTATCTGGACTGGCGGCTGGCATTGGTCGTTTGCCTGGTTTTCCCGTTTCTGTTGATGGCCACCCAGGCTTACCGGACGCGGGCGAGGGACGCTTTTCGGAAAAACCGGGCGCATATTTCCAGCCTCAATTCCTTCCTCCAGGAAAACCTTTCCGGAATGTATACGGTGCAGTTGTTCAATCGGGAGAAAGCCCATAGCCGGCGTTTCCGCAAAATTAATGGAGACAAGCTCAAGGAAGACCTTCGGTCGTTGCATTACAACGCCATCTATCAGCCGTCCATTGACGTGTTCAGCGCCCTGGGCATTGGGTTGGTGATCTGGTACGGCGGCGGCAGGTTTGTTCAGGAAGAAATCCAGTTGGGAGTTCTGGTGGCCTTCCTGCAATATCTACAGAAATTTTTCGACCCCATCCGCGACCTGGCGGAAAAATTTAATATCATCCAATCCGCCATGGTCTCGTCCGAACGGATTTTCGAGACGCTCGACACGCCGGAAGACCTTGCCAATTCCTCGCGTCCGGTTCCGGTTGAAAAAATCGACGGCAGGGTGGAATTCAGGAATGTCTGGTTCGCCTACAAGGACGATGACTACGTTTTGAAAGATATTTCCTTTACGGTGGAAGCGGGGGAGAGCCTGGCCATCGTCGGTGCGACAGGTTCCGGAAAAACGACGATCATCAATACCCTCTGCCGGTTTTACGACCTGAACAAGGGGGAAATCCTGATTGATGACGCCCCCATTCAATCCCTGGACAAGTACGGCTTGCGGCGGCAAATCGCCCTCGTTCAGCAGGATGTCTTTCTATTTTCCGGAAATATTCAAGACAACATTCGTCTGGGGAATGCAGATATCGGTTTGAAGGAAATCGAGACGGTTTCGCGGTCCGTTCATTTGCACAATTTCATCAGCCGCCTGCCGGGGCAATACGATCAGGAGATTCGGGAGAAAGGCAATTTCCTGTCGATGGGTCAAAGGCAGTTGCTTTCATTTGCCAGGGCTCTGGCTTTTGATCCCCGCATATTGATCCTTGACGAAGCCACTTCCAGCGTGGATACCGAAACCGAGCGGCTTGTCCAGGAAGCGATGAAAACACTCATCAAAGGGAGAACATCCATTATCATCGCTCACCGCCTGTCCACCCTCAAAAATGCCGACAAGGTTTTGGTGTTGAAAGATGGTAAGGTCTGCGAATTTGGCCCGCAAAGGGATCTCTTGAAAAAGAAGGGAATCTATTTCAATCTAATGAATTTGCAGGCCGGAAATGAGGTGAGCCCGGAATTGCAAAAAAAAGAACCGTAAGGGTGTAAAGAAAAAAATAATCTCTCTCTTCTCCGTAAGCTATTGTTTCAACCAATCCGGCTTGGCCCTGACTCGCTTCAACAGTTCGCCCAGTTGAATTTGGAAGAGGCCTGCCGCCTGGTAAACGTGCGAGGGGAATTTTCGCCCGGGATAAAAAGACCTGGGAGAGTGGGTATTCCCAATGATCTGGTTCAAATAGGCCAGCTCGGCAACCAGAATCTTGGCGAGAATAAAAACATCGCCCGGAGTGATTTGGCTTTGATCTTCTTCAAGGTTTGCCTTCAATACGTGCAAGCCGGAGATTTGGGCTATTTCCTTGATCAGGTTAAAGCATTCGATGAGCCGGAAATAAACATCGCTTGGCATCTTGCCGCGTTCAAAGGGCGGGGGAGGGGGCAGTTTTGCCTTGGACACGTGAAGATACTTTAAAAGAAATGCGGTGTAGTCCATTGCCTGGGTGATCCGCTGGTAAACATCGCTTGGCGCAATGCGACGCTCCAGCATGAGGTTGAGCTGACGGCTGGCCTGTACGATGGAACGAAACACATCCGAAGGCGTTTTACTCGCGTCGCGTTGCGGTTTGACGCTGGTTTTATTGATATTCAATTCCTTTTTTATGATCATCAGGCATTCCAGGGTGTCGCCTACCAACGTGAGGACATCGGTTGGGTGAATTTCCCGTGTTGGCCGGGGTGGCGGGGTCGCGCGTCTTCCGGTCAGCTCGGAGCAAAGCCGGTTCGCCTTGTCATAAAGAATCAAGGCCTGGAAATAAACCTCCCGGGGAGAAACCTCGGTGACTTGAATTTCAGGTCGTGCCAGTTTGGGTTTACCCATTTCCTGCCGGATCAGTTCAATTTCAGCCCGCACCAGCGCGACGTGATTAAAAACGTCCGGAGGTCCAAATTCGCGTGCTTCGCTTTTCTCGTTGTACATCGGAGCGGAGAATAAAACCAGTACCATCAAAAAGCAAAACTTGCTGGAATGCCGTTTTCCCGTTTTCATGACCCTGCTCCTTTTTGTCGTTGCCGGTTTCACCGAGATTGAGAAATCAGGTTTCCTGATGTAGGAAAAAAAGACCTGACGCGGCTCCAATTATACAGCGAATATTTCAGAATAAGAGGAGTTTTTCGCGTCTTCATAATCATTGAGATGAATTCGTCAGGCGAGAGGACCCTCATTTTTTTTAGAAAAAAATCCTGTTTTGAGTTAAAATTCGGGTTGCGTTGAGAGATTAAAAAGGTGCCGTTGCTCAAATCTTCTTGTGGAGCTATCTTTGGCAAACGCAGTATAACCAATCAGTTGCCGCCCCGGCCTTGCTGTCGGAGGGGGCTTGTTAACATTTAGGCTTGGATACAAAAATGATTAGAGTTTTGCCCGAAGATTTACAGGAGCACACGTTATGAAAATTTTCGTCACCGTATTTTTCTTGATCGCACTGGTTTTTCCCTTGCCGCCGGGTTTTGCGGGTCCCACGGATTCGTCCAAAACGAGTTCCGAAAGGAATCGTTTTTTGGAAATGGGACAGTCTTTATTTTTGCATTACTGCTCCCATTGTCATGGTCTCCTGGGAAGAGGAGACGGTTACAACGCCGAATTTCTGGAGAAGGAACCCGCCGACCTTTCGGACGCCGAGTTCATGAACAAGAAAAAAAATGAGCAGATTTTCCGCGTGATTCAAAAGGGCGGGGTGGGGGTGCGGAAATCTTATTTGATGCCGATTTTCGGATACACTCTTTCCGAAGAAGAAATTTGGTCCCTGGTGTCCTATGTGCGGATTCTCTCCGGCGGTCTCAAATCCGTTACCCTTCCTGGAAAAATCGGGCACGACAAGCCCAAAATGTTCAAACCGACCCATAAAGATATTCGCAATTTCTCCTCGTGGTTTTCCCGAGGGCAGGAGCAGGGTTTGATCGATGATGGAGAAAGACTGTTCAGAAAGAAGAAGAGTTGCCTGGCCTGCCACCAGATTGGGGAGGACGGGGGCCATGTCGGGCCGGATTTGACCCGCGCGGGTTTCCTGTATCCTCCGGAGTGGTTGTATGTTTGGCTGGAAAATCCCCAGGATACAAGGCCCGAAACCAAGATGCCCAACCTGGGGCTGAGCAATGACGAGGCAAAGGCGATTATCGCTTTCCTGGCCGACCTCAAGGGTGGAACCGAGGAGTTCCCCGATGAATGGCTGACGTACCTGGCCGTCAAAGGGGATGCCGAAAACGGCAAGAGGTTGTTTTACGACCCCAAAAGCAACGCCAATTGCATAAAGTGCCATAGCATCAACAAGAAGGGTGGCGTGGTCGGGCCGGACCTAGGATTTATCGGTAGCGCCAGAACCCTGCCTTTTCTCCTGGAATCTATCCTTGAACCCAATAAAGTAATCACGGTTGGCTTTGCCAAGGTGACTTTGTTGTTCAAGGAAAAATATCAGGGCAAAAGAACGCTCACCGGGTCTCTGATTAATGAGGATGAATCATCCTTGGACCTTACGGACAAGGATGGAAACGCCCATCATTTTTCCAAGGATCGTATTCTGAAGGTCTTGCCCCGGCCGTCGGAAATGACGCAAGGTCGATTTAAGAAAAAACTGCGTGTAGAGGAAATTCGGGATATCCTGGCTTTTCTGGAAACTTTGGAATGGCCGGCGATGGCGGGAATTGACTTGGCGGCGCACTGACGGAGTTGTTTAAAAAGCCGACCTGACGGGATTTCTTCGGTGTTGTGGCCTGTCGAAGGCAGGCTTCCTATTAAACTTAAATGTGGGGAACAGGTATCCCTGTTCTCCGCATGATGTATTGCTTGCTATTGCTCTCCAGAGTTTGCACGGTCACGCCGTGGCGTTTCAGCGCAACTACTCGTCTTCTATATGCCTACGCATTTCCTCTCCCCTGTGCGTTCCGGGGACAGCCGCTTCCTCGCTGATTCGGCCTGATTTGAGCGTCTCGTAAAGCGCCCGGACGACCTCATGGCCACCGAAATCAAAATCAACGGTAATCACTGAGTTTTCGTCGACATGGACCTTCTGTTTCCGCGGTTTCATCAGATAATGCCAGGCAGTGATGACATAATCTCCGGGCGGGATGTTGTCGATTTTGTATTTGCCGTCCTCGCTGGTGAGAAAATTGTACGGGTTCTGCACCCGGTAACCCCAGGTCTGCATGAATTCATGCATTCCGCAAATCATCTGCATGATCTTGTATTTTTTCTGGAAATGCACGATACCGTGGGAAACCTCCTCGGGCGGGATGGGGATATTTAAAATGATTTTGCCGCGCTCGCTTTGGTAAACCTGGCTGTTGTGCATGACGCTATCCTTGTTGTCCACCGTAAACGCCGCGCCTTGCCGGAGAATACTAACGTCGGGGAAGAATTTGCAATTTTTCGACAAAATGTGAATCGGGTTGTCATTAAAAGGTTTACCCGCCTCCACGTGGTCCAGGGAAATCACGACATCCTTGAGTCCCTGATTATCGCCGGTTTTAAAATCATGCAATACCCGGTTCAAGTTCTCGTCAACGTCTATCTCGGCGCACAAGTCCAGGTTGGGAAAAAGAATCAGATGGAACATGCGATCCTCGGGCAAATCCCCGCTTAAAACGGCGCGGCCCTGAATGGTCCCGCCGTTTTTTACTTCGATCTCCTGGTAAGACCAGGCTGGGGCTGCAAGAAGGAAGGACAAAAAAATCGAACACAAAATGTTAGTTGTTTTTTCCATGTTCCAAAATCTCCTCGTCAATTTTAAGCTTGTGCAACCAAGCTCAAACTGTGAATAGTCTTTTTTGCAAATTCGTATGTTTTGGAAAAGCTGCCGCTTAAGCGTTCGTTTTTCATGGCCCGCTCTTCATACAAGAAAACCCCGAATCGACTGGGAAAAACCATAACTTTTGGAACGATTTCTTGGTAGATGATTCAAGAAACGGAAAAAGCCTATTATATTTTTGTTTTAACAGGATAAATAGTAAAAAAAAAAACGCAAATAAGTCAAGTTTAATTTCAAGAAGCCTCACGGATGTCCCTGAAGGTTTCTCGAAATCTCCCGGGTGCAATGGCAACCCATGCCCGGATTGACAACAGTTTCTTGCGGACAAAATTGACTTTCTTCCGGGGTTTTTTTATCCTGAGTAATAATCGAATCTTCTGAAAAAAACTCTTCTTATTCAAGATTAACTTTTTTCCATACAATGAGGTCATTATGCGAAAGGTCATCATAAGTCTGGCGATTGTTTTATCTTTAGCAGGCTCCGCTTTGGCAAAAGCTCCGGATGTGGGCGATGAAGCCCCTGATTTCTCAGTGACTTCGCTTAAAAATAAGAAAATTTCACTGTCCAGCCTTAAAGGCAAGGTTGTTTTAATGGGAATGTTTCATATTTGCGTTCCCTGTATGCACCAGGCCATGGAATTCGAGAAAGTCCGCAAAGCCCTGCCGACGGATAAACTTGCCATAATCGGCATCAACACATTTGGGGATTCCAGGGAAAAAGTAACGGACTATCTAAACCATTTTCCCTCTCCAGTGCATTTCCCTTATTGTTTGGACCCGAAAACCACGGTTGACCAGGCTTATGTCCAGCGCGATATGCCAACGGTAATCATTATCGGCCCCGATGGTGTTATTCGCGCTCGTACCCCGGCTGTGGGAGCAGACCAGCTCATCCCTTATCTTAAGAAGATGCTTTGATTTTCAAAGAACAAAGGAGGGACCAAACAACTTGTTTGGTCGGTTTGGCGGCCGGCTCCTTACATAACGGTCCCGGTTCGGTTGCGGGCTGGGCCGGGAAATTCGCCCGAAATGTGCGGCGACCGCTCGGGAACGATCATGAAAGCTTTTGAAATTCAAGGCGATTTTGGACTCGACTGTTTGAAGGAAGTCGAAAAACCCGAACCTCAGCCCGGTCCCGGAGAAATCCTGCTTCAGGTGCGAGCGGCTTCTCTCAATTACCGGGACCTCTTGACCGTGGAAGGAAGATACAATCCGCACCAGCCTTTGCCCCTGGTTCCCCTTTCGGATGGGATAGGCGAAGTGCTTGCAACCGGCGAGGGGGTTTCGCGTGTCAAAACGGGGGACCGGGTTGCCGGAATTTTCGCGCAAAAATGGCTTGCCGGGACGCCTTCAAACAGCATGTTGCAATCGACTCTCGGCGGTCCTCTGGACGGCATGCTCACGGAAAGGATCGTCCTTCATGAGGACGGCCTGGTTCATGTCCCCGACCATTTGACAGACGAACAAGCCGCGGCGCTTCCTTGCGCCGGCGTAACTGCCTGGAACGCTCTTGTTACCGAGGGTGGTCTCAAGGCGGGCCAATCCGTTTTGATTCAGGGTACCGGCGGGGTGTCGATTTTCGCTCTCCAGTTCACCAGGATGTTTGGCGCCCGCGCCATCGTCATTTCCGCCCACGAAGAAAAACT
This sequence comes from Nitrospinales bacterium, assembly GCA_046757665.1. Taxonomy (GTDB): domain Bacteria; phylum Nitrospinota; class Nitrospinia; order Nitrospinales; family JAJDAT01; genus JBHHYO01. The sequence goes on from JBHHYO010000053.1 coordinate 12,479, forward strand.
GGCCCGCGCCAAAAATCTGGGCGCTAACGAGGTGATTCATTCTCGCGCCGTTCCGGACTGGGACAAAAAAGTCCTTGAACTTACCGACGGGTTGGGTGTCGATCACGTGGTGGAAGTAGGCGGCGCGGCAACTTTGCAAAAATCCCTCCACTCGGTTCGCTTTGGCGGCCGGATCAGCTTGATCGGAATTTTGTCGGGTATTGAAACGCAAGTTAATATCATTTCGGTTCTGATGAAAAGGGTTCGCGTGCAAGGCATTTACGTCGGCCACCGCGAATCTTTTGAAGCCATGAACCGGGCCATCCGGGTCAGCCGCCTGGTTCCCGCCGTCGATCGTGCTTTTTCTTTTCCTGAAGCCATCGATGCCTTCCGCCATATGAAAAGCGGCAAACACTTCGGCAAAATCTGCATTCGCATGGGATGAAAGGAACGATCCGATTTCTTGATCCCTTTTTTCCTCTCAAAATCCCGTTGTTTTAGCTTAGAATCTCGAACCTATGCACAAGTTTTGTGGAACAAAGCGATCGGTGTTTGACCGGACGGTGACGTGGGTTTTCTTGCTCGTGGCTGTATTTCTTCCTTCCGTGGTTTGTGCTTTCGATTGGAACTTTGAGGGTCGGGCCAGGGTTGCCAGTCAGTTCATCTTTGATTCTCCTGATAGTTTTGATGATTTTGAGCGGCACGGGGAATTCCGCCTGGGCGTCAACGGAAACGTTGATCGGGGCGAGGAGTGGTCCCTCGATTACGAAATTCTGGGTGACGCCAACTACGTGGGTGGCCCGCGTCTCCAGGCGGGTTTCGCCGATGAACTGGATGCGGATTTCTTTCGCGCCTGGTTCCGCGCCGAAAAGGGGAAGTGGCGTTTCCGTGGCGGCCGCCAGGAAATTTTATTCGGAGCCGGAGCGCTATTTCGCCCCTTGGGGTTTTTCGATGCGCGCAATATCTCCGGCGTCCTGCCGCAAACCCGCGGCGTGGACGGTGCGCGCCTCAGCTACTTCCCCGATGAAACCACAACGGTTCAGGGCTGGGTGATCCCCGCAAAACAAAACGAACGATTGATCGCCGGCCTGCGCTGGGAAGGGGAAATCGGCGATTGGGAAACCGGGTTCGTTGTTCAGTATCATCCCAAAAGCAATTTGAGCACCCTGCCGAATTTCGATTTGGAACTGCTTCAACTGGGGTATCATTTTAAAGGTGAATATGAAATCGGCTACTGGAGCGAGGGGCGGCTGGACATCGAACAGAATATCAACCGCCGTTCCCTCCGGTTCGAAAACGTGGTTGGCGCCGACTACACGTTTGACGTGGGCGACGGATTGCATGTGTTGGTGGAATATTTTCTTTCCGCGCGTCAGCGCACTTTTCTTCCCATAGACCCGCGGGGCGACCGAACGCTTCATCAGTTGGGTTTCATGCTGGACCAGCCGGTGGGCATTGCGACCGTTTGGAGGCTGTTCGGGTTTTATGATATTTTAGACGGCAGTTTCCAGTTGGCGCCGCAAATCGAATATTCCGTGACCGAACAGTTGTTTGTTTACCTCCAGGGCAACTGGGGAGGAAACGTTAAGGGGAACGAGGACCTGGGGCGGTTCTTCCGCAAGGCGCCCATGTTTACCGGAAGCGAATCGTCCGCCGGCTTGAGCCTGGTTTACTATTTTTGATGGGCAATCCCAAAATCACCACTTCCGTTGACTGCCGAGAGCCGAACCAACCAATGCTCATATTGAATCGGGTTACCAAAACGTACCATGTGGGGATCGAGGATTTTCCGGCCTTGCAGGGCATTACCTTGAAAATCGAGTCCAGCGCTTTCATGGCTTTTGTGGGGCCGTCCGGGTCCGGAAAAACCACCTTGCTGAATTTGATCGGCGGCTTGGACCGCCCCACCAGCGGAGAGATCATTCTCAATAATCTTAATCTGAAACAGTTGCGGAATGAGGAACTGGCCGCCCTGCGGCGCGCGCAGATTGGATTCATTTTTCAATCTCACAACCTGTTGCCGGTGTACAGCATTTACGAAAATGTCTTGTTCCCGCTTTTGCTCACCGGCAAAAAGGAATCGGAGGTGCGCGGCCGGGTGATGCAAATGGTCGAGTCGGTTGGCCTGGGCCCGCTTGCAAGAAAAAAACCTGCCGAGTTGTCCGGCGGGCAGTGTCAGCGGGCGGCTATCGCCCGCGCCCTAGTCAAACAACCGTCGCTGGTTCTGGCCGACGAGCCGACCGCCAACCTGGACACGGAAAACTCCTGCCTCATCCTGGAACTGATGCGAAATCTCAATGAAACGTACAAGGCGGCTTTTATTTTTTCCACCCACGACGAGCGGGTCATCAAGTACGTCCGCAGGGAAATCCGCCTGCAAGACGGCCAGGTGAGCCGCGACATGCGTCGAAACGGACTTGGGGTGCTGGAATGATTGCCGGCATAGCCTGGAGAAACTTTTACCGGCAGGGCATTCGCGCTTGGCTGAACGTTCTGGTTACCGGGTTGACGATTGTCGCGGTGATTTTCATGCTTTCCCTGCTCAACGGATTCCAAGCCCAGGCGACGCGCAACCTGGTGAGTACGGACGTGGCGGGCGGGCATTACCGAATGCCCGGTTTCGACCTTCTTACCCCAACGGAATGGGAGGATTTTACTTTTCCCGTGCCCGGGGCGTTGCGGGGGCTTTCGCATTCGGAGAAAGCGGAGGTCTTGCTCCAGCAGGGACAGATTTTTCCCGAACGGCGATTGTTTCCCGTCCAGTTGCGCGGGCTGGAAATGCAACAAACCCTTCTCGACCTTCCCCTGGATAGCTTGAAATCTTACGGCGCTGAAATCGGCGCGGCCATTCCCGTCGTCCTGGGTCCGAAAATTTCCGAAAAAACGCATCTGAAAAAAGGCGATACCGTCGTTTTGAGATGGCGCGACCGGTTTGGCGCCGTGGACGCCCGCGACGTTGTGGTTCTGGACGTGGCGGATTTTATCAATCCCCGCCTCAATGACGGTATCCTCTGGATGCGGCTCGACCACCTGCGCGAAATCACCCGGCGGCATGGGGAAGTGAGCTGGGTCGCCGTCAAAACGTATCGGGGCGTGGTGGCGGGAATGGAATTCCATTCTCCCGTTATGCTCATGAAAGATGTTCTCACTCTCCTCAAGCACGACCGCCGCAACTCGAAAATCATGTGGACGATCTTGATGTTTCTTGCCGGAATCGGCATTTTCAATACGCAGATCATGAATGTGTTTAAACGCCAAAAGGAAATCGGCACCTTTATGGCAATGGGCATGACTCCCCGGCAGATTGCCGGGATGTTTACCCTGGAGGGCAGTTTTGCCGCCCTGGGGGCGCTGGGTGTGGCGGTGGGACTGGGTATCCCGTTTTTCATCTGGTTTCAAGGCGTGGGACTTGACCTGTCGCATTTGAGCGGAACAACCGTACCGGTGCGCGAAAGATTGTTTCTGGAATTCCGCCCGGCTGAAATCGTTACCGCCGTGACGGTGATTGTTACCGTCATGATTACCGTGGCCTGGTTGCCCGTCCGCAAAATCCTTCGCTTGGACCCGACCCTGGCGCTTCGCGGAAAGGCGGTTACATGATTCGCTGGATCGTTCGGGGTATCCTGCGCGACAAGACCCGGTCGCTGTTTCCTTTTCTCGTTGTCGCCGTCGGCGTGGCTCTGGTGGTCGTCCTTCTGGGGTTTATGGAGGGAATCCTCATGGGAATGCTGGACGCCACGGCCAATCTGGACACGGGCCATCTTCGCCTGGTCAATAAAGCTTTTTTCGAGGAGGAACATCTTTTGCCGATGGACCGGGCGCTGGCCGCCCAGCGCGAAACCCTCGCCTGGCTCCGGAAAAATTCCGATCCGAAAATCCGCTGGTCGCCGCGCATCCGCTGGGGGGCGATTCTGGATGTTCCCGATGAAAATGGAGAAACCGTCAGCCAGACGCCGGTGACCGGACTGGCCATCGATCTTTTTTCGCCGGACACCCCGGAGCGCACCCGGCTCAAGCTGGCCGACTCCATTACCCGGGGCCGGTTGCCGCGCCAATCCAAGGAAATGGTGATCGGCTACCAACTGGCGGAAACACTGGGGATCGAATTGGAGAAAACCATTACCTTGATCGGCCAATCCTTCGACGGCGGTCTGGCTACCGATAATTATCGGGTCGTTGGATTTATCCGTTTCGGTGTGTTTATCATGGACAAGAAAATGGCCTTGATAGACCTCGCCGACGCCCAGGACACGTTTTACATGGAGGATATGGTTACCGATTGGCTGGGGTTTTTGCCGGCGAGCGTGCCCGTGACGGATTACGAAAAATATAAAACCGCGCTGGCGTCCCGCTTGAAAAACTGGCGGCACCCGGAATCCTGGGCCGCGGATGACGAACCGGTTGTCCTGACGATCCTGGATCAGCGGGGGCTTGGCGCATTGACGAACAAGTTTTATGTCATTCGCAACGTCATTGTCGCCATTTTCGTGTTCCTGATGGTCCTCGTGCTTTGGAACGCGGGCCTGCTGAACGGCATCCATCGTTACGGAGAAATGGGACTGCGCCTGGCGCTCGGCGAAACGCATCGCCACCTGCTCCTGAGCCTGCTGGTCGAGGCGTTTGTGATCGGCGTCGCGGGGTCGGTCGCCGGATCGGTGGTGGGGGGCGGCGTCGTTTATTATCTCCAGGAAGTGGGAATCGATATGGGAGACAACTTCGCGCAAATGGGACTGATGCTGAGCGATGTCGCCCGCGGGCGGTTGAGCGTTCACGGGTTCATCCAGGGGATCGTGCCCGGCATGACCGCCGGCGTCCTCGGCACCTTCATCGCCGCGCTTGGTATCTTCAACCGCTCGGAGGCCAATCTGTTCCGCGAACTGGAGGTCGGATGACCATGAAAAATAAAATGAAATGGTTCTTGCTGTGCTTGCCGATGTTGGTTGTTGTGCTCGGTCGCCCCGCGGCGGCTCTGGAAATCGACGCTAACGAATTACTGAGGGCCATCGACGATAATTTGTGGTCGAGCACGAAAATCGTCAACGGCAGGCTGATTATCGACAACGGCCGCCGGGTGCGAACGCTGGAAGTGGACACCTGGCTGGAGGGCACGGAAAAATCGTACAGCTATTACAAATCCCCGGCGCGCGAGCGCGGCACGCAAATGCTCAAACTGTTTCGCAAATTGTGGCTGTACACGCCGCGCACCGACCGCAAAATCCTGATCGCCGGACACCTCTTGCGCCAGTCCATGATGGGCAGTGACCTGTCCTACGAGGACATGATGGAGGACCGGAAACTCAGCCGATCCTACACCGCGACAATCGAAAAGAACGAGGAAATTGACGGCGTGAAAAGCCTGGTGCTGTTTCTCGAAGCGAAGGATAAAACGATCACCTACCAGACCCGCAGACTGTGGACGGACCCCGTCCGCAAAATCGCCCTGCGCGAGGAACGCTACGCCAAAAGCGGCAAGTTGCTTAAAAAGGTGGAACTGCTGGGGTACCACCGCATCCAGGACCGGCTGTTTCCCAGGGAAATGATTTTCCGCGACGTGTTGAAGAACAATACCAAAACCACTTACGCTTTCGACAAAATTCAGTTCAACGTCAAGGTTCCCAAAAAATACTTCTCGCAGAAAATCCTGCAACGACGGTGAGCGGCGGGGGGATAGCGAACTATTTTTTACTTGACGGCATAGCGTATATGCTATAATTATAAGGCATGAATTGGATCGTTGAAACGCTCAACGAAACGGTAGACCGAGAGCTTGAAGCCTTGCCCGTGGATATGCGTGCGCGGTTCAGCCGTGTGGTTTCTCTAATCGAAAACTTTGGGCTAAATCGGGTTGGTCAACCGCATGTAGGGCATCTGGAAGGATCTCTTTGGGAAATCCGATTGACAGGCAAAACCGGTATTTCACGAGCGCTCTACGTGACAGCCACAGGCCGCCGCGTTGTAGTTGTTCGTGTGTTTGTGAAGAAGACCCGGAAGACCCCGCGCCGTGAAATACAAATCGCTCTTGAGAGAGCCAGGGAGGTAATGGAATGACCAAGGCCAATGCGTTGCATAAAAAGTGGATGAAGGATTCAAAGTATCGGGCTGAATACGACAAGCTTGCGTCCGAGTTCGAGCTTGCCCACGTCCTCATCGAGGCGCGCATGACGGCGGGCCTCACCCAGGCGCAACTGGCGCGCCGCATGAAAACCACCCAGTCCGTGATCGCCCGGCTCGAAAGCGGCCGCACCCATCCCTCGACCAAAACCCTCGAACGCCTCGCAAAGGCAACGGGCACACGCCTGCAAATCAATTTCGAACCCCTGCGCGCAAGCCGCGCTTAGGTTTCGGAAATATAATCATAAAAATCGTATGCCGTTACGTTGTCGATAAAGTAAATGGAGATTCGTGTGTCGAATAGTTCTAACAGGTTGCTGAAAAACTCATGATTTTTAGAAATTCTTATCCTGCTGATAA